>NZ_CM177104.1:2420000-2579397 GCF_058216655.1 Enterococcus sp. DJ147D b
CGTCAGCCCCTATACTTCATCTTACGATTTTGCAGAGACCTGTGTTTTTGATAAACAGTCGCTTGGGCCTATTCACTGCGGCTGATCTGACGATCAGCACCCCTTCTCCCGAAGTTACGGGGTCATTTTGCCGAGTTCCTTAACGAGAGTTCTCTCGCTCACCTTAGGATTCTCTCCTCGACTACCTGTGTCGGTTTGCGGTACGGGCCATTGTTTTCTCACTAGAAGCTTTTCTTGGCAGTGTGACATCAGGAACTTCGGTACTATTATTTCCCTCCCCATCACAGCTTGTCCTTAAAAGATTAAGCATTTGACTCAACCTAAGACTTACTGCTTGGACAGACATTTCCAATCGTCTGCTTTCCTTAGCCTCCTGCGTCCCTCCATTGCTCAAACAAAAACAACGGGTACAGGAATATCAACCTGTTATCCATCGCCTACGCCTTTCGGCCTCGGCTTAGGTCCCGACTAACCCTGGGCGGACGAGCCTTCCCCAGGAAACCTTAGTCATTCGGTGGACAGGATTCTCACCTGTCTTTCGCTACTCATACCGGCATTCTCACTTCTAAGCGCTCCAGTAGTCCTCACGATCTACCTTCAACGCCCTTAGAACGCTCTCCTACCATAACACCATAGGTGTTATCCACAGCTTCGGTAATATGTTTAGCCCCGGTACATTTTCGGCGCAGGGTCACTCGACTAGTGAGCTATTACGCACTCTTTAAATGGTGGCTGCTTCTGAGCCAACATCCTAGTTGTCTGTGCAACCCCACATCCTTTTCCACTTAACATATATTTTGGGACCTTAGCTGGTGGTCTGGGCTGTTTCCCTTTCGACTATGGATCTTATCACTCACAGTCTGACTCCCGGATATGAATGAATGGCATTCGGAGTTTATCTGAATTCGGTAACCCGAGATGGGCCCCTAGTCCAAACAGTGCTCTACCTCCATCATTCTCAATTCCGAGGCTAGCCCTAAAGCTATTTCGGAGAGAACCAGCTATCTCCAAGTTCGTTTGGAATTTCTCCGCTACCCACACCTCATCCCCGCACTTTTCAACGTACGTGGGTTCGGTCCTCCAGTGCGTTTTACCGCACCTTCAACCTGGACATGGGTAGATCACATGGTTTCGGGTCTACGACTACATACTCAAACGCCCTATTCAGACTCGCTTTCGCTACGGCTCCGTCTCTTCGACTTAACCTCGCATGCAATCGTAACTCGCCGGTTCATTCTACAAAAGGCACGCCATCACCCATTAACGGGCTTTGACTTGTTGTAGGCACACGGTTTCAGGTTCTATTTCACTCCCCTTCCGGGGTGCTTTTCACCTTTCCCTCACGGTACTGGTTCACTATCGGTCACTAGGGAGTATTTAGCCTTGGGAGATGGTCCTCCCGGATTCCGACGGAATTCCTCGTGTTCCGCCGTACTCAGGATCCTCCTAGGTGCTTTCCAAATTTCATCTACGGGGTTTTTACCCTCTTTGACTGACTTTTCCAAGTCATTCGATTATCTGAAAAAACTACCATATCGGAGTCCTACAACCCCAACAAGCAAGCTTGTTGGTTTGGGCTTTTCCCGTTTCGCTCGCCGCTACTCAGGGAATCGAATTTTCTTTCTCTTCCTGCAGGTACTTAGATGTTTCAGTTCTCTGCGTCTACCTCAAATATGCTATGTATTCACATATTTGTAACATCCTATAAAAGATGCTGGGTTCCCCCATTCGGAAATCTCTGGATCATAGCTTACGTACAGCTCCCCAAAGCATATCGGTGTTAGTCCCGTCCTTCATCGGCTCCTAGTGCCAAGGCATCCACCGTGCGCCCTTATTCACTTAACCTTATCAACCTTACGGTTGGGTTTTGACTTCATTTCTAGCGATAGAAACGTGTCAAGAAAAATAAGCAATTGAACTTATTAAAAAACTCATTCAACGCGGTGTTCTCGGTTTGTTTTGATCTTACTTCAAATATCCAGTTTTCAATGAACAAAATGTTTTGAGAGTAAACCTCTCAAAACTGAACAAAGTAATAATGACAAACCTGTGTAGTCTCCGTAATATTCCTTAGAAAGGAGGTGATCCAGCCGCACCTTCCGATACGGCTACCTTGTTACGACTTCACCCCAATCATCTATCCCACCTTAGGCGGCTGGCTCCAAAAGGTTACCTCACCGACTTCGGGTGTTACAAACTTTCGTGGTGTGACGGGCGGTGTGTACAAGGCCCGGGAACGTATTCACCGCGGCGTGCTGATCCGCGATTACTAGCGATTCCGGCTTCATGTAGGCGAGTTGCAGCCTACAATCCGAACTGAGAGAAGCTTTAAGAGATTAGCTTAGCCTCGCGACTTCGCGACTCGTTGTACTTCCCATTGTAGCACGTGTGTAGCCCAGGTCATAAGGGGCATGATGATTTGACGTCATCCCCACCTTCCTCCGGTTTGTCACCGGCAGTCTTGCTAGAGTGCCCAACTTAATGATGGCAACTAACAATAAGGGTTGCGCTCGTTGCGGGACTTAACCCAACATCTCACGACACGAGCTGACGACAACCATGCACCACCTGTCACTTTGCCCCCGAAGGGGAAGCTCTATCTCTAGAGTGGTCAAAGGATGTCAAGACCTGGTAAGGTTCTTCGCGTTGCTTCGAATTAAACCACATGCTCCACCGCTTGTGCGGGCCCCCGTCAATTCCTTTGAGTTTCAACCTTGCGGTCGTACTCCCCAGGCGGAGTGCTTAATGCGTTAGCTGCAGCACTGAAGGGCGGAAACCCTCCAACACTTAGCACTCATCGTTTACGGCGTGGACTACCAGGGTATCTAATCCTGTTTGCTCCCCACGCTTTCGAGCCTCAGCGTCAGTTACAGACCAGAGAGTCGCCTTCGCCACTGGTGTTCCTCCATATATCTACGCATTTCACCGCTACACATGGAATTCCACTCTCCTCTTCTGCACTCAAGTCTCCCAGTTTCCAATGACCCTCCCCGGTTGAGCCGGGGGCTTTCACATCAGACTTAAGAAACCGCCTGCGCTCGCTTTACGCCCAATAAATCCGGACAACGCTTGCCACCTACGTATTACCGCGGCTGCTGGCACGTAGTTAGCCGTGGCTTTCTGGTTAGATACCGTCAAGGGATGAACAGTTACTCTCATCCTTGTTCTTCTCTAACAACAGAGTTTTACGATCCGAAAACCTTCTTCACTCACGCGGCGTTGCTCGGTCAGACTTTCGTCCATTGCCGAAGATTCCCTACTGCTGCCTCCCGTAGGAGTTTGGGCCGTGTCTCAGTCCCAATGTGGCCGATCACCCTCTCAGGTCGGCTATGCATCGTGGCCTTGGTGAGCCGTTACCTCACCAACTAGCTAATGCACCGCGGGTCCATCCATCAGCGACACCCGAAAGCGCCTTTCAAATCAAAACCATGCGGTTTCGATTGTTATACGGTATTAGCACCTGTTTCCAAGTGTTATCCCCTTCTGATGGGCAGGTTACCCACGTGTTACTCACCCGTTCGCCACTCCTTTTCTTTCGTTGGAGCAAGCTCCGGTGAAAGAAAAAGCGTACGACTTGCATGTATTAGGCACGCCGCCAGCGTTCGTCCTGAGCCAGGATCAAACTCTCATAATAAAAGTTAGAACAATCTTTCGATTGTTAAGCTCAATTTGTTTGCTAGCATATTGCTTGCTGTTTAAAAATGTTTGTTGTCTTGAATTGAATCAAGACGCCCTACACATTTGGTTTGTCTTACTTTGTTCAGTTTTCAAAGGTCTACTTGAATTGCCGTAGCAACTTTCATATCATATCAGAGCGACGTTTAAATGTCAACTCTTTTTTGAAAAAGTTTTTTCGATTTCGTTTAAGAAATCTTTCAGCAACTCATTTATCATATCGCATCGTTTGTTATTTGTCAAGAACTTTTTTGAAGTTTTTCTTGATGAAATCAAGCTTCATAAGAGGTTCTTTCTAAACGACTTAGTTATCTTATCATGTGATAACTCACACGTCAATAACTTTTTGAAATTTATTTTCTGAAAAAACTTTCATCTTTCAGTGGTTGTCCGTCTTACGAACAAATAATAATATACCAACTAAAACAAGTCGGGTCAATGAATTTTTTTGTTTTTTTTCGTTTTTTTTATTTGTCCGATCATTACTATTTATAATGTATTTTTCGTTCGCTTTTCAACCAAATATCAATGATATCAATTTAAATAAAGAGATAATTTTCGTTAAAACTATTTTTAAATTCTTGAACGACAAAAAAGACAGCTATCTGGATAATCAGACAGCCATCTTCTATTATTTATTTTACTATTTGGCTTAGCGCATTGTCGGGAACAACAAAACATCGCGGATTGATTGTGCATCTGTAAGCAACATTACCAAGCGATCAATTCCAATTCCTAATCCACCAGTTGGTGGCATTCCGTATTCTAAAGCTTCCAAGAAATCTTCATCTACACCATGCGCTTCATCATTACCTAGTTCACGCTCTTTTTCTTGCGCTTCAAAGCGTTCTCTTTGATCAATTGGATCATTCAATTCAGTAAAGGCATTTGCAAATTCTCTACCAATGATAAACAATTCAAAGCGATCAGTAAAACGTGGATCTTCAGGATTTTTCTTCGCTAATGGTGAGACTTCAACTGGATGTCCATAAATAAAAGTTGGTTGTGTCAAGGTTTCTTCAACAAATTCTTCAAAGAATTCATTGATTACGTGTCCCACACCCATTGCATCTGTTACTTCCACGTTATGTTCTTTAGCAATTGCAAGAGCCTCATCTAATGTCATTTCTTTCCAGAAATCAACCCCAGTTTGTTCTTTAATTGCGTCTACCATATGAACACGTTTGAAGTCACTTTCAAGGTCAACTGCTTGACCATCATAAGTAATACGCGCTGTTCCTAAAACTTTTTCAGCTGCATTACGAATAATTCCCTCAGTTAGATTCATGACATCGCGATAATCTGTATAAGCAGTATAAGCTTCTAACATTGTGAACTCAGGGTTATGTGTTGTATCGATTCCTTCATTACGGAAAACTCGACCAATTTCATAAACTTTTTCCATTCCACCAACAATTAGACGTTTCAAGTGTAACTCTAGTGCAATACGTAAATATAAATCAATATCTAGAGCATTGTGATGTGTAGTAAATGGACGGGCTGCCGCTCCACCAGCTTCATTGTGTAAAACAGGTGTTTCTACTTCAATGTAGCCATTTCCATCTAGATAACGGCGAATTTCACTAATGATTTGACTGCGTTTCATAAAACGATCAAAGCTTTCACGATTACTAATCAAATCTAAGTAGCGCTGACGGTAACGTTGCTCAATGTTTGTCAATCCGTGATATTTATCAGGTAATGGACGTAATGCTTTTGAAAGAATTGTAAATTCTGTTGCTTTGATCGTTACTTCACCTGTATCAGTCTTCATAATTTGACCTGTAACTCCGAAGAAGTCCCCTAAGTCAGCATGTTTAAAAATCTCATAAGCATCATCACCCACTTGATCTTTACGCACGTAAATTTGGATTTGGCCTTCACGATCTTGAAGATGCGCGAAGCCCGCTTTCCCTTTTCCACGGCGAGTCATCATTCGTCCTGCTACGCTAGCAGTCAAACTCATCTCAGCTAATTCTTCTTTTGTTCTTGAATCAAATAATTCATGTAACTCTTCTGAGTTATGTGTACGTTCAAATCGCTTCCCGAACGGATCGATTCCAGTTTCTCTTAGTTCTTCCATCTTTTGGCGGCGAACAAGCATTTGATCATTTAAATCTTCTACTTGATGTTGTTGTTCCTCAGTCACAAAAGTTCCTCCATTCTCCTAGTAGTTCTCAGTTCTAATAATGCCAATGAAACACAAAAAAAGCAAGCCGAACTTAAATTTTCGGCTTGAAATTCACAAAAATCTTAGAAATCAGTTTAATGTTTTACAGCAACCTTTTCTGTTTTTTCTAAAAAAGCGTCAAGCAAATCATTGATCTCTCGTTGGTTTTCAGAATGATTGATTGCTACTTTTACTTTAGCTGCGCGAGGAATTCCTTTTAAATAGTAGGAAGCATGTGTTCGGAATTCACGACATGCTATTTGTTCACCTTTTAAATCAGCCAAACGTCGCAGATGAAGTTTCGCTGTTGCGATTTTCTCAGCAGGTGTTGGCTCAGGAATCAGCTCACCTGTTTCCAAATAATGTTGCGTACGATGAATCATCCAAGGATTGCCTAAAGCTGCACGCCCAATCATCACACCATCTGCTCCGACATACTCCAACATACGTTTCGCATCTTCAGGCGTTTTTACGTCCCCGTTTCCCATAAAAGGAATCGTCAAATGTTGTTTGACTTCTTTCAAGACTTCCCAATCAGCTTGTCCTTCATACATTTGCACTCTAGTACGACCATGCATAGCAATCGCACCTGCACCAGCTGACTCTGCAGCTAAGGCATTTTGAACGGCAAAAACGTGTTGATTATCCCAACCAATTCGCATCTTAACTGTGACAGGTATGTCTACAGCAGCAGAAACAGCATGAACCATTTCATAAACCTTATCTGGATCAAGTAACCACTTAGCTCCCGCTTCTGCCTTGATCACTTTGTTTACTGGACATCCCATATTGATATCAATAATATCTGCCGTTGTATTTTCTTGAACAAATTGTGCCGCTTCAACTAAGCTGTCTTTATTGCCGCCAAAAATTTGGACGCTTAGTGGATGCTCTGCCTCTTCAATATGAAGCATCTCTAGCGTTTTTTTGTTCCGAAAATGGATGCCTTGATCACTAATCATCTCACAAACGACTAGTCCTGCACCAAATTCTTTAACCGTTACTCGAAAAGCAGAGTTACTAATTCCAGCCATTGGTGCAACAACTACACGATTTGGAATTTCAACATTCCCAATTCTCCATTGATGTTCCAACTAAATTCCTCCTACTGCTTCTGCCTTCAGATCTAATAGTTCTTGTTCAGAATACTCATATTTATTATTACAAAATGAACAAACAGCTTCTGCCCCATGATCTTCATCGATCATCGCCTGAATTTCTTCTGTACCTAGTGCAATGATTGCCTCTGCAAATTTTTCTTTTGAACAATCACAAGCAAATTGAACAGGCATTTTTTCTAAAATATTTAATTCTTCTGTTCCCAGTAACCCTTTTAAAATTTCTTCAGGTGTGTGCCCTTCATCAAGCAATGTTGAGATTCTCGGTGTTGTTTTCAGTTGTTCTTCGATTTTAGAAATCATTTCTTCATCCGCACCAGGCATGATTTGAATCATAAATCCACCAGCAGTTTTAATACTGTCATCTGTATTCACTAAGACGCTTAGACCAACCGCTGATGGAATTTGCTCAGAAATAGCTAAATAGTAAGTAAAGTCTTCTGCGATTTCACCCGAGACGATGGGAGTTTGCCCAGAGAAAGGTTCTTTTAATCCCAAATCCTTAGTTACTGTGAACATCCCTTGTGTTCCCACTGCACCACGGACATCAATTTTCCCCTCGGGGTTCAACGGTAAGCTTAAATGCGGGTTTTTAATATATCCTTTTACATCACCTTTCCCATTTGCATCAACAACAATTCCAACAGCTGGACCGTCTCCTTGAATACGAACCGTTAATTTATCTTCACCTTTTAGTGTCGCTCCTAATAATAAACTACCAACTAGTGTGCGACCTAACGCTGCCGACGATGTATGCCATGTATCGTGGCGACGCTGTGCTTCTGCGACTGTATTTGTTGCTTGTACTGCATAAGCACGAACAAAACCATCATGTGCTAGTGCTTTAACTAAATAATCTTCCATTATTGTATGTACCCCTTTTTTGGTTTTTCAGCTCCTAGTGAATCATACTAGCAACTTTCATTTTTTTCAACTTTTGAAATCAGAGCTTAATAATAAATCAAATTAAACAAAAGAGAAAACAATTTTTTACATATAAGTTTTTGCTTCAATTTGCTTCAAGCTGCTCAATAGAAAACTAAATTGAATGGATTCAAAGAAAAAAAGCTGGGACATTGATTTGTCCCAGCTTCAAAACATTTTACTATTTATAACGATCTTCAAAGTTGTTTTTGTCGTAATCAGACTTTTTGTCTTTTTCTTCTTTTGCAACTTCCGAACCAGTTTCTTCACTAGCCAATTTTACTTCTTCGGCTTCATCTTTTAGTTCTTGTTTTGTTTCTTCAAAATCTTGTTTTTCTTCTGCTTGTTTTTCCGCATCTTTCTCTTCTAAAGCACGTTTTGCTTCTTCAAATGTTTGTGCTTCTTTTTCACTTGGATAATCAGCAGATTCTGTTCCTTCTGGCATCACACCATGTTCGAACAATGATTTAATTGCTTTTGCATCCAGTGTTTCAAATTCAAGAAGTTTTTCTGCGATCAATTTATGTTGTTCACGGTGTGCTTCGATAATTTCATGTGCTTTTTGATGAGCATCCATCAAAATCTTGCGAACTTCTTGATCGATTTCAAATGCAACTTGTTCAGAGTAAGCTTTTGTTTGACCATAATCACGGCCAACAAATACTTGATGGTTTCCTTCGTATTGAACTGGTCCAAGTCGATCACTCATTCCATATTCAGTAACCATGCTTCTAGCTAATGAAGTCGCTTGTTCAAAGTCATTTGAAGCACCTGTTGATTGAACGCCAAAAATAATTTCTTCAGCTGTACGACCACCAAGTAATCCAACGATTTGTTCAAACATATCTTCTTTGGTCATCAAGAATTGATCTTCTTTTGGTAAAGCAATCATGTACCCGCCAGCACGACCACGAGGAATGATTGTTACTTTATGAACGATACGTGCGCGACTTAAGACTAAACCAACGATTGTATGTCCAGCTTCATGGTAAGCAACCATTTCGCGTTCTTTTTTGTTGATTACGCGATCTTTCTTAGCAGGACCAGCGATAACACGATCTTCTGCTTCATCAATATCAGATGCGTCAATTTTCTTTTTATTACGACGAGCAGCTACTAAAGCAGCCTCGTTTAAAACATTTTCTAAATCCGCACCAGCAAATCCTGGTGTTTGTTGTGCAACAACTTTTAAATCAACGTCGTCAGCTAAAGGTTTATTTTTAGCATGAACACGTAAAATGGCTTCGCGACCTTTGACATCTGGACGACCGACCAAAATTTGACGGTCAAAACGACCTGGGCGTAACAACGCTGGATCTAAGACATCTGAACGGTTCGTTGCAGCAATCACAATTACGCCTTCATTTCCATCAAATCCATCCATCTCCACCAATAATTGGTTCAATGTTTGTTCACGTTCATCGTGTCCGCCACCCATACCTGCTCCACGTTGACGACCAACAGCATCAATTTCATCAATGAAAATGATTGCTGGTGCATTTTTCTTCGCTGTTTCAAACAAATCACGTACACGACTTGCTCCAACACCGACGAACATTTCAACGAAATCAGAACCAGAAATTGAGTAGAAAGGTACACCAGCTTCACCGGCAACAGCTTTCGCTAATAACGTTTTACCTGTTCCTGGAGGTCCTTCTAAAAGAACACCAGCTGGAATTCTTGCACCTAATTCAACAAATCGACGAGGATCTTTCAAAAACTCAACGACTTCAACAAGTTCTTGTTTTTCTTCTTCCGCACCAGCAACATCAGAAAAACGAACACGGTTCGCTTTTTTGTCGGCTTCTTTGGCTTTTGATTTACCGAAGTTCATCACTCGGCCACCGCCGCCACCGCCACCGCCTTGTTGACCCATCATCATATAGAAGAAGAAAATGATGATTACAATTGGCAAGAAGCTTAATAGTAGAGATACCCAAATACCACTACTTGACTCTTCTTTAATTGTTGTTCCTACATCATGTTGTTTTGCCAAATCTGTTACCTGACTTAACGTCGTGTCATTTGGCAAAATGATTGTTGTGAAGTGTGTTGTTGATACATCAGTTGAGCCTAGGATTGCTAAACCGCCACTGTTGCTGACTGTTTGTTTCTCCTTGTATTCACCAGTGATTTTATACACACCATTTGCAGGTTGAACACTAAATTCTTTGATTTTCCCTGACTCTAATTGTTCAGTGAATTTTGAGTACTCGATGTCTGACGACTGCTGGCCATTGTTACCAAAGATAAAATAGACCACCATGACCATCGCCAAAATCACGAGGACATAATATAAGGCATTTTTCATCATGCCGTTATTCTTTTTGTTCATAGTTACCCTCCTTAAACACTAATTTGATTTAGAAATTTTTATCAATCCTGACCATTTCATTGTAACATAACTCATTTCAGAAAAGGCACTAATTTGACTGATAAACACTAGGTTTTAAGACCCCAACATAAGGAAGGTTTCGATAAGCTTCTGCATAGTCCAAACCGTAGCCTACAACAAATTCATTAGGCACATTAAACCCAACATAATCAGCTTCAATGTTCACAACGCGTCCTTCTGGTTTATCTAATAAAGTAACGATTTTCACGGAATTGGCTTTACGATATTTAAAAAGATCAACTAAGTACGCAAGTGTTCGACCACTGTCGATGATATCTTCAACAATCAGCAAGTCGCGACCTTCTACATTTGTATCTAAGTCTTTTACGATTTTTACTTCACCGGAAGACACAGTAGCATTTCCGTAACTTGAAACATCCATGAAATCTAGCTCTAAATAAGTGTCAATTGAGCGCACGATGTCCGCCATAAAAGGAACGGCTCCTTTTAATACGCCGACTACTAGTGGATTTTTATCACGATAAGTTTCAGTTAATTCTTTGCCCAGTTCTTCACAACGAGCTTGTATTTCTTCTTTTGAAATCAAAACTTTCTCAATATCCTTTTCTAACATTGGGTTCTCCTTCCAGTTGCTTCTTTTGATATTTGTAAAGAAGTATGTAGTGTATTTTATCAGTTTCTTTGGCAATACTCAAATAAGAAAAGACAAAAGGAGCAACACTATACACGTTTCTTTGTTCATCTGTAATCAAGTACGCTTGTTTCCTTTGTACATCAGGGATTTTTTTGTCGATAAAGTAACGAGAAATTTTTTTCGTAAGCGTTTCAGTCAAACGAATCCGATCACCAGGTTGTCGTTGATCTACCTGAAGTTCTGTTCCCTTTTCGAGCCACAAATCGTGTCTAAATTCTGACCAATCAGCAAGATTTTCTGGTACAGCTATTTTGTCACTCGAAAACAAGCCAATCCATTGTGAATCACTTAAATAAATCGGTTGGTTTGGAAGCAGATCTCTTGGTGTGAAACTTTGCACTGGTCGTGACTGTTCAATTCTTACATTCATATATTCTTTTTTGAACACCCAACCTTTACCTAGATCAACCTGCCATTGGCTTTTTTCACTTTGCCACTGATTGACTAGAAATAAAATTTGTTGCTCTTTTACTGCGACAGTCGTTTCGTTGAACAACCGTTCGAAAAGTGTGTGGAGAAAAAAGTAACGTTCACTTTCAGCCATTGCCGAAATGTTTGTCGCGGAAATTGCCCAGCCATTAGCTAATGGTTGAAGAAGTTCAGTTACCTTTTTACTCATCTGTTTTCGGATCAATTCATCTGCCCATTGAATCTGATTTGAAAATCGTTGGAAATGACGTAAAGCTTGTGTATTTTCTTCTTTTAATTGTGGAACAACTAAATGACGCAGTCGATTTCTTTGTATATCTAATTCCTGATTTGTTGCGTCTTCAAAATAAATCAGCTGTTGTTCGTTCGCATATTCATATAATTGTTCCTTGCTATAACTTAGTAATGGACGAATCAATTTTCCTGTTGCGAACGGTTGAATTTCTTTGATTCCAGCAAAACTATTCAATTGTCCCCCTCTTAAAATTTTCATCAAAATCGTTTCAATTTGGTCATCTCCATGATGGGCGGTCATCAACGTGTCATACCCTTTCTCGTACATGATACGAGAGAAGGTTTGGTAACGAAATTGCCGTGCAGCTGTCTCAACACCAGTTTCAGCAGGTAGCTCCCACGTAACGGAATAAAAAGGAAGATTCTTTTCTTTCGTATACTTTTGTAAATACTGTTCTTCCTCAACAGATTCTACCCGTAATTGATGATTGACATGAACAACGCCCAAAGTAAAGGAATCTTTTTGTTGTGCAGCTAACAATAAATCCAACAAAACCATTGAATCTACTCCGCCAGAAACAGCAACTAAAATTTTGGTTTTTTCTGACCAGAAATGTTTTTGTTGTCCTAATTGGCCAAACCATTCTTTCAAGACAATCTTCCTCCTTTCAAAAAAGAAAAGCCGAGACAAAACGAAGCCAATGTTTTGTCCCAGCTATATTTTTATTTGGTACGAATAATGATGTGTTCAATAAATGTTCACCTTAGCTAGTAAGAAAAACGTTAGGGTGATTATTCATCTTTATTAGCTACGACGTCCGCCGCGACCACCACGTTTTCCTTCAGTGTTACGTTTTAGTGAAGTTAGTCGATCATCACTATCTTTCAAAAATGAACTCATCAATGAATCGAAGTCTTCTTTCGTATTTGAAGGTTGACTGCGAGAAAAAGATTTTTTTTGTGTTGAGCGCGTACGATTTTCCCGAGGTTCCTTATTTTGATGTTGAAATTTCTTTGCATTATGATTTGTTTCTTTACCAGCACTTTCTGGTTGTTCTTGTGCTTTACGAATGGATAATCCAATTTTTCCGTCATCACCAACAGATGTAACTTTCACTGTCACCTCATCGCCAACACTTAATACATCATGAATATCTTTTACAAAACCGTTTGATACTTCACTGATATGGACTAAACCTGTTTTACCAGAACCTAAATCAATAAATGCACCAAAATTTGTAATACCTGATACTTTTCCTTGCAGTTTTGCTCCTACCTCGATTGACATAAAAAAAATGTTCCTCCTATTTATTACCCAATTTATATTCCTGCTTATTTTGCAGTTGTAGAACTCGTTGATTGGTTTGTTCCTTCTGTTGAACTGCTTGTATTAGATTCCAATACTGGATAAACTTGCTCGCCTTCTTTGGAATAAAAGAATTTGCTTCTGGCAAGTTTTGCCACATAGTCGTCATCCTTCAGCAGCGAGACATCTGCTTTTAATTGCGTGACGTCTGCTTTGACTTCTTTCATTTCCGTGGTAGCTTCGACCTTTAACTCGGCTAGTTTATCTAGACGTTGCATATCCCGGAAAATTTGCACACCAATGATTGAAAAAATGAACAAAGCGCCTAATAAGATGACCGCTAACCGACGTCTACGAAAAACGAGCTGTCGTTGTTGCTTTTGAAATTCAGCATATTTTTTCTTTGTGTAATCTGTATCTAACGCAGCAATTTTATTGCCTTTTTTTGCCACTTGCTTTCGCTCCAATCTGTTTTGGCTTGTCTTTTCTATTATACCAATATCAATAAAGCTTGTCTAATCTATTAATTTGTGTTTTCTGTTCTTGTTTCTGAAATAATTTCATACATTTTTTGTGCATCTTCTTTTTTTGTTGATTCGTGAAGTTCATTGACTTTGACTTCCATTGTTTTGTTTCCAAACTGGATTTTTAATATATCGCCAACTTTGACATCACTCGAAGATTTTGCTAACTTACCATTCACCTGAATTCTACCTTTATCAGCCACTTCTTTTGCTACGGAACGTCGCTTGATAATACGAGAAATTTTCATAAATTTATCTAATCGCATAATATATCCTCACTTTTTCTTGAATTTTTGATTGAATCGTAGAATTTTTTTACCAAAAGGCAACAACAACCATTCCCGAATCGTAAAAACTTTCAACGAGATGACCGCAAAGACAAATGTTAATCCGCCAATCACGACACCAATAAGGCTGATGAATAATGCACCTGAACGATGTGTGACTGGTCCGACAATTACTTGGATCACTCCATAATAAGTGAATAGCACAAAGATCATCCAAGCTAAACTCTGTAATAATTTTTTTCCAAAAGCCCGTTCTTTCCAAAAAGCATTTACTTCAGTTGTTTCTATATGAATAAAATACCAAAGAGTCACGACTAGACCAAGCAAGGTTGATAAACTTGCTCCAACCGTCCCAAACCATTGAGTAAATACTGCCGTTGTTAATAATTTGACTAATAGTCCCCAGCCCGCACCTTTCAACGATGGACGAAAAGAGTTTTTGCTTTGCGCAATGCTTTGATAAGCTTGAATCACAGCTGTTAAAACAATCGCAAACACAAACAACACTAAAGTAGCATTCCCAGCGTAATCTTTAAACAACGCATAGTTGATATAAGGAAGCAGCATTGCTAGACCAGCGGAAGCCGCCAAAGCTAATGCCGTCGTTAATCGCAAATACATCTTAGCAGTCTTCACGAATTGTCCATAGACGGAGCCTGCTAAATACCTAGTCAATGTCGGTAAAAAAGTAGCACTTAATGCCGTTGCAATGACCAGTCCTAATTGTACTAATGGCTGTCCACGATCGTAAACCCCTTTAGCTATTTTAGACGCATGTTCACTTAAGCCATAGATTTGTAACGCATTCTTTACAAAAAATGAATCAATTAATTGAAAGAAAATCAATAACCCACTGTAAATCGAAACTAAACCACCCTCAACCAAGAAACGACGTATCAACCATTTACTCGGTTGTGAGAAGATGGGAAAACTTCGGAAACTCATTGCTCCTCCATGAATTTTTTGTTCATAATAATAAAGAACAAGGTATGCACATAGCCCACCTGCCACAGCGCCACTCATTGCTGCTGTGCCAGTTTCATAAACATTCCAACTATACTGTTTAAATGCGAATGCGCTAAACACGATAATCGACACGCGAACGATTTGTTCCACCACTTGTGATATAGCAGTTGGTTCCATCAAAAAATGTCCTTGGAAATTCCCTCGATAAAAAGATAACCCTGGCATCAATAGAAATGTGAAAGAAACGACTTCAATCAAAGGTTTCAGTTGATAATCACCCATCATTTGTGCTAAAACACCACTAAATAACCAGACACCTAGCCATAAACAAACACCTGTCCAAAAGACCAAAGGGTATAATTCTTTTAACGCCTCTCGTTGTTTCAATGGCTCCTTTTTTTCTGCGACATATTTTGAAATGAATTGGGGTAACCCTGATAAAGCCAAGGTCATCGCGATTCCATAAATCGGATATACTTGTTGATAAACGTAAAATCCTTCATCACCAACCAAATTTTGAAGGGGAATTCGATAAAGCGCGCTTAAAACTTTAGCAATAAAAGAAGCTACGGTCAAAATCACCGCTCCTTGCATCACTTGACGCATTTCTTTGTGGTCCAAGGGAATCGCTCCTTCCTATACCGACAAATATTTTTGTTGTCGTAATGCTTTAACAAATTGTTGGATTTCTAATAACCAAACAGCTTCGTTCATTGTTTTTGGGATGGTTAAACGGATAACCATCTTTTCCTTTTCCACACCTAATCCTGCTTTCAACGTTGTTTCACTTAATGCTTCAAACAATTGTTCAACAGAATAACGCTTTGTGCCTACCTTACTTAACGTGAAGACCACTGTATCTTGTTGCTTACGCATCGTTTCTAGCAGTGCACGATCTCCGTCCATTTTTAATTGTCCGACTGTTAATAAATGGGCAACTTCTTCAGGATATTCACCGAAACGATCCAATAGATCATCTTCAAGCTCGTCCAACATTTCTTGTGATTCAAGTTCCCGGATTCGTTTATAGATTTCAATTTTTTGGCGTTGATCTGAAACGTAAGTATCTGGTAAATAAGCGTCCACACCAAGGTCGATTTCCACCGTTGTTTTTTCAACTTGATTATTTTTCCCTTGTTTACGAGCAACAGCTTCACTTAACATTTGTGAATACATATCGAAACCAACCGCATCAATAAAGCCATGTTGTTGTGCACCTAATAGGTTTCCAGCACCACGAATCGATAAATCACGCATGGCAATTTTAAAACCTGATCCTAGTTCTGTAAAATCTTTGATTGCTTGCAATCTTTTTTCACTCACTTCATTGAGAATCTTTTGTGGTTCATACATAAAGTAAGCATAAGCTACTCGATTGCTTCGCCCTACTCGACCTCGTAACTGATAAAGAGTTGATAATCCCATATAATCAGCATTTTCAACAAATAAAGTATTCGCATTGGGAATATCTACACCTGTTTCAATAATTGTGGTCGTTACTAACACATCGTATTGTCCTTCAATAAAATCAAATAATGTATTTTCTAATTGAACTTCTGTCATTTGACCATGAGCGTAGCCAATCCTCGCTTCTGGAACTAACTCTTGGATTTCTTCCACTTTTTGCTCAATCGTTTCCACTCGATTATAAAGATAAAAAACTTGCCCGCCTCGTCCCATTTCACGATGAATTGCTTCTCGTATTGCTCCAGGATTCTTCTCCATAACGTAAGTTTGAATGGGGTAACGATTTGCCGGTGGTGTTTCAATAACTGATAAGTCTCGTACGCCAAGCATCGACATATGCAGTGTTCTTGGTATTGGTGTCGCTGTCAACGTCAGTACATCTACTTGCGCCCGAAGCTGTTTCAATCGTTCTTTATGCTTCACGCCAAATCGTTGTTCTTCATCTATAATCAATAAGCCCAAGTCACTAAATTCAATATCTTTTGATAAAATACGATGCGTTCCGACAACAATATCTACTTGCCCTGTACGCAATTGTTCAATCGTTTCTTTCTGTTGCTTTTTCGTTCGAAAACGGCTCAACAAACCAATATTAATTGGAAAACCTTCAAAACGTTCCAGCATCGTCTCGTAATGTTGTTGTGCAAGAATGGTTGTTGGAACTAAAAATGCCACTTGTTTACTTTCTTTCACTGCTTTAAAAGCAGCACGCAAAGCGACTTCTGTCTTACCATACCCTACATCGCCTACAAGCAAACGATCCATCGGTTTTTCTTTTTCCATATCACGTTTGATTTCTGAAGAACTACGCAATTGATCATCCGTTTCAGAATAAGGAAACGCTTCTTCAAATTCTTTTTGGTAACCATCGTCTGGGCCAAAAGCATAGCCGATCTCAGATTCTCTAGCTGCGTATAGTTTGATTAGATCATCCGCGATATCTTCAATTTTAGAAGAAACCTTACGTTTGGTTTTCGTCCACTCACTACCACCTAGCTTATTAACTCGTGGAGCTTTTGATTCAGACGCAACATATTTTTGAATCAAATTTAATTGAGTGACAGGAATAAATAATTTGTCATCATTTTGGTATAGAATCGTCATGTAATCTTGATGGACGCCATCAACTTCGAGCGTCTCCATCCCAATATACTTTCCAATCCCATGATTTGCATGAACAACATAGTCACCAGCTTTTAATTCATTATAACTTTTTAATCGTTCTGCATTCGTAACTGTTTGTCGGCGAGCTCGTTTTTTCGTTGTCTTTTGGAAAATTTCTTTTTCAGTAATAACCACGATTTTTTCTTGTGGTAATTCAAAACCATTTTGTAATGCACCTTCAACTAACTGTACTTGACCAACGATTAACTCATCACTTGCCGTTTCAATGGCTAAAATGTCATCGTCGCGCAATAATTCTTCTACTTTGCGAATTCGTTCTTTGGTTGGAATGTAGATTATAACTGTCTGTTTTTGCTTACGCCAACGATCGATTTCCGTTTTCAATAAAGGCATTTGCCCAAAAAATTGCTGCATCGTTCGATATTGGAACGAATGAATGGCATGAAACTTCAAATTGCCCATCCCTTTTTGGAACAAAGCAAAAAAAGTTGTCGAAAAATGTTCTTTTTGGATCAATTTATGAACATCTATAACAAAAACTTGTTCAGAAAAAACACGCAGTTCACTAATTTTTTGTGTCTGCCATTCGGCGGCTTCTCGTTCAATTTCTCGATTTGTTTCCATCATTCTCGGATAATCATCCACCATCAACAAACTATCAGATTGAAAATAATCTAAAATCGTGGTTGATGTTGGATAAAGCAGATCTGTGTAAAGTTTTGCCTCCTCCGTCGGTACTCCCGCTTGCCAATTTGACAAAATTTGTCCGAAATAGTCTTGTAAAAATACTTGATCGACCTTTTCAACAGTTGTAGCTAATCTTTTTTCAAGTAATTTTTCTAACTCTTTCATCCCATGTTCCAAATCAGTTTCTGTATAGACTTGCTCTGATGTTGGCGAAATCCAAATTTCTTCTGTTGGCCCAATAGAGCGTTGCGTTTCTGCTTCAAAGTAACGCATCGAATCAATTTCAACATCAAACAATTCGACTCGTACAGGATGTTCCATCGTTAAAGGATAAATATCGACAATGCTTCCACGAATACTAAATTCACCCGGTTTTGCAACCATTTCTTGTCGCTCATATCCCATTAGGACTAATTGACGTGGTAGGTTTTCTGCATTAATCTCATCGCCAACTTTCCAGTTGAGTTGTGCTTCAATCCAAGACTTCTTACTTGGTAATTTCTTGTGTAACGCAGCTACTGGCAAAAGATAAATTCCTGTACGATTTTCTTGTAATGCATTTAACGTTGCTACTCGTTCTGCTCTTGCTTCTGGTGAAGAAAAAGCCATCTCTGCAGACAAAACTTCATCCACTGGAAACAAATGAATGCTATTTGGGTCAACGATGTGTTGTAAATCTTCCGCTAATTGATTTGCGTAATATAGATTTGGTAACAAAACAATTATATTTTTGTCCGTTTTTTCGAAAACGTGAGCAATCAGCAATGTTTTAGCAGAACCTGCTAGCCCAGTAATCAATTGCCGTGGCGTATTTGCTTCTAATTGAGCCACCCATTCTTTTACTTGAGGTTCTTGGCCCACTAATTGAACAATATCCATTATGTTTCTCCTTCTTAGTTAAACTGATTCATTGTATCAATAAATGAATGCCCATCGAGAACAAAATTGATTGCTTGAACCGATCGATGAATACTTTCTTCTATTAAAGGTTGTGTTTCTTTGCTAAATGGGCTAAGCACATGTGAAACCACCGTTTTCTTACCTTCTGGTCGACCAATCCCAACTTTTACACGATCAAAAACATTCGTATCCAAGTGTGAAATAATACTTTTCATTCCATTGTGGCCGCCAGCACTTCCTTTTTGACGCAAACGAATCTTTCCGATTGCTAAATCCAAATCGTCATATACAACAATCAATTCCTCTGGGTAAATACCAAAGTAAGTCATTAACGGTCCAATTGAACGACCCGATTCATTCATAAACGTTTGTGGTTTTACAAGTAAAATCTTTTCTCCTTTGTAAAAAAATTCTGCGACTTCCGCCTCAAAACTATTTTTTTTAAATGTTGCTTGATGCTCTTTTGCAAGACGATCAACAACCATAAATCCAATGTTGTGTTTTGTTTGTTCATACTTCGTTCCTGGATTACCTAATCCTACGATCATTTTCATTTGTTTATTCACCTAATTCTAAAGAACACAAAATGCTGGACAGCTAACGAGCAGTCCAGTTAAAAGGTTCATTCTTCTTTTTTATTTTAAAAACAGTATAACACATAAACAGCTGTTTCGACTAAAACAGAATGTTTAATAAATGATAAAAATATTAAAAAATTCTTCAAAACTTAATGAAATCATTGGTTTCAAGAAATAGTGAAATAACGCACATGTAAGCTTTTACATATGATACAACCTTGTTATCTGTTATATTTCCTGGCCAAATAGCGTGACAGCAAGCCTGATCCATGATAGCATAGTCAAGGGAAAAACAAATCAATGGAAGGATTGATACACATATGACTGCAACTGCAGAAATTAAAGATCACAAAAAAGTTATTCTTGTTGGAGACGGTGCCGTAGGTTCTAGTTATGCTTTCGCTCTAGTTACTCAAAATATCGCTCAAGAAGTTGGAATTGTAGATATTAACACAGCTAAAACTGAAGGAGACGCATTAGACTTAACTGATGCTCTTGCTTGGACACAGCCTAAAAAAATCTACTCAGCTACTTATGCAGATGCACATGACGCTGACCTTGTAGTTATTACTGCTGGTGCTCCACAAAAACCAGGTGAAACTCGTTTAGACTTAGTAAACAAAAACTTAAAAATCAACCGCGACGTTGTTACACAAATCGTTGAATCAGGTTTCAATGGTATTTTCTTAGTTGCTGCTAACCCAGTTGATATCTTAACTTACTCAACTTGGAAATTCTCTGGATTCCCTAAAGAACGCGTTATTGGTTCAGGTACATCTCTTGATTCAGCTCGTTTCCGTCAAAAGATTGCTGAATTAGTTGATGTTGATGCTCGTAACGTTCATGCTTACATCCTTGGCGAACATGGTGACTCAGAATTCCCAGTTTGGTCACACGCAAACGTTGCTGGACTACAAATTTACGAATGGGTTAAAAATAATCCAGAAGTAGATGAAGAAGCATTAGTAAATATCTTCTTCGGCGTACGTGACGCAGCTTATACAATCATCGAGAAAAAAGGCGCTACTTTCTATGGTATCGCAGTTGCATTAGCTCGTATCACTCGTGCTATCCTTGATGATGAAAATGCTGTATTACCTTTATCAGTTTACATGGAAGATCAATATGGATTGAATGACATCTATATCGGTGCACCTGCTGTTATCAATGCTCAAGGTGTTCAAAAAGTTATCGAAATTCCTTTATCTGATGCAGAACAAGATCGTATGAACGCTTCAGCTAAACAATTAAAAGAAATTTTAGACGAAGCATTCTCAAAATTAGAAGACTAATTACTTTCTTTTTTGTAAAAATTAACTATCTAGTCGGGACAAATGATTGTCTCGGCTTTTTTAGTATTTTGAAACAATTATCAAAAAAGATTTTGTTTAATTTTTTTTATAATGAATATTTAAATTTCGTCTTTTCAAATAAACTGTGCTATGATGAACTCGATATGCACCCTATTCTATTATTCAAGGAGTTATCGTTCTATGACAAGATCTTCTCAACATAAAAAAAAGATACACATTGGCATTCTTTCTGCACTTGGTGTTTTGTTAATATTAGTCAGCTTCTATACCTTCCGCAGTACATATTACACGAGTCATTTCTTACCTCATACTGAGATCAACGAAATTGATGTAAGTAATATGACTGTTGATCAGGCAAACAATAAATTAAAAGAGACTTATTCTAATACAACTCTATCTATTGAAGAAAATGGTAAGGTTTGGCAAGAAATCGCCAAATCAGAATTAGGTTATCGTGATGATTTCTCAAATGATTTAAGTAAACTCTTATCCAAACAAAACGGCTGGACTTGGGGTATGACTTATGTTTCCGCAGCTGAAAAACAAGAAATTGATCCTGTTAGTCAGGACCATTCAAAACTAGACACTACAATTGATGAACTGACAACAAAGCTAAATAATTTAAATAGCAATCGAAAACAGACCCAAGATGCAAGCATCAAAAAAACAGACGACGGATTTGCTATTACACCTGAAGTCAATGGTGATTCAATCGATGTAGATGCAACAGTAAAAGAAATCAAAGAAGTTGCTGCTACAAATGAAAAGAAAATTGATTTGAATGATTTTAAACCAAAAGCTAAAGTTACTGCTGACGACAAAGAGCTAAACCAACAATTGACATCTATGAATAACATTGCTAAAGTCAAAGCAACTTATAGTATCAATGGAAAAACATTCCAAATTCCTACAAATGATTTAGCTAATTGGCTAATTTATTCCGACGGAAAAATCGATTTAGATACTGACAAAGTGACACAATATGTAACTGAGTTAGGTCAAGAATATAATACAAGTACAAATGATACTGTGTTTAACAGTACAAAACGTGGCGAAGTAAATGTTCCAACAGGAACGTACAGTTGGACTATTCAAACAGAAGACGAAGTCGCAGCTCTAAAGAAACAAATTTTAGCTGGGCAAGATTTTACTCGCTCACCGATTGTCCAAGGTAGTACAACTGCTGATCATGCTTTAATTGAAGATACTTACATTGAAGTTGATTTACAAAATCAACACATGTGGTACTACAAAGACGGCAAAGTCGCACTTGAAACAGATATCGTTTCTGGTAAGCCAACAACACAAACCCCAGCTGGTGTCTTTTATGTTTGGAACAAAGAAACCAATTCCGTTCTAAAAGGAACCAACGATGATGGCACACCATATGCCAGTCCAGTAGATTACTGGATGCCAATTGACTGGACAGGCGTCGGAATTCATGACTCTGACTGGCAACCTGAATACGGTGGTGAATTATGGAAAACCCGTGGATCACACGGTTGTATCAATACGCCCCCAAGTGTCATGAAAGAGTTGTTTGGAATGGTCGAAGTAGGTACACCTGTTTTGGTATTCTAATAGTCAAAAGGAGTCAAACGAACATAATTGTTCGTTTGACTCCTTTTTTTACATCTCAGCAGAAGTAAAGACTTCTGAAACGTCATCATCATCTTCCAATTTGTCGACTAGTTTATCTAGTTGTTCGCGCTGCTCCTCTGTTAGTGCAATCATCGTTTGTGGAATCATTGTCAACTCAGCCTGTACAAAATGAAAGCCATCTTTTTCTAATTGATCACGAACAGCTACAAAATCTTCTGGCGCTGTATAAATCTCAAAAACTTCAGCTGAAGTCTGCAAATCTTCTGCTCCAGCCTCCAAGACATCTTCAAACATTGTCTCCTCATCTACTGCGAGACCTTCACGTTGAATCACTAGGTAACCCTTTCGATCAAATAAATAATTAACAGACCCAGTTTCTCCCAATGATCCTCCATTACGTGTAAAAGCTACACGCACGTTGGTTGCTGTCCGATTTCGATTATCTGTCAACGCATGTACCAAGATAGCCACACCACCTGGACCATATCCTTCATAAGTAATTTCATCATAGTTTGCTTCATCCGCCGCAGTTGTTGCTTTTTTGATGGCACGTTCCACATTGTCATTTGGCATATTAGCAGCCTTTGCTTTATCTACCACTAAACGTAGTGCAGGATTCATCGCAGGATCAGGTCCACCTGATTTTGCTGCCATATAGATTTCTCGTGAAAGCTTTTGAAAAATTTTACCCCGTTTTGCATCTTGGGCATTTTTTCTTCCTTGAATATTGTGCCATTTGCTGTGTCCTGACATTCCTATTCCTCCTTTGTGTTCACACTACTCATTTTAGACCCTCTGGTAGAAAATGCAATCACACAAATCTACAATTTCTTTTTCCAAGCTTTCATCAAGATACATAAAAAGACAGCCGTCAATGCGCCCATTGAATCAAGCATCACATCTTGAAACATCGGTGACCTTCCACCAGTCACCATTTGATGAAACTCATCTAACCCTGCGTATCCTGTAGCTGATAACCAAGCTAAAATCCCAGTCAACCACCAAATCTTTAGTTTAGGAAATACACCCAAGAACAAGCTACCGCCTAAAATAAAATACGTGCCAAAATGAGCAGCTTTTCGCATAAAGAACTCTACAAATTTGAAATAACCTAAATGCTCGATACTTACTTCACTTCCACCATAATCAAAGCGAATCGTTGTCAATGCATCTTTAAACGGCTGCGAAGATAACCAGCTCTCTAAACGGGAAACTTGTGACTGCTCTACATACGTTTGCGACGAACTATAAAACAATATAGCTGCAATCAGCAAAGCAACGACCAAGTAAAAGTTTCCACTTTTCATTTGTTTTTGAATTGAATTCATAAGTCACCTCTTTAACCTATCTTAGCTTTTTTTTACGGAAACAACAATCTAAAAAAAGACTTCTTTTACTAGATAATGCTATACTAAACGTTGAACAAAAAATTGAAGGGAGATTTTTTATGAACTATTCATTAAACTGGGATCTTGACTCTATTTTTTCTGGAGGAAGTAATTCTTTAGCATTAAACGAACGCCTGACTGAGCTTGAATCACAAATGAATGACTACTATGAATTAGTCGGTGATTGGGAATTTTCATCAGAGAATTTTGAGCAACTACAAACTATTTTACAACTACAAGCTATTTTACAACTACAAGCAAAAATTTCTGATGGATTTACTCAATGTGATAGTTACATCACAGCCTTGTTATCTGCAAATGTAAACGATTCACAAGCAAAAATTTTATCTGGAAAACTTTATGCACTTCTTCCTCAACTACAATCAGCAGAAACAGTTCTTTCGACAAAATTTGCAAAAATAAATGAAGAACATTGGCAAACCTTACTCGCAAATTCAGATTTTCAACCACTTGCATTTCGTTTAGATGAAATTCGTCGTGATGGCGCACAATTATTATCAGAATCTGAAGAAAATATTATCAATACTCTATCACTTGATGGACTAAATGCTTGGAGTAGCCATTACGATACCATCGTTGCCAGTATCACAATTCCTTTCACTCAAAATGGCGAAACAATCGAGCTTTCTGCTGGACAAGCATTCAATAAAATGATGAGCGATCCTGATTCCGAAATTAGAAAAACTTTATTCGTTGCTTGGGAAGCAGCATGGAAAGAAAAAGCACCACTATTTGCCGATACGCTAAATCATTTAGATGGTTTCCGCCTATCTACTTACAAACTTCACGGTATTACTGATTATCTGCAAAAGCCGCTAGAGTACAATCGTTTGAAAAAAGAAACTCTTGATGTTATGTGGTCAACAATTGAGAAAAACAAACAACCTTTAGTAGACTATTTGACAAGAAAAGCAAATCTTTTCGGTAAAGAAAAAATGGAATGGCAAGACCAAGATGCGCCAATTATTTTAGGTGATCTGGAAGAAAAAACTTTTACCTTTGATGAAGCTGCAGCATTTATCATCGAAAACTTCAAAAAATTCAGTCCTAAAATGGCTAACTTTGCTCAAGCAGCATTTGAAAAAAGTTGGATTGAAGCGGAAGATCGTCCTGGAAAACGCCCAGGTGGTTACTGTACCGAATTGCCTGAAACAAAAGAATCAAGAATCTTCATGACCTATAGTAACTCCGTAAACGAGGTTGCTACCTTAGCACATGAACTTGGTCATGCCTTCCACAGTAGTACGATGTGGGATCTTCCTTCGTTGAACCGCGAATATGCAATGAATGTCGCAGAAACTGCGAGCACTTTTGCAGAATTGATAGTAGCTGATGCCACTTTAAAAGCTGCAAAATCCAAAGAAGAACAAATCAACTTACTAGATACTAAGTTGCAAAATGCTTTAGCAATGTTCATGAACATTCATTCACGTTTTATTTTTGAAAATAATTTTTATGCAGCACGTCAAAAAGGATTAGTTGCCGCAGAAGAGATAACATCAATGATGGTTGATGCACAAAAAGAAGGCTATCAAAATTCATTAGCTAGTTATCATCCATATTTCTGGGCAGCAAAACTACATTTCTTTATTGATGATGTACCATTTTATAACTTTCCGTACACATTTGGTTATCTATTCAGTATGGGAATTTATGCTTATGCTAATCAAAAAAGCACAAACTTTGAACAAGAATATATTGATTTGCTAAGAGATACAGCATCCATGACGACTGAAGAATTAGCTGAAAAACACCTTGGTGTTGATTTAACAAAACCAGATTTCTGGCAAGCTGGAATTGACATGGTTTTAGATGATATTCAGCAATTTATGGAATTAACAGAAGAATTTGTATAATCATTTTTCTATCATAAAAAGCATGGGCGACTTTCAATCAAAGAGTCATCCATGCTTTTTCGTTAAGCAAAAACAAAAAAGCGTTAGGCCTTTGCCTAACGCTTTTACTTTTTCAATTAAAATTACATGCTAACTGCAAAGTCAGGTGCAAACCATTGAACTGAGCCAACTTTTACACTTTCACCTGGTTGAGGTGCGTGGATATATTGTCCGCCACCTAAAGCAATTGCTACGTGGTAAGTTCCACCAGCTGAACCCCAGAATAATAAGTCTCCTGCTTTAGCTTGAGAAACTGAAATTTTTGTTCCAGCTTGTTCTTGAGGAACAGTATAGCCGCCGATATCACGACCAGTTACTTGTAAGTATACATAGCGTGTGAATCCTGAGCAGTCAAATCCTGCTGGAGTTTTTCCACCCCAAACATACGGTGTACCAATATATTTATAAGCTTCTGCTACGATAGCTGAACCATTAACAGATGATGAACCACCAGTTGATGGAGGTGTAACAGGTGTAGATGGTGTAGTTGAACCACTGTTTCCAGTATTTGAACTGTTGTTACCAGTATTTGAACTGTTATCGCCAGTACTTGGTGTTGTTGGTTCTTGAACTACAGGAGCTTCTGAAGATGAATCTTCTGTTACAGGAGCTTCCGGTGTTGTTGATTCTTCAGGTGCTGAAGTTTCAGGTGTAGTTGACTCTTCAGGTACTGAAGTTTCAGGTACTGTTGATTCTTCAGGTGTTGAAGTTTCAGGTACTGTTGATTCTTCTGTTACTGAAGATTCTGGCGTTGTTGATTCTTCTACTACTGAAGACTCAGATGTTACTGCTTCTGAAGATTCAGATACTACAGTTGATTCAGTAGCTGTAGATTCAGAAACTGCTGTTTGAGCTTCTGCTTGTTCACGTGCTTCTTTTTCAGCTTTTTCTTGAGCAGCTTGTTGACGTGCTTGTTCTGCTAAACGTTCTTGTTCGCGAATACGAGCTTGTTCCGCTTCAGCTTCTGCTTTTTGACGGTTTAATTCAGCTTTCTTATCTTCAGCAGTTGCTTGTTCAGCAGCTAATGAAGTTTTCATTACGTTTAAGTCAGCTTGCGCAGATAGAAGATCACCTTTTTGAGCTTCTAAAGTTGCTTGATTTTCAGCAAGTTCTTGTTGTTTTTGTTTGTTTTCAGCTTGTTTGTCTTCAACAGCTTTTTTGTCTTCTTTTTGTTGTTCAATTAGTTCATTGTTTGCTTTAACGATTGTTGTCATCGCATGGATACGACCAACAGCATCTGCCAATGAATCTGCATCCATTACAGCATCAATGTAATTTGAACTTGTATTTTTTACTTGTGCTTCACGCGCCTGGTTTTGAATTGTATCTTGGCGTTTTTCAATACGTTCTTGTAAATCTGCAATTTCTTTTTCTAATTGTGCAGATTCATTACGCAAAGTTTCTTGTTTTGATAATAAATCTTGAGCTTGTGTGTTAATATCAGTAATTTGACTTTCCAAAGCATCAATTTGTGATTGTGCATCTAATTGTTGGTTTTGTAGGTCCGCAATTTTCTTATCTTGTTGTTGGATCTGTGAATCGAAATCATCTGCCGCGGCAGCGATCGGTGATGCTACGGCAGTTAAAGTCATTGAACAAACCATTACTGCTGATAATAAACTCTTTTTCACTCTTCATTCCTCCGACTGGCTTAATTTAATAAATATCTAAAAATATTTAAGTCTTTCTTAACGATATGAAAATTGTACCATAGCTGTATGTCAACGATATAATAGTTATGTTACAAAAATATTTCAAAATACAATTATAAAATGACAAAACTGTTAGGAATAAAAAAAAAGAAATTATTCATCGCTGAATAATTTCTTAAATGGGAATACAAATATAGCAAAAATAATCATATTTAATAGCAATGTTGGTCCTAAAAACTGGGTAATAAAGTAATTCGTATTAACTATTGCAAGTTTGAAAATCAACTGGATGATTAACGTGAATAGTTCATACCCAGTCACAAAAATAATCATACTAAAAAATTCAGTAAATATGTTTGTATGAATAGTTTGACTCATTGAGTACATAATAAAAATAATTAGTGGAAGTGCTACAGCGTAGATGCCAATGACGCCAATATAATACATATCAAAAACAGCGCCTAAAATAATTGTCGTAATCAACAGGTATCTTTTTGAAAAACTCAGGCTGCAAAATAGTAACGCCAGAATCAAAAAATGTGCATTTGCCATGTAGACACCCTTGGTCCACTCACCTAAAACTCTAGTTACCTGTCCATCTAAAAGCATAAGGAAGAATAAGACAACAGGCAAGTAATACTTCATCGTTTCTTTTTTCAGCATAAACTATTCATCCTCCACTAAACGTTGGATGATCGTTACAACGGATAAGTCATACATCTGTGCATAAGGTTTGATATAAACTTCTCGATCTAAGCCATTACTGTCAGGTTTGACTTTTGTAACTGTTCCGATTGGCAAGTTAGCAGGTGAATTACCACCTAAACCAGATGTCTGTACAACATCGCCTTCTTTGATGTCTGTATCACCAGTCAGTTGTGTTGCAACCAATGCTTGTCCAGTTTCATCGTATCCCTTAAGCAAACCAAAAGCATCCCCATTTACAGAGTTCACTTTTACTGGAAAATGATCTGAGCTTTCATTAGCTGAAGTTAGTAATTCAACTTTGGAAGAAGCTACATTTACCTCAACTACTCGTCCAACTAAACCTTTTTGTGACATAACAGCCATATTTGTTTTGACACCATCTTTCGAACCCTTATCAACAGTCAGCATATCTTGCCAACTATCAGGTGAACGGGTAATCACGTTAGCCGTGACTTTCTCATAACTAGTCAAGGTTTGATTCAAATCAAGCTCTTTCTTCAATGATTCAATTTCTTTTTGATAATTTTTATTTTGCTGCGCCACTTCATCATAACTGTCTAAGCGCTCTTTTAGTCGCTCATTTTCAGAATAAGTAGAAAATAAATTGTGTACAGAATTCACACCGTTTCCGACCCATCTTGCTGGTGCAAAAACGGCTTTGTCAATAATTGCAACACTGTCATTGACAACAGATTGAAATAAATTGGTTTTTCCTTCATTTGCTCGTTGAGCAGCTGTTACACTTAAAATTGTCACCACAATAATGACAATAATCAACGTAATAATAATATTTTTATTGGGATTGAACTTCTTCACAAAGACACCTCGAATTAATTAGACTCTTACATTTAATTTTAGCACTAAACACCTTGAAACAAAAGGCAAGTTGCTTCTCTTAATCTTTTTTTAGCAAATCTTTTTCACTCTACTT
This sequence comes from Enterococcus sp. DJ147D b, assembly GCF_058216655.1. Taxonomy (NCBI): domain Bacteria; kingdom Bacillati; phylum Bacillota; class Bacilli; order Lactobacillales; family Enterococcaceae; genus Enterococcus; species Enterococcus sp. DJ147D b. Next base: position 2,448,951 of record NZ_CM177104.1, read on the forward strand.
ACTTTAGTTGTTCAAGTGTCCACATTTGTGAAATTCTAGCCAAGGAAGTGCCTTAATCTTTGCTTTGAATTACAGCTACTACACCCGTTTCAAATGAAAATTTAGCTGTATCAGAAACAAATTCATTACTTGCATATGAAGTTGGCTGAGCAACAGTGGTATCTTCCAATTCGTATTTACTTTCTTTGATATTCAGATGACTGACAGGCGTCAAACAACAGTAAGCCAAGTATTTCATTTCTGGTATTTTTTTAATCGAATAACTGCCTGGCAAATAATAACTCAAATTGTTTTGACGATCTGCCAAAGTCAATCGCTGGATATATGGCTGAAATCGTGGTTCCAGTCCCAACCACAAGTTAGATAGCAAATGATCTAAGCGACCACCAGTAGCTCCCACTAAAGTGTATTCTGCCTCAGGGTAGCGTTCGAATGTGGAAGCCAATGCTAATTGAGTGTCCGTGTCGTCTTTTTCTGCTGGTGATTGGATGATCAACTCTGCTTGCGAAAAAACATAAGTACGTTCTTCCTCGTTCAACGAATCAAAATCACCTACAGCGATTTCCACAGATAACCCTTGTTGCAACAAATATAACGCTCCACGGTCAATACCAACATGATAGTCATACTCAGAGCTTGTTATCTCTGGCCATTTTCGAGGTGACCCTCCTGCTGCTAACAAAATTTTCATTTTAGCTCAATGCCTCTTTTAATTGATTGATTTGATGGATTGGATCTTCTGAGGCATAGATGTAGGAACCTGCTACAAAAACATCCGCTCCTGCCTCTTTACAAATTTTCGCTGTTTCTGGAACAATTCCACCGTCAACTTCGATTGCGTAATGATATCCGTTTTCTTGACGAAGCAAATCTAATTCAACGATTTTAACAACTGTTTCTTCAATAAAACTTTGACCTCCAAAACCAGGATTTACCGTCATAACCAAGACTTGATCCACAATAGACAATACATGTTGAATTGCAGAAACCGGTGTACCAGGATTGATTACCACACCCGATTTTACTCCCAGATCATTGATCATTTGAACAGCTCGATGAATATGTGGTGTTGATTCAGCATGGACAGTAATAATGTCGGAACCGGCTTTCGCGAAATCCGTAATATAATTTTCTGGATTTACAATCATTAAATGGACATCCAAAGGTAATTTGGTCACTGGACGGATTGCTTGAACAACATTGGGTCCTAATGTAATGTTTGGTACAAATTGGCCATCCATAACATCGACATGGATGTAATCTGCTCCACCTTTTTCTACCAATTCAATATCACGTTGTAAGTTGGCAAAGTCTGCGCTTAAAATTGATGGTGCTAATTTCATTTGATTTCCCCCTATTTTCTTTTACTCTCTTTTTTGTAAATGGGTCTTCGTTTTTCAACCTCTTGTAAAAATTGCAAATAGTTATCATAGCGTGTTTGTGCGATTTCTCCATTTTCCACTCGATGCTTGACCTCACACCCAGGTTCTTTCGCGTGCATGCATTCACGGAAACGACAGTGTGTAGACGCTTCAACAAATTCTGGAAATTGCTTTGGTAATTCCGTTGCTTCAATCGTCAGAAAGTCAATCGAACTAAAACCTGGTGTATCAGCGACTAATCCATCGTACAACGGAATTAATTCAACATGACGCGTTGTATGCTTTCCTCGGCCAAGAGAATCTGAGATTTCTGCTGTTGCTAACTGTAATTCTGGCGAAATTTGATTAAGTAAAGTTGATTTACCTGCCCCTGACTGCCCCATAAAAACAGTTAACTGGTCTGGAAAATAACGAATTAATTCGTCTGTATCTCCTGGTTGTTTCGGTACTATGACTGGATAACCAATTTTTTCATAGACTTTTTTGATCTCTTCAATTTTTGGATCGTTCGGTGCTAAGTCCGTTTTTGTTAGAAAAATAATTGGTCGGATCATTTCATATTCGAGCATCACTAAAAAACGATCCAATAAATTCGCTGAAAAATTCGGTTCAACTAAACTTGTGACGATCACACCTAAATCAACATTCGTCACAGGCGGTCTTACTAATTGATTTTTTCGTGGCAAAACTTCTAGTAAATAGCCATCTGTTTTATTTTCACTTTCAAAAATGACTTGGTCACCAACTAATGGACTGATATTTCGATTACGGAAATTCCCTCTTCCTCGTGTTTGGTAGGTTTCCCCATCTGCATAAACATAATAAAAACCACTGATTGCTTTTCTAATTTGTCCTCTGATTTGTGCCACCTCCGTTTTTTATTTATTTTAACACAGGAAAAAGAATTCTTATGCCTTAACAAGCAAACTTATTACGCTCTAAAAAATTTCTTTTTTCCTTTGTGCACAAAAAAAAGAATTATGTCATTAGATTTTCACTAACAACATAATTCTTTTGTACTTAATTCAGTTACTGTTTCAAGACATCTGCATTTACTCTTGTGATTTATTTTCTTCAGTTGATTTTTCTGACCCATCTGTTGTTTCTTTTGTTGAACTACTTGAGGAATTTTTTTCCGAAGAATCTTTTGAAGAAACTTTCGTTGGATCTGGTCCCTTAGAATAAACAACGCTTACGATGTCACCTTTATTAATACTTGCACCGACTCCTGGATTAGTTCGAATAACTTTATCCTTGTCGACAGTATCCGAGTATTCAGAAGTTTCGTGTCCAATATATTCAGCACCAATTCCAGATAAATAATTTTGTGCTTCGCTCTTCGAATAACCTGAGATATCATTTAGACGACTTGGTTTTTCTTCGGCGCCTTGGCTGACTACAAAACTAACAGCTGTTTCAGCCGCTGTAAATTCTCCTGAGCTAGGAGTTTGGCTAATAATATTTCCCGCAGCTATTGTATTACTATAGTCATAACTCACACTAATATTTGATGCTAAAAATCCTGCAGCTAGGAGTGTACTATAAACTTCATCATAGTTTTCACCCGTATGATTATATAAAAAGACAGGTTTGACTCCCTTGCTCACTTTGAAAGTAATCGTATCAGAATCTGGATCAACTTCTCCGTCTATAGGTGTCTGAGAAATAATCATGTCCTTCTCAACTTCAGAACTATACTCTTCTTCCGACTTAATTTGTTCCTCTGAAAATCCTAAGTCAATTAAGTTGGCTTTCGCCTCATCATAACTTACGCCTGTGTAATCTTTTAATTTGATTTTTTTAGAGCCACTACTTAAATATAATTTTATTTCGCGATTCTTTTTCACAGTTGTTTCTGCTGCAGGATCTGTTTTAACCACATTTCCTTCTTCAATTTTATCATCAGCAATTTCTTCTGTTTTACTTGCTACTTTTAGATTCGCATTTTCCAAAACTGTTCGAGCTGCTGCTTCTGTTAAATCTGAAACATCTGGCACTTCCACTTCACCTCGGCCGCCAGAAGCAAAAAACACACCAGCACCGATACCTAATCCGAGTAAAACAAGAAGGAGTAAAATCCACCATTTTTTTCGTTTTTTCTTTGGTTTTTCTTCCTCTTCTTCTGGCGGTTGATTCGGTTGTTCCCAAACGTCATGTTCATCTGGTAAACGCATCGATTTAAATGAATCTGGCATTGGCGAATCTGCATCAATTGGCGTCAGCACTTTTGTCTCGTTCAACATAGCTTGTGGTTCCCATTTCGGCTCATTCGCACGCGCAGGCGAAAGAACGGTTGCTAAATCTTCATTCATTTCATCAGCTGTCAAATAACGATCAGTTGGTTCTTTAGCAGTTGCTTTCAATACAACGTTTTCCAATGCTTGTGGCGCTCCAGGGTCAATTGCTTTAATCGAAGGTAATTCATCTTGAAAATGTTTCAAGGCAATCGTTACTGCTGATTCACCATCAAACGGCACGCTTCCTGTCAACATTTCATAAAGAATAATTCCAAGCGCATAAATATCAGATTGCTTAGTAGCCATACTTCCTCTTGCTTGTTCAGGTGACAAGTAATGTACGGATCCTAGCATTGTATTTGTTTGGGTAATTGATGTTTCAGATAATGCAATCGCAATACCAAAATCAGTAATCTTCACGACACCTTCGTGGTCAATCAAAATATTTTGAGGTTTTAGATCGCGATGAATGATTTGGTGATTATGTGCCAACGAAATCGCTGATAAAATTTGTTGCATAATATCAACAGCTGTTTGATAAGGAATTGGATAATGGGTTTGGATGTATCGTTTGAGATCCATCCCTTTCACATATTCCATTACTAAATACTGCATATCCGCTTCTTCCCCAACATCGTATACACTCACGATGTTGGGATGGACCAATTCAGTTGCTGCTAACGCTTCTCTTTGAAATCTACGGATAGCAGTTTTGTCGTTTTGAAAGTCAAATCGCAAAACCTTGACAGCGACATCACGATCTAAGATTAAATCATGGGCTAAGAAGACATTTGCCATTCCGCCACTGCCAATATTGCCAGTAATTTGATAACGTCCATTTAGTTTCTTGCCTAACTCGATCATGCACAGTCCTCCTTATACTCGATAAGGAGTGCAGTAATGTTATCAGCACCACCTGCCTCATTTGCACGATCAATCAATTCTTTTACTTTGTCCGTAAGCGAACCTGTACCATCAATAATTGATCCAATCATTTCTTCCGACAACATATTAGTAAGCCCATCTGAGCAAAGTAATAATCGATCCCCAAGTTGCCAAGAATAAGTTGCGACATCTACTTCAACCGTTCCCGGCATTCCTACCGATCGTGTCAAAATATTTTTTCTTGGATGGTTCACCGCCATTTCTTGACTGATTTCACCAGACTTAACTAGTTCATTTACTAATGAATGATCCTCTGTTAACTGTTTTAGTTGATCTTCGCGCACTAAATAGGCACGACTATCTCCAACATTTGCAATCGTAAATCTTGTATCTGATAAAGCAACAGCAACAATTGTTGTGCCCATCCCATTGTATTCTGACTTTTCCTGTCCTCGCTGATAAATTTTAACATTTTCATTTTGGATTGTTTGAATAAACCACTGGGCAATTTTCTCACTATCTTTTAGTGTTTGTTCTTCCCAGTCAGCACCTAAATTGGTCACAGCCATTTGACTGGCAATGTCACCTGCACGATGCCCCCCCATTCCATCAGCTAAAACTGCCAGCTTAATTCCTTCTTGATTAGTAAATACATTCGCATAGTCTTGGTTTGTATTACGGCGTCTTCCTACATCTGATTGAAATTCAATTTGCATTTCTTCACCTCATTACTTTTTACGCAAACAACAGATAAAAAAGCCATCTGTATTAAATTGATGTGGATACAAAGTTAACATTTTATCTTCGATTGATGATTTTAGCACAGGACTCACTAAAACATCAATCCTTTCAAATTCAGGGTGGCGTTTCAAGAAAGCCGCAATGACCCCTTGATTTTCATCAGCTAGAATGGTGCATGTGCTATAAGTCAAGATTCCTGACGATTTTAATGTAGGAGCACAGCTTTCCAAAATTGCTAATTGAATTTTAGGTAAATTTTCTAAATCTTGTGGATTTTTTTTATAGCGGATGTCTGGTTTTCGACGTAACAAGCCTAAACCTGAACATGGCGCATCGACTAAAATACGATCGAATTGTTCTGGTTCAAAAGTTTGTTGTACTTCTCGCGCATCCATTTTTTGTGCAAAAACTGCTGAAGAGACATTTAAACGAGCTGCATTTTCTTCAATGAGTTTTACTTTATGATCATGGACATCGAGAGCAATCACTTCGCCGCCACATGTTGAATCTAAAAATGTCGCAATATGCGTCGTCTTGCCACCAGGCGCAGCACACGCATCCAGTACGTGATGTTCTGGTTCAATTTGCATTGCTGGTGCAACTAGCATTGAGCTCTCATCTTGAACTGTTAGCAAACCGTCATGAAATAATGAACTAGAAGCTAGGTGACCTTTTTCGGCAACAACACCATAAGGGCTAACTTGGCTTTCTTTCACAGAAATCTCTTCTTCATTTAAAACAGCAATTGCTTGTTCACGTGAAAGACGACGAACATCAACGCGTCCGCTTGCATGACTCGGCACATAAAGTGAATGACCCAGTTTTTCTGTTTCATCAAACCCAATTTGATCGATAAAACGTTGCGTCAACCAAACAGGTAAACTGATTTTCACTGCCAATCGTTCTATGGGATCCTTGATTGCTTCTATATCAGGTTTTCCTTGACGTTGGTAGCTTCTCAATACGCCATTCACGAATTTTCCTGTGCCTGGGTTTCCTTTTACTTTTGCAATTTCTACTGCTTCATTCAAAATCGCATGGTCTGGAACCTTGTCTAAAAATTCCAACTGGTAAACAGACAAGAGTAGCAATGTTTTGACCCATTCATCTACTTTTTTTGCTTTAGCAATAAAAGGCGTGATATAAAATTCAAGTAATAATTGGTGACTAATCGTTCCATAAACAAGTTCTGTAAATAAGCCAATGTCTTTTGGATTAAGCTTTCCTTTGTTAATCATTTCATTTAATAAAAGATTGGAGTACGCCCCACCTTTAGAAACTCTTTCTAAAGTCATTAAAGCCATATAGCGTACAGATTTCTTCATACTATTTGGGATTTTTGCCATTATTTCACCTGCTGTCCAACCGTTACATGTTGTCCGCTGCCATTTAGAAACGCTTGAATGGTCTGCTTCCCTTTACCTGCAGGTTGTAATTCTTTGATTGCTAATACTGTTTGATTACCACACGCGATCCAAAGATTCTTCTTGTCTTTGCGAATAATCGTACCGGGAACTTCGGTTGTTTTCTCTTGAAGTGGTTCCACCACTAGTAATTTCCAACGAACATCTTCATACGTTGTAAAAGCAATTGGCCAAGGTCGCATTCCGCGTACTTGATTATCAACTTCTTCGGCTGTTTTATTCCAGTCGATTGCTTCTTGCTCTCTTGTAATATTAGGAGAAAAGGTCACTTTTTCTTCATCTTGAGGAGTTGGTGCTAAACTACCATCTAAAATACTTGGTAATGTTTTTAATAAGAGTTCTTTTCCCAATAAACTTAATTTACCAAACATTGTTCCAACATCATCTTGTTTGGTAATCGGCAAACTTTCTTGCGCAAAAATGCCACCTGCATCCATTTTTTTTATCATTTCCATGATGGTTACACCAGTTTCTTTTTCACCATTGATAATCGAATAGTGCACAGGTGCTCCTCCACGATATTTAGGTAATAAAGAGGCATGCACATTGATTGCTCCGTGTTTAGGAACTTGAAGTAGTTTTTCTGGCAAAAATTGACCGAACGCAGCCGTAATCAAAATGTCTGGTTGTAATTCGATGATTTTTTTCATTTCTTCTGAGCCGGAGATTTTTTCTGGTTGTAGTACCAGTAACCCATGCTTTAATGCCGCTTCTTTGACTGGTGTTGGCGTGATCACTTTTTTTCTACCGACTGGTCGGTCAGGCTGTGTCACTACAGCTTGAACTGTATAGCCAGCTTCCAATAATCCTTCTAGTATTGGGACAGAAAAAGCTGGTGTTCCCATAAATACAATATTAGTCATTTAGGTGCTCCTCCATATATTTTTCAAGTTCTTCCTCAGGAATTTGTTCAATCATTTTTTCAACAAACAAAACACCATCTAAATGATCGATTTCATGCTGAAATGCTCGTGCTAAGTAGTCGAATGCTGTTACTTCCATTTCTTGACCTTCACGATCAAAATAACGCACGGTTACTTCATCTGCACGTTTCACAGTTCCATAAACATGCGGAATACTCAGGCAGCCTTCCACATCTAAACTTTCTCCTTTTGCTTCGATAATTTCAGGATTGATCAATTCAAATTTGTCCCCTTCGTCAACTTCAACGATTGCTAAACGAAGATTTTTTCCTACTTGTGGTGCTGCAATACCAATACCGTCCATTGCAACCATTGTTTCATACAGGTCGTCTAGTAGTGCAACTGTTTCATCGGTGATGACATCGATGGGTTGAGCTGTTCGTTTTAACTTATCATTTGGGTGAATCAAGATTGGGTAGCGCATATAGTGTCCTTTCTCAAATAAAATGTAATGGTTCATTATCGATCGCCACAAATAATCCTTGGCGTTGTTCTTTTTGGCTTTTATCTAAAATATCATCCAACACATTTGCTAGCTGAGGTTCGTGCTTGTATTTAATAATCAATTGATAATAATAACGATTCTTCACACGCAAAATCATACTTGGTGTTGGACCTAAAATCAAACTCTGGTTACTTAACGTCTGTTTGAGCAATTGCGCAATCTGGAAGATTTTTTTTGCAGCTACTTGTTCTTCTGGATGGCTCGTAGTAATTTTCACTGTAAAGTAATACGGTGGATAGCCCCCACGATGACGAACTTGCATTTCCTTTTGATAAAAACGTTCGTAATTCTGCTCTTTTACTAACTCGATCGCGTAATGTTCTGGATTAAAGGTTTGGATAACTACCTCACCAGCTTTTTCAGCTCGTCCAGCTCGTCCTGAAACTTGTGTTAACAGTTGAAAAGTATGCTCACTTGATCGAAAGTCAGGCAAGTTTAGTGACGTATCCGCATTTAAAACGCCTACCAAAGTTACATCTGGAAAATCTAGTCCTTTGGCAATCATCTGTGTTCCTAGAAGAATATCTGCTTCTTTCGCACCAAATTTTTGCAAAATCCGTTCATGTGCTCCTTTTTTCCGAGTAGTATCAACATCCATTCGTAAAATACGAGCTTCAGGATACAAAGTTTGTAATTCTTCTTCCACTTTCTGTGTACCTGTGCCATAATAGCGAATTTTATTCCCACCACAATTTGGACAACGATGTGGAATTGCTTCTTCGTGTCCACAGTAATGGCAACGCATTGACTTACTGTCCATGTGCAATGTTAAAGAGATATCACAGTTTGGGCAAGGTAAAACAAAACCACAGTCGCGACACATAACAAATGAAGAATAACCGCGACGATTTAATAATAGAACCGTCTGCTCCTTCTTCTCTAAACGATCTTGAATTTTATCTTGTAGCTGGCTAGAAAAAGTTGCGGCTTTATGTTTTTGAAATTCTTCTCGCATATCCACAATGTCAATTACAGGTAATTGCGCACTACTTTTTGCTCGTTTATTCAAAGTCAGAAGTTGATATACACCCTTTTGTGCTCTTGCACGTGATTCAAGAGAAGGTGTCGCACTTCCTAATAATACTGGACAATGGTGGTATTTCCCCCGCCAAATAGCTAAGTCCCTTGCATGATAGCGTGGTGTTTCGTCTTGTTTATAACTCGACTCATGTTCTTCATCGATAATAATCAGACCAATATTTTCTAACGGTGCAAAAATCGCTGAGCGGGCACCAACGACTACTTGTGCCTCATTTCGTTCGATCTTACGCCACTCGTCATATTTTTCTCCTTGCGATAGTCCACTATGTAACACCGCAACGGCTTCTCCAAAACGTCCTTTGAATCGCTCAACCATTTGTGGGGTCAATGCGATTTCAGGTACTAACATGATAGCTGTCTTTTTTGCATCTAAAACTTCGGCAATACTTTGCAGATAGACTTCTGTTTTTCCACTTCCGGTAATACCTTCTAATAAAAAAATTGTTTCTTTTTGTGTTTGACACGCATCAGTGATTTGATCGACTGCGAATTGTTGTTCTTGGTTCAAATCTAACGCACTAGTTTGTTCAAACGAACGATGTTGATATGGATCACGATAATGCTCGACTTCTTCAAAACGAAGCCAGCCCTTCTCTTTTCCTTGATTCAATACAGCGCTACTGATTCCTTTATCTTTAAAGTACGCAAGTGGTTCATCCTTAACTGCTTCAGACAAGCAAAGTAATAATTCTTTTTGCTTTTTAGCATTTTGACGTAGTTTTCCCCACTCTTCTTCGATCTGCTCTTCTTGTAAAAGTGAGTGAACCATTCGAATTGTCTTCACTTTATTTTTAGTATGAACTTCATAACGGATATCAACTAATTTCTTTTTTCGCCAATGCATCAACTGCGAAACAACACCTAACGACTCTGCTTCTTTCCAAGAAATCACTTCTCGTTCTCGAAAAAATTCTTGTGTTTCAACTGATGGTTTCAAAGGATAAATGATTTTATCATACTCTGCCTTCATTACACTTGGTAGCATCGTTTGAAGACAAGTGATTTTGAATGCGTAGGTAATTGTTTTCATGTAGTCGGCTAATGCTAATAGTTCTTGATTAACAACGGGTGCTAAATCCAGCACGCGAATAATTGATTTCAATTGAACATCAGTCTGAGCAACTTCATTATTCAAACCAATAACAAATCCTTGAACATGACGATCTCCTTTTCCGAAAGGAACCTCCACACGCATTCCCACTTGTAACTCCGCTTCTAACACGAAGGGAACGAGATACGTGAAAGGTTGATCCGTTTGCATCGTCGGTACGTCTACAATCACTTCTGCAATTACTCCCACAACTTTCCCCTCCTTTGATACCCATTTTTAGTGAAAAAGATCCGAGCTTATTTTACTAGAAAACCCTTGTTTTGTCCTAATTTCTACTATTTCGTAACAAAAAAATAAACTAGCTAACTCACTTCTTCTTTTATTTAAAAAATTAAAAAGAGAGCCGTGACTCTAGTCACAGCCCTTGAAATTATAGTTTTTGTTCTTCGAGAATACGTGATTCTAATTCTTGTTGCTCACGTTCTTTTTTTGCTTGGCGTTCTTCATTTTCCATACGTAGACGTTCACGTTTCAATTCGGGATGTGGATCGTTGATCACATTTCCTGCATCGATTTCTTCAAGTGCTTGTCCAACACTTTTTACAGATTCAAATGAATCTAATGTTGGCTGTGCTCCAGCATCTAATTCATGGGCACGTTTACTTGATAAAATTACTAATGAGTATTTTGAATTTACTCGGTCTAACAATGAGTCAATTGAAGGCTTCAACATCATAAGACTACATCTCCTTTAACATTTTAATATATTTTCCGATTACCCGATCTACTCGAAAGTGTTCGCTAGCAATGATTTCTTTAATCCGATTAACAGCTAACGGAACTTCATCATTTACAACGGCATAATCATAAAGGGCCATCATTTCGATTTCTTCTTTAGCAACTCTCATACGTTCTTCAATTACTTCTTCTGCATCCGTTCCACGACCGACAATTCGTGATTTTAATTCTACTAGATCGGGCGGTGTCAAAAAGATAAATACACCATCTGGCACTTTATCTTTCACTTGCTGTGCTCCCTGAACCTCGATTTCTAAAAATACATCTTTTCCTTCGTCCAAGGTTTGATTCACATATGATAATGGTGTGCCATAATAATTTCCAACATACTCTGCGTATTCAAGCATTTCACCAGCTTCAATCATCGCTTCAAATTCTTCTTTGCTTCGAAAGAAATAGTCCACTCCTTCGACTTCTCCTTCTCGCATTTTACGAGTAGTCATTGAGATTGAATATTGAAAATCATTATCCTCACTCTCAAAAATTGCTTTACGTACGGTTCCTTTTCCTACACCGGATGGACCTGACAATACGATTAATAATCCACGCTCTGACATGACGACGTCCTTTCAACTAGTCTTTTCTTGCTTATCGTTTATTTTGCACTTTTTTTCTGCAACTTTCAAGGTTCTCTTTATTATAGACAGATTTTCCTAAAAAAGCCACCTTTGCTTGAAACTAGAGAAGAAAAGCTTGTTTCTTTCACAAAACAAAAAAGCTGCAACCAAGCTTCTGGTGCAACTTTTGATATCATTGATAAGCCAACACAATTGATTTTAATTAAAAAATTAAAAGCCCATATTGGACAAAGTATTCACGACGCCAATGATTTCGTCCTTGCGGCTGAGTACTTTTTCTGTTGGATCACTAACTTCTTGTGTATCTATGCGTACAATAAATTTTCGGTTAAGCGTTACATATGTCCCGTCATTGATTAAAATATTTAGTTCTTGGTCTGAAATTTTTACGCATGCGTCTTTCCAAACATCGAATCCTTCTTTATCTGATGGGACATTTCTTTTAACCACACTTTTGCCACTTAATTCATGAAAAGTAATATCATAATAGTTCATTATAAACTTCCTCCTTTTTTTGTTTCGTGCAATTATTCAATATTTTGGACTTGCTCACGAATTTTTTCTAAAATCGTTTTTAATTGGACTACTTGGTTTTTGATTTCAATTGCACTTGATTTTGATCCAATCGTGTTCACTTCTCGATTCATTTCTTGGATTAGAAAATCAAGCTCTCGACCAACTGGTGTAGGCATCAAAATTAAGTCATTTAATTTTCCGAGATGGATAAACAAACGATCTAGTTCTTCATGAATATCCCCACGCTCTAATAAAATGGCCAACTCCGTCAACAATCGTTGCTCATCAACTTTATCACCTAAAAATTCTTCCAATTTTTTTTGGTAACGTATTTGGAATTCTTGTTCATATGTTTCAACAAAGGCTGATAGATTGTCTAGCACTTGCGAAAATTCGGCTTGATTCTGCAATAATACAGCAGCTAACGCCTGACCTTCTGCTTCACGACTACGTTCAATTCCACCTAATGCTTCAGACAATGTTTCTTGAACTAGTAGCCTTAGTTCTTCTTCATCTGCTTTTTCTGGTTCACTGACCGAGACAAATTTTTCTTGTAATGCTAGACGCTCAATCAAGGATGCTACCGAAAGTTGAACTTCTCCACCGAAACGATCATGTACCCCTTGAGAAAGTTGCGTCACTAATGAATCAATCAATGACCAGTCGATTTCAACTTGTTTCGCATTCTCTCCAATGTGCGTTATATTTACAAAAACTTCAACACGTCCACGAGTAAGCTGTTGTTTAATCAACTGTCGCATGTCACCTTCGAGAAAATTTAGAAGTTTCGGACTGCGTAATTGAATATCTAAAAAACGTTGGTTGACACTTTTAATCTCGATATCTAATTGATACTCTTTTGTTTCGCGGATTGCTTTGCCAAAACCGGTCATACTTTTCATTCGACAGGGTCCTTTCTTACATGTTTTCTATTGCTTTTTGCAGTGCTTCAAATTCTTCATTAGTCAATGTCAATCCTTTACCCATCTTTTCATGTTCTGGTGACCAGTCACGCAAGTCAAATTTTGGCGGACGACCATTCCAACTAACCAAATTTAATTCTTTACGCCAACCTTTTGCGTTCTCAGATAAAATTGCAATCTCTTCTATGATTTCATAGGAAAATTCTTGTGCCATTCTTGTTCCTCCTTAAGATAATGTGCATATAAAACAAATAATGTGTCCACTGGTTGTTCGTTAAGTAACACTTGAACCTTTTCTTGTGTACTAGCATAAAGCTTTTTTGCTAGTATCGTCAATTTTTGTTCTAAACGTTGTTCTCTCGAAGAAGACCACCACTCTTCCAGACTCAGCAACCCGATTTCTTTCTTAACAATTTCTGTAAAAGGGCGTTGCTCTTTCTCACGAATCAACGCAAGCATTTCTGGTACTCGATAAACTTTATTAGGTAGTAGATACATTTGTTTTGCCAAAAGTTCTAGCATCGCTAATCCGCATGTTTCAATGACGACCCTGTCTTTATATACATTACGCAAATCCTCCCAAAATTTTACGTCATAGAAAAAAGAAAGATCTAATTTTTTTTCCTTGGCTAATATACGTAAGAATTTTTTCCAAACTTTTTCAGCCAAAACAGTCGAATCAAAGGTATACCAATGTCCTTCATATTGGTGTAGCTGCTTCTGTGTTTCCAAATAACCTAATTGTAAATTCAATGAATTACGCTGTCCATCAAAAATCAAAAATGTCCCCAGTGTCCAAAGTGAGCGACAATGCCATTCAACAAATCCTAATGGTTTTTTGACTTTTTTCGTAATCCCAGGGCCCTGAACATCTACCACAAAAGCTTCAGTTGCTCCTTGTTCAATCGCAACATCTACTGGCAGATTATTTTTATACCCGCCATCAATATACCGATCTTTGTCAATTTTTTTATAGGTCATCGCTGGATAAAAAGAAGCAGAAGCAACGATCCAATTAGGAATTTGTTCTGGTGGCATCTTTTGAATAGGCACCACTTTCTCAATCATTTCAGGGATTTTAGTCGTAACTGTAAATAGTTGTGGTTTCGTTTTTTGAACGAGATATTTCAAATCCAATGATTTTCTCAGCAATTCTTCTAACGGCATTGAAGAAATACCGCGAGTCAAAAAAGCCGTCTTAGTCATTTGACGAATATCATTCAACAATTGTTGGCGCAAATCAGTTAAAGGTAAGTTTTCTGGCACAGCTAAAATCTGATTGGTCGATAAATTCGTCCATAAAAATTCGGCTTGATTCAAATCACCTTGCAACATCAAAATACCATTGATTGCACCGACTGACGTACCCGTAATGATCTCAACTGAAAATCCAGCTTCTTGCAAGGCTTTCCATACACCAATTTGATACGCGCCGTGTGCCCCACCCCCACCAAAAACCACAGCAAGATGTCCAGAAATATTTTTCACCCATCGAGTTGCCGTAGTATCAACTTTCTGATACCCAAACTGGATAAATAGTTCAGTCATTTGTGAAGAAACTGATTGCGAAAAAGAAAATTGACAAGTAGACTTCAAAAAGTAACGCGTACAGCTTTCTAGCAACGTAAATAGTTGGCGCCATTGTTGAAAAGCTTCATTGACCAATACATTCGTTATAACTAAATGATCTGACTCACTTGCTTCTCCCATTTTCTTTTCAAAATAGAGGACTAGCTTACCGACTTTGACTCGCCATGCATTTTTCTTTTTGGTCGTTTGCCAAAAAGAGTCGCGACTTTTTTGTTGTTCACTGAAAAATGGAAATGGTTGCGTCATTTTTTGACTTTCGCTGTGTAGTCGTTGCCTTTCTGACCAATAAATCGGTTGAATATCCATTGCTCTCTCCTTTTTCTTCAAGTATAGCAGTCTCTTAAAAAAAATTCTTGTCTGAACAAATACATCTAAAATGTATGAAGACAAAATAATTCATTATTCTTTTCTGAAAAATAACTGACACCAAATTTCCAGCGATTTGAAAGCTACGGTTATTTTCAATGAAAGCGTGACTTTGTAATGGAATTTTAAAATAAAAGAAACAAGCTTTTTTCTTACAATTGTTGTAAAATAAAATAGTTGAGAAATCAAGTGAGGAGGGGCATGATGACTGATTCAGTTTATGTACATATCGATACAACGAGTAACGCTGTTTTGACCAAAGGATTAACTGCGAATGATTTTTCAAACAGCATCGTGCATTATCCTCAAAACTTGCTACTGTTAGATCCTGCTGCTTCAGCAGGAGAATATGAGCCTCACACTGGCTTAAAAATTATTCGTGGGACAGAAAACATACAACATTTCTTTTCCTCACTTCGTAATCGCCACAACACAGACGATTTAAAGTGGATAGACTTTACAGATTTAACAATGTTAAAAGAATTATCCCCATTAGAGATTTCAGAATTATTGTATTTTGGGCATATGAAAACCCATCTGCACTCACCATTTTTCTATAAATTACAAAATAATTTTGTCTATTTTGATTTAAGCGATCAGTTGAACCGTATTTATTATCGCTATTTAGACGAATTTTATCGAATTTTTGCAGACAAAATGAGCCAAATTCTTGCGGATAAAATTAACGAAAAGAAATCATTCTTTCGTCGTGGCATCACTGTTGAAAAAATCAATGGGGATTTACTAAAAGAAATGCGTCCATTGATGCAAGAAGGAATCATTTTTTCATTTGAACAAGCTGGTTTGATCAATGATGAGTATCGAATCCCTATCTATGTGATTGAAGACTACATTTGGAAACTAAAAGGGACTCGCTATCGTGAAGAACCTGTAATTGGAACACTGGTTTACAATACACTTGACCGACGTTGGCGTTTAATCAGTGAAGTTGATGACCTTGCTTACAGCACATTAAGTTAAAAAAGTTTTATCTGTGTGAAAGAACGTAGCATCTAGATGTTACGTTCTTTTTTTGCAAAAAAGAAATAGGTATGACAAAAATTTTGTCATACCTATTTCTTTCGAATGAGCACTGTTCTCAGAACAACTTGTCGTAGCTGAGTATTTTGTACCACAGCCTCATTTTAAGTTCTTATTTTTTTGTTTCAAAAAGTGGGCTAACTGGTTTGTTTTCGTGAATGCGTTTAATTGCATCACCCATCAAACCACCTACGCTAACTTCGTCGATTTTATCAATTTTACGATCTTCTGGTAGATAAATTGAATCCGTTACAACTAAGCGTTCGATTGCTGAATCTTCAATTCTTTGCAAAGCTGGACCAGATAAAACTGGATGTGTACAAGAAGCATAAACACTTGTTGCTCCTGCTTCTTTCAACGCATTAGCTGCTAATGTGATAGTACCTGCCGTATCAATCATGTCATCGATCAAGACACAAGTTTTTCCTTCAACTTTACCGATGATATTCATTACTTCAGCAACATTTGCTTTAGGACGTCGTTTGTCGATGATTGCAATTGGTGCTTTTAGGAACTCAGCCAATTTACGTGCACGAGTTACGCCACCATGGTCAGGTGAAACAACAACAACATCGTCCCCTTTGATTCCTTTTTCTAAGAAATAATTAGCAATTAATGGTGCACCCATTAAATGGTCAACAGGAATATCAAAGAAACCTTGAATTTGAACAGCGTGAAGGTCTAGGGTCAACATTCTTGTTGCTCCTGCTTTTTGAATCATGTTTGCAACTAATTTAGCGGTAATTGGTTCCCGAGCACGCGCTTTACGGTCTTGACGTGCATAACCATAATACGGCATAACTACATTAATTGTTTTTGCGCTAGCGCGTTTCAAAGCATCGATCATAATCAACAATTCCATTAAATTGTCATTTACTGGGCTACTTGTTGATTGGATAACATACACATGTGAACCACGGATACTTTCTTCAATGTTTACTTGAATCTCACCATCACTGAATTGAGTAACAGATGACTTTCCTAATTCCACACCAACAGCTGCTGCGATTTTCTCAGCTAACGGGCGATTTGAGTTTAACGCAAAAATCTTTAATCTTGGATCAAAATAATGATTTGACATGGGGACCTCCACTTTCTTTTTCACAACTCTGAAATTCTTCCTAGTAAATAGTAGACATATTTTTTAAATAAATCAAGTTATTTTAAAAAAAACTAATTGAGATAAGGGAGTTTTTTCGCATATCCTTCTTTATTTACTTGTCGCGCACGTGCGATTGCAAGTGCATATTCAGGAACGTCATTTGTAATTGTTGAACCAGCTGCAATCGAACTGTTCTCTTCAATCGTCACAGGTGCAACAATGTTTGAATTTGAGCCGATAAAACTATGTGCACCGACTTTTGTATGGTGTTTTTGTTTGCCATCGTAGTTAACGAAAACAACGCCACAGCCAACATTGATGTCTTCACCTAGCGTTGCATCCCCAACGTAAGTCAAATGACCAACTTTTGTATGATTACCAATTTCAGCATTTTTGACTTCAACAAAGTTCCCAATATGTGCGCCTTCGCCAATTTCAGCATTTGGGCGCAAATGAGCAAATGGACCGATATCTGCTGATTTTTTGACATGGCTACTTTCAACCACAGAATTGGTAATTACAACGTTATCTTCAATTACACTATCTACGATTCGTGAATGTGCGCCAATCATGCAATCCATTCCAATGACCGTTTCGCCTTGCAATTGTACGCCTGCTTCAATCACTGTGTCTGAACCAATCACGACACCAGCATCAATATAAGTTGACGCTGGATCAACAAAACTAACACCATTAGTCATGTGTGCTTCATTAATTCGGTTACGCATAATTTCATTTGCTTTTGCCAATGCGATACGATCGTTCACACCCATAGACTCTTCAAAATCTTCCGTTTGATAAGCAGCAACTGTATTTCCATCTTCTTTTAAGATTTCAATAATATCGGTTAAATAATATTCACCTTGAGCGTTATTCGTCCCAACTTTATTCAATGCAGTAAATAAAGCTTCATTATCAAAACAGTAAGTACCGGTATTGATTTCTTGTACACGAGCTTCTTCTGGTGAAGCATCTTTTTGTTCAACAATTTTTTCTACAATCCCAACATGATCACGAATAATTCGCCCGTAACCGGTAGGATTTTGTGCATGTGCTGTTAAAATCGTTGCACTAGCATTTTTCCCTTGATGGTATTCAAATAAATTATTTAGTGTTTCCGTCGTTAGTAAAGGTGTGTCCCCACTGATGACTAAAGTCGTTCCTTTTTTGCCTTCTAGGAAAGAAGCTGCTTGTAAAACTGCGTGTCCAGTTCCTAATTGTTCTGCTTGTAAAGCATATTCACTACGTTCACCCAGTTGTGCTTTCACTTGCTCAGCACCATGACCTACGATTGTGATGATTTCGTCAGGGTTTGTTTCGCTTACTCGATTGATGATGTGTTCGACCATTGGTTTTCCAGAAACTGGATGTAATACTTTATAGAGTTTTGACTTCATGCGGGTTCCTTTCCCCGCTGCCAAAATAATTGCATAACGTGCTTCCACTTACTTCACTCCTAGTTATCATTTCCTGTGTTAAGTTTAGCCCAGTGCTCGCTTTTTTTCAACTAACGATTATTTTAAAAAATTCAATTAAAAACAAAAAGGTTGGGACAAATTTTTGTCCCAACCTCTTCTACACTTAGTTCATTTCGCTAAAAATTTATTCTTCTGAAAAATAATTTCCAGGAACAACAGTAATATTTTTCGTTTTTGTATCCACATCTTTCACATAAAGTAGAGAAGTATAATCATCGATTGCACGATGTCCGTGGAATTTTGATTCGGCAAAAACAGTGATACCAACTAATTCAGACTCGAATTCTTCAATCAAACTCTTCATCCCGTTCACTGTTCCGCCACCTTTCATAAAGTCATCGACGACAAGAACTCTTGAACCACGTTTTAAACTTCTTTTAGAAAGCTCCATTTTTTCAATTCGTTCTGATGAACCTGAAACGTAATTTACGCTTACAGTTGATCCTTCCGTGATTTTTGAATCACGTCGAACAATGACAAATGGCGCATTTAAATAATAAGAAACAGCTTGGGCAATTGGTACGCCTTTTGTCGCAACTGTCATCACCGCATCAATTTTTTCACCTAAATATTTTGATGCAATGATTTTTCCAACTTGTCTTAATAACTCAGGTTCCCCTAATAAATCCGATAGGTAAACATAGCCACCTGGCAACAAACGATCTTGCTCTGATAGGCGTTCGGCTAAAGATTCAATATATTTTTTTGCTTCTTCATAAGGAATCTCAGGAATAAACAAGACACCACCCGCCGCACCAGGAATTGTCTCTAGTGTGCCGTAACCTCTTTCTTTAAATGTTTTCTTGATAATCCCTAAGTCCTCACTGATGGAAGATTTAGCAGATTCATAACGTTCGGCAAAACTTGTTAACGAAATCAATTCATGTGGATGATCTAATAAATATTGAGTCATATCAACAAGACGCTCACTGCGACGTACTTTCACATATTCCAGCTCCCTTTTTTAAAATTGTCGTTTTTCATTATATAAGTTTTTTTTCAAAAATTCGAGCATTTTATAAAAAAAGAAGAAAATAGTTCGGTATTTCTGATTTATAAAAAAAGAAACAGCGGAAATATTTCGTTTCCACTGTTCCTCTCAGGCTATTTTATACTCGATTTTTTCGTTTTACACCAATCGATAGTCGTTTGACTATATTAACGAGTAAGAATAAGCCAATAAAGACTAACGTGATTGTTGCTCCAGGTGGTGTGTCCAAATAAAAGGAACTACCTAACCCAGAAAGCATCCCGATAAATCCAACAAAAATACTAATCGCAATTACGACGTTAAAGCTTCGACCTAAACGCATACCAATTGCTGCAGGTAACACCATGATTGCAGAAATCAACAATGCACCTGCTATTGGGATCATCACTGCAATTGCAACACCAGTTATCACGTTGAACATCATTGACATTGCATGAATGGGTAGCCCATCAACATGTGCCACATCTTCATCAAAAGTTAAGACATACATTGGACGTTTGAATAAAACAAACATGACACCAATGACCACAAATAAAATGCCCAAGAAAATGACTTGGTCCCATGTGATCGTCACGATTGAGCCAAATAAATAAGATTGGATACTCGTTGCAGAATTTCCACCACTTAAATTCATCAAAACTAACGCTAACGCTAATCCACCAGCCATTAAAATTGCAATCGAAATCTCAGAGTATGTTCGATAAATCGTACGTAAATATTCTAAAACAATTGCAGCTAAGACTACAACAATCATTGTGGTAACTGTTGGGTTCAAATTGAGAAAGAACCCCAACGCTACCCCTGCTAACGAAACATGAGAAAGTGTATCAGCCATCAACGACTGTCTTCTAATTACTAAGAAAACCCCCAACATCGGAGCAATCCCTGCAATAAAAATTGCAGCCAGAAAGGCTCTTCTCATGAATTCATATGAAAGCAACGCCATTGTGAGTCCTCCTTCCTTACCAAACGAATTTGTCGATCTGCATACTGTTTGATGTCTTCATGGTCGTGAGTGATCATCAAGACAGATTTTCCATGTACATGTGCGCTATGTCGCAACAATCGATAAAATTCATTTCTAGATTCTTCGTCCATTCCTGTCGTTGGCTCATCTAAAATAAATAAATCTGGATCAGTTGCAAACAAACGTGCCAAACTAATTCGCTGTTTTTGTCCGCCTGATAACTCCCCAATACGACGATGCCGCATATCCCACATTCCAACAGACTCTAAGGCAAGTTTTACATATTCGTGATCTTTTTTAGTTAAACGTTTGAACCATTTACCTCGAGGAAATCGTCCTGAACGAACTAACTCAATCACTGTGCTTGGAAATCCCGCGTTAAATGATGCCACTTGTTGTGGAATGTAACCAATCTTCAATTTTTTTCCTTCTTGATTTTCTGCAGCAATCGTGACAGTTCCTTTGGTTGGCTTCAATAAACCCAAGGTTGCTTTAATCAGCGTTGACTTTGCTGCTCCGTTCTCTCCAGTTAAAATGACAAACTCCCCAGCATCGACATGATAAGATACATCCTCTAACACTGGCTCTTCTTCATAATAAAAGGTCAAATCAGATACTTCGATATAATGCATCACTAGACCTCCTTCTAAACTTACTTGATACTTTCTTTCAATGCCGCTAAATTTTCTTCCATCACAGAAATATAATTCTCACCCGCAGCTATTTGTTTTTCCGTTAGACTTTCCAGTGGATTTAATACTTCAAGCTTCACGCCTGTTTCAGCGGCTAGCGTTTCCGCCACTTTCGAAGAAGCATTTTCTTCAAAATAAATGACTTTTGTTTGATTTTCTTCAACAAATTCTTTCAATTTTGCCAAACGACTTGGGGTCGGCTCTTGATCTGGTGAAATACCTGAAATCGATTTTTGAGTTAACTGATATTGATTCGCTAAATAGGCAAATGCAGCATGTTGCGTAACAAAAGTTCGATTTTTTGCGTCTTTTAGTTCTGTTACATATTTTTGATTTAACTCTTCTAATTTTTTGATGTAAGCTTCCGCATTTTCTTCAAATGTTGCTTTCTTCTCAGGATATTTATCTCCCAACTCTTTCGCAATTGTTTGAACTTCTTGGATTGCTAGGACTGGATCTAACCATACATGAGGATCATATTCATGGTCATGCGCATCATGCTCCGCTTCGGCTTCGTGATCATGGTCTTCTGATCCTTCTAAGCGTTCGATTCCTTTAGCTGCCTCAATCATCAATGTTTTTTCCTGATCGACCGACTTCTTCATTGAATCAACAAAAATTTCCATGTCTGAACTATTATACACGAAAACATCTGCATCCGAAATTTTCGCCATTTCTTTCGCACTCGGTTCAAAGTCATGTGGCTCTGTTCCTGCAGGTATCAGTAACTCAACGTTTCCTTCGTCACCAACAACTTCCTTCGTAAAATCATACATTGGATAAAAAGAAGTAATAATGGTTAATTCGTCTGTCTTTGACTCACTTTTCTTTTCAGTTTGTCCGCAAGCAGCAAATAACAACATTCCTGCAACAGCTATCGTTGCCCATACATATTTTTTAATCATTGTTTACCCCTCTCTAAAATAGCAAATCGTAATTTTACGATTTATCAACGTGAACTAATGTATCAAAATAAAAAATTACAGTCAATAGAATTCGGAAATCTTCTGATTTACGACGTATATTTGGAGATAAACCGTAAAACATTTGAATACTTTCTCATAGAATGGACTAGTTTTCTACAAACTAGACAATCATTCTCATCTCGGATAGAATGGCGGTGAACTTTACGAAAGGGGTGATTCCATGAATTTTTACAATTGGATAAAAATCATGATTCCACCATTTCCCTGGAATGGATGTTTTTTCCCTAGATAAATAAACTAGTAGGAGTTTTAACATTGGAAAAAAACATCGAAAAAAATAAAAATAAAAAAATAAATTTATCGCTACTAATTTGCTTAGTTGGGTTTCCACAAATCAGTGAGACAATCTATACGCCATCTTTGACAGAAATCGCTCAGAAATATGGTGTCCAACTCAATATTGCTCAAATGACGTTGAGCATCTATTTCATTTCCTTTGCACTTGGTGTCTTCTTTTGGGGAATTGGATCAGATTTTTTTGGCCGAAGAAAAGCAATGAACCTAGGAATTCTAGTGTATGTTCTTGGTTGTTTCCTCTGTTTAGCATCTAAAACTATCGAACTACTTTTTGTTGGTCGTTTCATTCAAGCATTTGGTGCAAGTACAGGATCTGTAACCACACAAACCATTTTACGTGATAACTACTCAGGCAACGAAAGACATCAATTATTTGCAAAAATTTCTGCGGCGCTCGCTTTTTCGCCAGCCATTGGTCCTTTGATTGGTGGACTTCTGGGTGAATTTTATGGATTTAGAGCTGTCTTTTTGTTCTTAGTGATTATGGGGATGATTCTTCTTTTCTGGAGTCTTAAAGGATTACCAGAAACAGCTATGTTTACTCAAACTAGAGTCGATACGAAAAAAGGTTTTTCAGTAGGTAAAAAAATGTTGTTAGATCGTTATACAATTTCATTTGGAATACTGATTGGGATTTTTAATGGGATTCTTTTTAGTTACCATTCAGAAGCACCCACGATCTTTATCGAAAAGTTTCATTTTACTCAGAGCCAATATGGGTTCATGGGAAGCATCGTGGCTTTAGCCACAGTAGTTGGTGCGTGGCTATCAAATCGCGAATTAAATCATTTAGCACCTGAAACCATTATTACAAATGGAATTAAACTTGCCTTGCTTGGAGCTATTTTCCTTGGACTAACAGCGTCTCTGCCAGTTCATTTCGTCAGCCAAGTAACGATGTACATTCTTGGGATTTTTATTTTACTGGCTGGTGTAGGTATGGCATTACCTAATTGTCTAAGCCTAGCACTTGTAAAATTTGCATCGATAGCTGGCACGGCTGGCGCATTTCTTAGTCTTGGATACTACATTGTTGTCAGCCTCTGTACTTTTTTGATCAGCTTGTTGCATAATGGTTCTCTTTTTGTACTACCACTCTTTTGCCTCGTTTTACTACTGATTTCACTGCTTTGTATCAAAAGTGTAACGATAAAAAAAGAAAAATAAGAGCCATTAATAAAAGTTGTACGAGACAATCCATTGTTTCGTACAACTTTTTAATTTATTCGATTACTCATTAATTAGAATTAACAACTTATAGCTAGTATAAATAGAGAAAAAAAGCACATAAGTTTAGTCGCAAAAGAAAACTAAACGTATATGCTTTTTTAATTGATTTACAGTTAGTCAATCGACTACAAAGAAGCTTTTACTAAACTCGTTATACTTAACGCAATGTGCGTACAAGATAAACTTCATCACAAAATCCCTTTAATCCGTTATATACTCGTTGTGCTCTCGAATAATGCTGACATAAACCAAAAACAGTTGGTCCACTACCGCTCATCAATGCCACATCCGCCCCATACTTAATCATTCGCTCTTTGATCTGATGAATCACAGGATGCCTTTTACCCGTCACATCTTCTAAACTGTTGCCCATTTTTTGAATCATTCGTTGATAATCCTGCTGCTGGATTGCTTCCACCAATCCGGCAACATCCTGATGCTGAATGGCTTGCGTGTCAAGATCTCTGAATACCGTTCGCGTGGAAACACTCATTCTTGGTTTGACTAAAATGACCCAACATTGTGGCATAGATGGAATCAGGTTTACTTTCTCCCCTTTGCCACCAATAAATGCCGTATTCCCATATACGCAGTAAGGAACATCTGTGCCAACCTCTAATCCAATTTCTGCGAGTTCTTCTAAAGAACAACCCAAATCCCACAATTGATTGATTCCGCGCAAGGCTGCAGCACAATCGGTACTACCTCCACCTAAGCCAGCAGCCACTGGAATGTTTTTTTGAACAACGATTTTAACACCCTTTTTGATTTTAAATTTATTTTTTAATAATAAGGCTGCTTGATAGACATTATTTCGTTGATCTACAGGCAAGAAAGCTTTATTTGTTTCTACAATGATTTGATCTTCAGGTAATTCTTCAAAAATCAAATGGTCTGCTAAGTCCACGCTCGACATAACCATTTCAAGTTCGTGATACCCATCTGGTCGCTTATATAATACATCCAATCCTAAATTTATTTTGGCTGGTGCTTTTTCAATTAGTTCCATACCTCTCACCCATTCGAAAAGTCTAAGTCGAAAGTATTCTATCATAGGGGAAAATAAAAGTATAGCTAACTTCCGCCTTAAATTCCTATTTCAACTAATACAAAAAGAAAAAGGAGAGGACTAGAATGAATGACATCTTATCCTCTCCTTATATCTCATACTCATTTCATTTTTATAATTCAATCAAAACTTCTTGAGCTAAACTTGGATTTTTTCCTTTTCCTCGACCAATCAGAATAAATAATTGAAGAGTTGCGAATACAAAATTGCTCCCTTTCATATAAGCAAAGTAACGACCTTCCCAATGACTGACATACTTTGATTTTCTTTCATATGTTGTTTGAAAAGCATAGAAAAAATTCCCATAATTATAAACGATATTCATCATTTTTTCTTGAATAAATGAAAAGTCTGTTTCTCCAACATTCGCCAAAGGTGCTAAACCAAGATTTGCTTCCAAGTACCCTTGTTTTTGATATTCAACAAACAAATTGGCTAACAAGTAATCACTCAATGCAACAGGTTCTCCCGGCAACACACGTAGCAAATCATATCCTACTTGTGTTTGTGTCATTGGTTGTGCTGTCACAAATCCAACTACTTGTTGCTCTTTTCGAACAACGCCCACACCACTGGTCTTCACGTACTCTGTGTCAAATCGCCCAACAGAAAAATGTTTTTCTGTTTCACCATTCAGCCAAGCTTGCGAAACCTCTTCCAGCGTTGGAAGTAGCTCATCAGGAATTTTATCATACCAAGTAAAATGATAACCCTCATTGGTTAATCGTTGGTATTCTAATTGTTGATTGAACCAAGGAACATCTGCAACCGTTAAGTCAGCAATCCCAGCTTCCCCTACTTTGACAAAACGGAAACCAACTTCATGCAACATCACGACATATTTTTCCGAAACTTTATAAAAAGCCAGTTGATAACCCAAGCAATCAGCTTTTTTGAGGAAACTTTTGGTTGCTGTTCGCCACATAGCTGGATTGCCAATTGGATTTCCCAGCACAAAGCATTTATTCCCTTTTACCTGATAGCCGAAAACTACTTGATCCTCACCTTCTTCTTGATAATAAAAATATTTATAACCAGGCAGTTGCAAATAATGACTAGAAGCAGTTCCACCATATCGATCAATCAGTCGATTCAATCTTTCTACCTCTAACTCCGTTCCAAGTTCATTCGTTGCCGTTGCTAAATATTGATATAATGCCACCAACGCTAACAACGAGATACCTAGGCCAATCAGTCCAGAAAACCAGACTTCATCTGAAGGAAACAAAATAAAATTATTTGCAGTCATTCGTCCTACCCAAAATTGTCCACTATGATAACCTGCAATTGCATAAACAATAAACAAGAAACCAAACAAGCAAGCATCAAAAACAATTGCGCCCCAAGAATAGACAAACTTTTCGCGATAAAATTCTTTGCGTGCTAGCCAAACTGCTAACAAAATGAGTACATAAACTAAAATCAATTCCCATGACAAGGTTCGAGTAATTGTATTCAAAATACCAAAAATCAGTAAGATGATAGTTGGCAAATAAGCTTTTTTCACCTTCATTGCTAAACCACGAGCCAAACCTAACAGTAAAAATCCGACAAGTAAATTGAGTGTCTGATCTAAAAAATTAAATGAAAAAGGCAATAATATTTGAAACAAGCGACTAATTGCAGATAAATTTGTAATTGTTGACAATAAAACCATCATAATTCCCGCAAAATAAACAGCACTAACTAAAATAATATGTGCCACTTTTTGGAAAAACAAGCGTGGAATATTATCAAGAAATCGGTTTACTTTTACACCTGTATGCGTAATAAACAGAAGAATCCCTGTTAAAAACGGAACTACATAATAAAATAAGCGATAATACAATAACCACACAACTGCAACATCTTGACGAACAGATAATTGACTCATGCCAAGAATCATCAACACATCAAATGTTCCCATGCCACCTGGTACCATCGTTAACATACCAATCAACGTTGCTACAATAAACATGGGATATATCGAATGAAGTGATATGTCGATTCCCATCAGCTTGCCAATCAATAAAAACACGGTTAACGCACCTGTCCACTGACCAAATGAAGCAAAAAACAAACCTGCTAAGCCTTTGGGATAAAACTCTGAAAACAGTGTTCTTCTTTTAAGATATGCAAAAAAGAAAATAACTGGTGCAACGAAACTGCCACCTAGTAGCCAAATCCAGTAACTTCGAAAAATACTTTCTGTTTGAATAAAAAAGACATCTACAAAAGTGAACAGCGACCAAACTGATAGACCCGTTATCATAAACACTGCCACTTTTGAAACGGTTGCTAGTACCTTTTTTCGATCCGTCTGTTTGCCGTAAAAATTAGCTCGCAAACTAGCGCCCACGACACCGCCAAATCCTGCCAAATTGTTGATTGTATTCGTGATCCAAGCTGCTAGAAAAAACTCTTGCCTTGGCATCTTGGGTTTTCCTTGCTTTTCCAATACGCTAAGTGTCACCCAATCATATAAAAGCATCGGCAACACGCCAAGCAATCCCAGTAACGTCATCAAAACAATGGTTACGTGATTCTGTTTATCCATCGTTTCCCAAATATCTTGCCAGCTCATGCCGTTTGCAATATTAGCAACCTGATTTGCGACAAAGACTAACACTGAACCAAAAAAAATCAACTTTAAAATCAGACTATGATTTTTCATCCATTGAAGGATCCATTGTATTTTATTTTTCACATTTTTACCTTCCATACTCATGTACTTTCATTTCATAACACTAATGTTAGCTTATTTAATTATAATTTTCCACTTTTGCTTAACACGTTACTTGCGATTCCTAGCAAACAAAGCTATTCTAAAATCAAAAGGGAGGAATTAAAATGAATATTGGATTTATTGGAACAGGAAATATGGCACAAGCAATCATTCGTGGTCTACTCGAAAAAGAAACCTTTTCAAAAAATGAGATTTTTGTTTCGAGTGGTCATTTTGAAAACGCACAAGCCTTTGCCAAACAAACAGGAGTCACTGCTTGTCAAACAAACCAAGAAGTTGCTGAACAAGTAGACATTCTTTTACTCGCAGTAAAACCCAAAATTATTTCAACCGTACTTCATGAATTACAAGACTACAGTCAAAAAATCCTTTTCATTTCTATTGCATCTGGTACAACTTTAAGTGATCTTGAAGCAGCTTTAAATAGCTCACAAGCCGCGATTGTTCGTGTTATGCCAAATGTGAATGTGAGTGTTGGTGCCGGAGTCTCAGCCATTTGTAAAAATTCTGTTGCTACAGAAGAACAATTAACACAAGCAACACAGATTTTTGAAGCAATTGGTAGTGTGTATCCTTTACCTGAATCAGATTTCAGTACTTTCATTGGCTTAGCTGGAAGTTCGCCTGCATTTGTTTACATGCTCATTGATGCTATGGGAAGAGCCGGGGTGCTCAACGGATTACCCAAAAAAATAGCCACTGAAATCTCTGCCAAAGCAATTTTAGGTTCATGTGAAAAATTCCTTGAGAGCAATGAAAATCCTTGGGAATTAGTTGACCAGGTCTCTTCTCCAGGAGGAACGACAGTTGCCGGAGTCGTTGCCCTCGAAGAAGCTGGATTTATTCCAGCAATCATCAAGGGGATCAATACTACTATTGAAAAAGATCAAGAAATGCTTGCACAAAAAGATCAAAAATAAATAAAAAAAGACCAATGACTATTTTAGTCATTGGTCTTTTTTTATTTAGCGTAATCTGTTGCTCGCGTTTCGCGAATAACGGTTACTTTAATGTGTCCAGGATAATCCAATTCTTCTTCAATTCGTTTACGGATATCTCTAACCAAACGAACTGCCTCTAAATCAGAAATCTCTTCAGGTTTTACCATTACACGTACTTCACGTCCTGCTTGTACAGCAAAACTTGAATCTACACCAGCAAAACTATTAGAAATATTTTCTAAGTTTTTAAGACGACGAATATAGTTTTCTAACGATTCACTTCGTGCACCAGGTCGAGCAGCAGATAATGCATCAGCTGCTGCCACAAGCACCGAAATAACCGATGTTGCTTCCACATCACCATGATGAGAAGCAATGGCATTGATAACCACTGGATTTTCTTTGTATTTGGCAGCTAGTTCTGCACCAATCTCAACATGGGAACCTTCAATTTCATGATCAAGTGCTTTCCCAATGTCATGTAGTAAGCCTGCGCGCTTAGCTAATTGGATATCTTCGCCTAATTCTGCAGCTAAAATCCCAGACAACTTAGCAACTTCTACTGAGTGCTTCAATACATTTTGACCATAACTTGTTCTAAATCGTAACCGTCCCAAAATCTTAATCAAATCTGGATGGAGTGTATGCGCACCAACTTCAAATGCAGCCTCTTCACCATATTCACGAATACGTTCATCCATTTCCTTACGTGATTTCTCAACCATTTCTTCAATACGAGCTGGATGGATACGCCCATCTTGAATTAATTTTTCCAACGTCATTCTTGCGATTTCTCTACGAATTGGATCAAAACCAGAAAGAACAACTGCTTCAGGAGTATCATCGATAATCAAATCAATTCCTGTCAGTGTTTCTAATGTGCGGATATTGCGTCCTTCTCTACCAATAATGCGACCTTTCATCTCATCGTTTGGCAAAGTAACAACTGATACTGTAGTTTCAGAAACTTGATCTGCTGCACAACGTTGAATAGCTAATGAAAGTAAGTTCTTCGCTTTACGATCAGCCTCTTCTTTTGCACGTTGTTCAGATTCTTTCACCATAACAGTTAACTCATGATTCAACTCTTCCTCGGTTGACTTCATGATAACATCCTTTGCATCTTCTTTAGATAAACCAGCAATTTTCTCTAATTCTTTTTGTTGATCTTCAATCAATTTTTCAACGTCTTGTTCTCGCTCTTCAATTAATTGCTGTTTTGAACTAAGTATTTCTTCTTTGCTTTCAAGTGAGTTCTCACGTTTTTCCAATGAGTCATCTTTACGATTCAATGTTTGTTCACGTTGAATCAATCGATTTTCTTGAGATTTTAATTCTAATTTACTTTCTCTCAGCTCACTTTCAACTTCAGAACGATATTTCTGATTTTCTTCCTTAGCTTCCAACAATGCTTCTTTTTTTAGAGTCTCTGCTTCTTTCTTTGCACTTTCGATAATACCCACAGCCGATGTTTTTGCACCGGCTATCTCTTTTTCGTGACGTGACTTCGCAACGACCAACCCTAAACCAAGACCGACAATTAAACCGATGATAGCGAGGAGAATGTTGAATACCATAAAATCCACCTCCATACTATCTTTTTCATTTTATCAATCACGTAGTTTTTCTGATAAACTATTTTAATCTTATCAATATGCCTACTTGCATATGTGTATAAAAAGTACACAAGTTTATTCTAATGTTTGTACCCCTTAGTGTCAACTTTAAATAAACAAAGAAACTGCTTTCTAAATTTATATTAAACGGTGGTTTTTTATTTATGAAATCAAAAAAAAGACTGACAACACTTAATTTATTAGCTGGACCTAATCTTTTTTTCTTCTCAAATATAAAGATCAAGTATTTGATTATTCTAATTGAACGAGTTAGCCATAACTGTTATATCAGAGTGCAGATCATTTAAAATATACATCAGTAATTACAAACGTTCTTTTATTTTTAACCATTTTTACTCTTGATGAGATTCTTTAAATTTTAACCATCATGTCCGACAAAAAAGGCCGAGACAGCTTGTCCCGACCTTTGAAAATCAAATCAATTATTCTTCTGTTAAAGGTAATTCTTCCTGCTCCGTTTTTTCCTCTGTTTCAGTGCCATCGCCAATGCCATAAGCTTCGCGCACTAAGCCAGAAATTTCATTCATCATTTCTGGATGTGTAGACATATAGATTTTCGCATTTTCGCGTCCTTGACCAATACGATCTTCTTTATATGAATACCAAGCACCACTTTTATCAACGATATCTTTTTCTACCGCCATATCAAGTAGCTCTCCTTCTTGTGAAATTCCTAGTCCATACATTACATCGACTTCTGCTACTTTGAATGGTGGTGCCACTTTATTTTTAACTACTTTGATTTTTGTACGGTTTCCGACAATATCTGTCCCTTGCTTCAATTGTTCTGCGCGGCGTACTTCTAAACGAATCGTTGCATAGAACTTCAATGCGCGTCCTCCAGGTGTTACTTCTGGATTACCAAACATTACGCCTACTTTTTCACGAATTTGATTGATAAAAATTGCAATGGTTTTTGTTTTATTAATTGAACCTGATAATTTACGCAAAGCTTGAGACATCAAACGAGCTTGTAATCCAACGTGAGCGTCCCCCATTTCGCCATCAATTTCTGCTCGTGGAACTAACGCTGCTACTGAATCGACAACAACGATATCTACTGCGCCACTTGAAACTAATGCATCAGCAATTTCTAATCCTTGTTCACCTGTATCTGGCTGTGATAACAGCAATTCATCAATATTGACGCCTAATTTTTGGGCATATTGTGGGTCCAATGCATGCTCAGCATCAATAAAAGCAGCTGTCCCCCCATTTTTTTGTACTTCGGCAATTGCATGAAGTGCAACAGTTGTTTTACCAGAACTTTCTGGCCCATAAACTTCAATGATTCTGCCACGCGGATAACCGCCTACTCCTAATGCTACATCTAAAGCAAGTGAACCACTTGGAATTGTTGAAATTTGTTGGTCGATTTTCTCGCCCAACTTCATAATAGAACCTTTACCATAACTTTTTTCGATTTTTTTTAACGCAGCATCTAAAGCTGCTTTACGATCATCTGCCAATACGATAATCCTCCTTATATTCACATTAACAACGTCATTTCAATACAATTATCATAGCGGTTTTAGAATTAAAAAGCAAGAAAAACCGAACAAATATTCGCATTTTATTTTTTTCTTAAAATCCGCTTACGTAACATGCTCAATCCTTCCATTACTGCACTACGACGAATCGCTTCACGTCCGCGTGTAAATTGAAACTTAGCTGCACTTACATCATTAACTGAAGCTACAGCAATCCAAACTGTCCCAACAGATTGATTTTCTGGCATTTCTGGTCCTGCGACCCCTGTGAACGAAACTGCATAGTCCGTCTTCGCTAACTTTCTTGCTTGCTCCGCCATTTTTTCGGCGCATTCTTGACTAACTGTCCCATGTTTTCTCAAAAATTGTGGGTCGATTTTTAAAAAATCGGCTTTTGTTTCTTCTGAATAGGTCACGAATCCTCCAGGAAAAACTTCAGAAACACCAGAAATTTTTCCTAATGTTGCTTGGAACTCTCCTGCAGTCAAACTTTCAGCCGCAGTCACTGTTTTTCCTCTTTCTTTTAGCAAATCAACTACAACTTTCTCCAAAGAATTATCATCCCCATAACCATAGAAATATTCGCCCACTCGCTCTTGAATTTTTTCTTCAAGTGCAAGTAACGCTTGGTTACCAGCATGTACATCATTTGTTTTAACTGTTAAACGTAAGGTAACTTCATTGGGTTTCGCATAGGGTGCAATTGTTGGATTGATTTGGCTGGAAATCAGTTCAGCTAACTCTGTCACTAATTGGGATTCACCAATTCCATAAAAGCGTAGAACACGTGAAATCAATTTTTCTTTTGAAGGAAATTTTTCAATTAATAATGGGCGCACTTGCTCAATGAACATTGGCTTCAGTTCATTCGGTGGTCCAGGGAGTAGGATATAAGCATGTGATTCTTTTTGGATAAATGTCCCGACAGCTAGCCCCGTACGATTAGGTAACACAATCCCTCCTTCAATAGTTTGCGACTGTTGTAAGTTATTCACAGTCATTTGACGTTTGGTTGTTTCAAAAAATTCTAATAACTTTTGGTAAGCCTCTCTATCTTGAACTAACTCTTTACCTAAATGGTCAGCTGTTACTTCTTTTGTTAAGTCATCTTCAGTAGGACCTAATCCACCACATAAAATAATCAACTCGCTCCGTGACTCTGCTAATTCTAACAACTCATCTAATCTTTGTCTGTTGTCTCCAACCACTGTCTGATAATAAACCTCGATACCAAGATCTGCTAACTGCTCAGCCAAAAAAGTTGCATTTGTGTTGACTACTTGACCAAGAAGTAGCTCTGTTCCTACTGCAATAATCTCTGCTTTCATAAATTTGCCTCTCCCTAATAATTAATACGCTGTAACGCAAATATTTTTTATTTAAAAAAGCTTGGGACACAATTGTCGCCAAGCTTTTTTTGGAATTACATCGAACCCTTAAACACACTACTATTTTTGGCAAAGTAATCAACACCAGAATAGATAGTAAATACTAAACATGCATAAAGCATAATTTGATCTAATGGAAGACCAATCAAATTAAATGGAATATTATTGATCAGCAACAAAATAATTGCAACCATTTGTGTAGCAGTTTTCACTTTTCCAGGCCATGCAGCTGCCATTACTTCACCATGTTCAACTAATAATAAGCGTAAACCCGTTACCGCTAATTCTCGACAAACAATAATCGCAACAACCCAAGCTGGTGCCTTATCTTGTCCAACCAGCATAATAAATGCCGTCATAACTAGCATTTTATCTGCTAAAGGATCGGCAAATTTTCCAAAGTTTGTTACTAAACCTTGAGAACGAGCAATTTTTCCATCAAGCCAGTCCGTAATACTTGCAATTGCAAAAATGATTGCTCCGACTACTTGTGTTACAGCAACAGTTGTTGTTCCCACCGTTAATTGTCCCCAATCCAAGGGTACCCCTACAACAAGGATAAAGATTGGGATCATACAAATTCTTATCACAGTTAATTTATTTGGTAAATTCACACTATTGCACTCCTTTCTTGTTCATTTTACGTGAGTCTCTTTAAAGTTTCCACAGAAATAACTTACTTTTTCTACTTACAAAAAAATTATTCGTTTTACGATTGAAAAACTGCAATAAAAATCGAATGGATTTTTATTGCAGTTTTTGTCTGAACTATTCTGCATATTGGACAGTAAGGTTAACATTTTTGGGACTTAAATTATTTTCTCCAGCGTTCACTGGCACATCTTCACCATTTGCTTTAATTGCAACATTACTTGCTGCACCGATTGTCACGACTGCATTAGGTACATTGGCAGCAAGCTGTGTACTCTGTGATTCACCAACTGCAAGTGTTCCTTGGTAAACATATGCCCCGTTTACCATCACACCTACCCACACGCGATCTTTCGCTGTGAATTCCAGCGTCAAAGGCTCCGTTGCATCTGTAACATTCACATCAATCGCGTTTGCTGTATCTGTACCAGCAATAATCGTCATTTTCTTTTCCTCAGTCGTTGATTCAACTGTTGAAGATTGTACTGGTGATGACTCACTTACATGTGAAGATTGTTTTGTTTCCTCAATTGAGCCATCAACTGTCATTGATGAGCTTGCTTCACTAATAATTGGTGCTGCTTGTCGATCTTGCCACGTCATATAGCCAACCACAATCACGATTGCAACTGCGACCAATCCTAATAAAAGAACAGGCAGACTTGTCCAAAATTTACTTGGTGCAAATTCTTCTTGGTGCATTGCTTTTCGTGAACCACTCACAGTTTCCGGTTCTGGTCTTTTAATTTCTGAGCCATCAGATAATTTTCTTTTTCCATCGAAAACATCTACAAGTTTATCGCCATCTTCTCCAACAGCTTGCGCATACTGGCGAATAAATGCACGTACATAAAACTTACCAGGAAGTTGATCGAATTCGTCGTTATCAATTGCTTCGAGGTAACGTTTTTGAATTTTTGTAATTTGTTGTAATTCGTCTAAAGATATTTTTTTATTTAGACGAGCTTGCCGTAATTTTTCCCCAATGGTTTCAAAAGCCACTCGTTCATCTTCTCCAGTCTTTTTATTCTAGCCAACCACCCGTTATTGGTAATGTAATTCCGGTGATATAGGCCGCCTCTTTTTGTAATAAAAATGTCACAGCAGCAGCAATTTCTTTTGGCTGAGCTAGTCTTCCTAACGGGATCGACTCTTTTAACTCCGTTAATTCTATTTCAGACCAGTCATGATTCATCGCTGTTGCGACAGCTCCTGGCGCTATGACATTGGCCGTTATTCCTAATGTTGCCACTTCTTTTGCATAAGCCTTAACAAAGGCTTGTTGGGCACCTTTAACAGCACTGTAAACTGTTTCCATACTGCTTCCTTGCATCCCATAAACAGAACCAATAAACACAATTCTGCCATAATCAGACCGAGCAAGTTTTGATTCCAGTCTTTGCAAAAGCAATAGTGGAGATTTCACATGAATTTGCCACAGCTGATCCATATCTGGTCCCGTATATTCCTTAAACAAAGCATATTTCGTAAATCCTGATGCAAAAATGACACTGTCAACTTGAAATAATCCTTGTGTAAATTTCGGTATTTCTTCCATGTTTAACATATCTAAGGATACCATAAAAAAATCTTGCAGCGGATAACATTTTTGCAAGTCTAAAACGAAATTTAATACTTTTTTTTCATTACGATGATAGTGACAATACAATGACCAGCCCTCTTGTGCCAACTGACGACAGATTGCTTCACCAATGTCCCCACTAGCTCCCATAACTAACGCTGTTGGCATCTTACTCACCTTGTGGTTCCATATAAAATTCACTAAACGTCTCAGCTGCTAAGAAAGCTGAACCAACTGCTAATACATCAGCTAATCGAATGGATTCAATCACTTCTGGTAAATCAAATAAAGTGTACTCACCATAAAGGCTTTGCGTAAATTGATTAGCAATATACTCAATGGAATTAAGTGATTGGAAGTATTTACCTAGCATTTTTTTCTTCAATAATTCAAGATTTTTTTCATTTACTTCTGGATCCTTCTCAAATCCAAGAACGATTTTCCGCACTTGTTGCGCAGCACGTTTTGGTTCGTCCGTATCACCACTAAAATCAGCAAAATGAAATTCACGATCTAGACTAAATTCAAAACCAAAACTATCATCAATGATTCCTTCATTGTAAAGTTTCAAATAGTTTTGAGACGTGTTTCCCAACAATAATTGGAATAAGAGATTCAATGCTGTTTTATAGCGCATCAATTGATAGCCATCTGCTGGTAACTCGTCAACACCTTTAATCCCCAAAACGAATTTTTTACGTGTTACAGCCGCTCTTAGATGACTTTCTTCAATAATTTCATCGTTATTTTCAGGAAAATATCGCTTGATTTCTTTCACTGGTGGAAATTCTTTGCTCATTTGATTTTCTCTGATAACTTCCATTATTTTCTCTGGATCCAAATTCCCTACTAAAAACAAGACCATATTACTTGGTTGATAAAATGTGTGATAGCAAGTATACAAATCATCTGCCGTGATTTTATCAATACTATCAACCGTCCCTGCAATATCGATGTGTAAAGGATGTTTTGGATATAAGTTATTCAAAATACCAAAAAATAGACGCCAGTTAGGATCATCTTCATACATTTGGATTTCTTGTCCAATGATTCCTTTTTCTTTGTTGACTGTCTCCTCAGTAAAATATGGCGCCTGCACAAAGTCTAGTAATGTCAACAAGTTTTTTTCTACTTGATCTGTCGTTGAAAATAAATAACTTGTTTTGGTAAAGCTAGTAAAGGCATTCGCAGAAGCGCCTTGTTGCCCAAACAATTGGAAAACATCTCCGTCTTCTTTTTCAAATAACTTGTGTTCTAAGAAATGTGCAATTCCATCCGGTACCTTTGTCTTTTCATTCGCTCCATAAGGAATAAATTCATTATCGATTGAGCCATAATTCGTGCTAAATAAGCCATAGGTCTTGTGGTACTCATTTTTGGGTAATAAGTAAACGGTCAATCCATTTGGTAGCACTTCATGATAAAGCGTTTCATTAATTTGTGAATACTCGGTTTTATTCATTCATGCTTCCTCCATCTAAAAAGAAAATTGCTTGAAGCTCCACTTGATCTGCAATTTTTTGAACATCTTTGATTGTGATACTTTCTAGTCGAGCTAACCACTCGTCATCTGTTAATTTAGTTTCCGGCAGCCAGTTGTCTAAATAAGTCGATTCGATTGCAGCTTGTGGTGCATCAAGTGATAGCAAGTATTGATTTTTCAACATTGCTTTTGTTTGAGATAAATCGAGGTCAGTGATTTCACCATTTCGTAAGCTTTCTAATTGTTTATGAATCAAATTTAAAACCTTTTCGCGATTTTTCCCATCAATTCCTGTTTGAACAGTCATAAATCCGCGGAACGTGTCTACACTGCTAGAAGCATAATAAGCCAAGCTTTCTTTTTCGCGCACATTCATAAATAATTTTGAATGTGGAAAACCACCAAATAAGCCATTGAACACCATCAGTGAAAAACGCTCAGGCTGGTTGTAGTAAACATTTGTTTGATAGGCTAAGTTTAACTTTGCTTGTACAACAGGTTCGTGCATTTGGCGTTCTTTGATTACATTTGATTGTGGTTGCGCATAAAATATTTCTGGATGTGTAAATTCGCGATCAGTAAATGGCAAAGTTTGAATTGCTTTGATGACTTCCTTCTCGTTCACATCTCCAATGACAAAAATATCGACTTGATCTTCTGCCAAGACTTTCTTGTAATACGTAGCAAGTGACTCTGCCGTAATTTCTTTTAGGTCTCTTACGGTTCCAAAACTAGGGATTCTTTGAGCATCTGCTTGCTCAAAATAGAGCCGTTGCAGTGCTAATGATGCTAATGTCTGTTTGTCTTCATCTAAACTTTCTAAATAAGTTTTCAAATTGTTTTTTTCTAAATCAAACGTTTGATTATCGAACTGCCCATCTACAATGTTTGGCGCAAAGATAACCTCTTTCAAAAAGTCAACAACTTGGAGCAGAATTTTTGAGTCATTCACATAATCACCATTAACAAAACTGATGCCTGCGTTCAGCCAATGTAAATTTCCTTTTTTGCTTACACTCCAGCCAAAACTTGCACCATATAATTCAGCTAACTTTGCGCTAAGTTGTGTCTGGTCTGGATAATTTAAGCTATTTGTTTCTAATAAACTGCTCAGTAATGATCGCTGCGTAATGACTGCTCGATCAAGACGTGTTGTGAATCGAGTAAAAATTCGAATCGTTTTATATTTTTTTGTTTGTAAGACATGTAAATTCACGCCTTCTGCCAATTTATTCGTCATAAGTCGTTGCTCCTTTTATCGTTACAGTTGATTCTAGTATAGCATAGAAGCTTAGTATTCAAGCATTTAGCGAACAAAAGCGTTTATTGTTTTTATATTTTTTTATTGTTAGATATACTAAAGGTAATGAAAAAGAAAGTAGGGGTTTTATGATTAAAGAATTTAAAGAGTTTATTGTGCGAGGCGATGTGCTCGATCTAGCTGTTGGGGTTGTCATCGGGAGTGCGTTCACAGGAATCGTTAATCAAATCGTAGAAGGATTGATTACACCATTAATTGGTTGGATAGTTGCTCTTATCACTGGTACTTCCGATTTGGACGGAGCGCTGTCTGTGTTAGACGTCACACCTGTCAAAGGCGTAACTTTTTCATTTGGTAATGTCGTTAGTGCTATTATTACATTTTTAATTACAGGTTTTGTTTTGTTCTTAGTGGTCAAAGCAGCAAACAAGGCAAAAGATTTACGTAAAAAAGAAGATGAAGAAGTTCTTGATGAACCAACAGCTGAACAATACTTAAGTGATATCCGCGATTTATTGGCACAACAGGTAGCTGAAGATAATGGTCGTTCAACACTTCAAGCAAAAATAGAAGACGAATCAAATACAAAATAAAAAAAGTTGAAACAACAAAAATTTGTTGTTTCAACTTTTTTTATTTTTTCATATCAATGTGAGGAATATCATCTTCCAAATAAACATCTGAAATCGCTTGAAAACCAAATGATTCGTAAAATGAACGTAGATAATCTTGAGCACCAATAATAATTGACGCAGTTGGATACTTTTGTTCAATAACTTCCAAAGTCTTTTGAACGATTTCCTTTCCTAATCCTGATTTACGATGTCCTTTAGCTACCAAAACTCGTCCAAAATGTACGGCATCTTCTTGTTTGTAGATTCGTGTATAAGCAACTATGTTTCCCTGGTCATCTGTCAAAAACGTATGCAGCGCCTCTGGATCAATTTCGTCAACTTCTTGATATGGACACTTTTGTTCAACCACAAAAACGGCAATTCTCTCTTTTATTAGCAGATAAAATTCTTTTGTTGTTAATTCATCAAATGCTTTCACTTGGTAATTCATTCAGTAGCCTCCTAACAATTTATCTTTTTATAGATTACTTGTTAAAAAATAAAAAAGCAAACGAACCATACAAGGGCCCGTCTGCTTTTAAACTGCTTCTGTCAAAAATTCAATCTCTACTGTACGAGTTAATACATCAGAATAGCTGTAAGAAACTCGCTCAAAAGAGTTTTCTTCAGGATCTAAGTCAACGACAAAGACTGAAGGATAGGTTTCTGTTAAAACGCCGCGGCGTTCTGTTTGACGCTTTCTTCCTGTCTGAGCAACCAACATGATTTGGCTGCCGATACGACCTTCTAAATCTTTCTTGATTGTAGCTAAAGTTGTTGGCATACAGTTCACCTCATTACCCATTATAACAGATAATGCAAAACTTTTCAAGTCTACCATATAAAAAAAGGAAATGCAATAAAAAAATAGTTGACGCAGAAATGTTAACTAGTATTCTTCGCTGTACCCTTTCAAATGCTTCTTAATTTTCTGTTTTACACGGTTGTAACCACTCATTACCTGCTGAATATCCATTGATAGATCTTTAGCTATGTACGAAAAATCACTTCCTTGCATATAATGATGAAAAATCTGTGCTTCTCTTTTTGAAAAATGGATTTCACATGTTTCAATTGCTTCGTTCAACAGTAGCTGTTGGACTGCTACAGGTTCTTGAGTTGTCACTTCCGCTAAAAAATCTGGTCCCTCAGATTCAATTTTTTGTTCCATAGAAACCTCGTCTTTTTGATCTCTACGTTTTAATGCGTTTTGTTTTCTTAATAACGAATAGATTTGATTAGTAATAACACTTTTGTAATAACTACCAAAGCTAACTCCTTTGTTGTTTTCATAGGTTTTTAAAGCTTGATATAACGCGACACGTGCTTCTTGTTCCCAATCTTCGTTCATAAAATTCCGCACATAATAACTATTTTTCAAACGTAATAAAAGTGGATAATATTTCTGATAAAGGGTAGAAAATGCTTCTTCATCACCATCTCGTGCAGCATGTAATAACTCCTCAGGCATAAATAAATCCTCCATAATCTCTATTATGGAGGAATATTAGCATCAAAAATTACGTTATTTAATCTGATAACAAGGTTATCTGTCCTTTTTCATTAAATCGTCTAGCTTTTTAGACAATTTATGCAATTGTTCATCATTCCAAGGAGAATTACGTCGAAAATCAATAAAACGCATATTTATATTTTCTTGAGCTATTGTTTCTTCTGTCTTCTTGATTGTTTTATACAATTCATACGCAGAAGTTCGTAAGGCGCCTTGTGAAAATACTACCCACTGTTCCGCCAAATCACTTGTAGCCACTGTCACTTGTGTCAATCGATCATTCAATGTGCCTGCTACTCGCTCAATATAACTATCCGCTGTTTCATCTTCTTTGGTGAATACAACTTCTAACTGATATTTTTTATAGTTTTGTTGGATTCCTGGGACCAGTTGCGCATCAAAAACCACGATTACTTCAATTCCTTCAAACTTTGCATAATTAGACAAACGATGGAGCAAAGCTTCACGTGCATCAGCCATTTTATCTTGTTTTTTTAACAAAACAAGTTCTGGCCAAGAACCAATCATATTGTAGCCATCGACAATCAATAACTGCTTTTTCATCAGCTTACTCCCCCTGTCGTTGGGAAAATGCCTGATACATCAGTAGACCGGCTGCAACACTTGCATTCAAGCTTTGAACATGCCCTACCATCGGGATCGTCAATAGCTCATCCATTTCCTTTTTCAATCCTTGACTCATGCCACGTCCTTCATTACCAATTACTAATGCGATTGAACCTTTTGCATTCCAATTCTGAAAATTTTTCCCAGACATATCTGTTCCAAAAATCCAAAACCCAGCTTCTTTTAGTTGTTGAGCAGCTTGAATCAGATTAGTTACTCTTGCTACCGGAACATATTCAACTGCTCCAGTAGACGTTTTGGTAACGATTGGTGTGATACCAACTGCACGATGTTTAGGAATAATAACACCATCCACGCCGCTTGCATCGGCTGTTCGCAAAATAGAGCCAAAATTATGTGGATCTTCTAGACTATCTAAAATTAAAAAGAAAGGATTTTCTTTTTTTGCTTTTGTTTGGTCAAGCAATTGTTCTAACGACAAATATTCATAAGGTGTGATAGCTAAAACTACGCCTTGGTGCACACCACGATCACTTAGCGTATCCAATTTTTGTTTAGGAACCCATTTTACGGGTACTGCTTGGTCACGAGCAATTATTTTTAATTCATCTATCTTTTCTCCATGAGCATCTTCTTGAAGAAACAACTTGTTTCCTCGTCCTTGTTGTAGTGCTTCCACAGCAGCATGATGGCCAAAGACAAAATTATCTTCAAGTGACTCGTCTTTTTCTTGCGTATGCCTTGATTCTTCTTTTGTTCTTTTTTGAGGTTTTGTTGATTGTTTCTTCCAGTCATTGCTCTGTCTTTTTTTATTTTTAAAATTATTTTTTCTATCCATTTTTTTCACCTATTTTCTGAATACACCAGTCAATCAATTCTTCCATTCGTTCAGTTTGCTTTGTTAGATGTAAATACCCCATCAACGCTTCAAAACCTGTAGCAATTCGGTAAGTCGTGATGTCTGCATTTTTAGCACCTGTATGACTCTTTGCATTTCTACCACGACGATAATAAATATCTTCTGTGTCTGTTAAAATATTTTCTTCTAGCATCTTTTGAATCAAGTAAGCTTGTGCTTTAGCAGATACATAATTTGTCGCTGTATGATGTAATTTATTAGGCTTTGTTTGACCTTGATCAATTAAGTAGTCTCGAATATAAATCTCATAAATGGCATCACCAACATATGCAAGAGCTAAACCATTTAACTGCGTGTAATCTCTCATACTTCTCTTCTCCAACGGGTTCCTTGGGGAGTGTCTTCCAAGATAATCCCTTTTTCTTTAAATAAGTCCCGAATTTCATCGCTACGTGCGAAATTTTTTGTTTGGCGTGCTTGGTTTCTTTCCTCAATCAGTTGTTCGATGTCTTCATCTAATAACTCTTTTGAGGTAAAGAAAATCCCAAAGATTGCTAACCATTGTGTATATAAAGTTATACCTTGCTCTAAAACTGGTAGGGAAACTTGTACTTGTTCCAAATAAGTGTTTAACCATTTTGCAAGTTCATAAACAACTGTGATTCCATTTGCTGCATTGAAATCATCATCCATTTCTTGAACAAATCTTGCTTTCAACTCAGTTAATTCTGCCATTTTGTTACTATCATCTGCTGACGAACTAGCAGCGCTGTCTTTACGGAATTGAACGTTATCATACGTATTTTTTAAACGTTGCAGATTGGTTGCAGCTTCTTTTATTGTTGCCTCACTATAACGAATTGGTCGGCGATATTGCGTCGTTGCCATGAAAAAACGTAGAACTTGTGGATCCACTTTTTGGATCATTTCATGAACAGTGATGAAATTACCAAGAGACTTACTCATTTTTTGATCTTCTTCACCAATCGTTAC
Source organism: Enterococcus sp. DJ147D b (assembly GCF_058216655.1). Classification (NCBI taxonomy): domain Bacteria; kingdom Bacillati; phylum Bacillota; class Bacilli; order Lactobacillales; family Enterococcaceae; genus Enterococcus; species Enterococcus sp. DJ147D b. Next base: position 2,491,489 of record NZ_CM177104.1, read on the forward strand.
ATAACCATTATGCATCCAATAATTTGCGAATTTTTGTCCTGTTTTAGCCTCACTTTGGGCAATTTCATTCTCATGATGAGGGAACTCTAAGTCTTGTCCACCGCCATGAATATCAATCGTTTCCCCCAAATGTTTTGTAGCCATAACAGAGCATTCAATATGCCAACCTGGCCGACCATTCCCCCATGGTGACTCCCAAGAAATTTCTCCAGGCTTGGCATTTTTCCATAAAGCGAAATCTAAAGGATCTTCTTTCAACTGTTGTTCATCACCTGTTCGCTGACTAGCACCAATTTCAAGTTCATCAATTGACTGATCGCTTAATTGGCCGTAATCTTTAAAGCGACGTGTGCGATAATAAACATCACCTTGTGCTTCGTACGCATAACCTTTTTCAATCAATACTTGGATAAACGATAAAATATCTGGCATGTGATCCATTACTCGCGGATGCAAGGTTGCTGGTTCCACGTTTAACGCTTTAGTATCTTCCTCAAATGCTTGAATAAAACGATTTGCAACTTCTGGTGCTGTGATTCCTAAGTCTTTTGCCGCACGGATGATCTTATCATCTACATCTGTAAAGTTCGAAACATACTTTACTTGATAACCACGGTATTCGAAATAACGACGAATTGTATCAAATGCAATGGTACTGCGTGCATTTCCAATATGGATGTAATTATAAACTGTTGGACCACAAACATACATTCCAACCTGACCTTCTTTAATAGGCACAAATATTTCTTTCTCTCGAGTAAGTGTATTATATATTTTTATCATTCTGTTCTCCTTATCTTTTCACCTTTAATCCGAACAACTTTTGCCGGAATACCAACTGCTGTAGCATCATCTGGTATGTCATTAAGTACCACGGCTCCTGCCCCTATTTTTGCATATCGACCAATTGTCACTGGGCCTAAAATTTGTACATTTGCAGAAAGCAACGCGCCTTGTTTAACTGTAGGATGTCGTTTGCCTGTTTGTTTGCCTGTGCCACCTAAAGTCACTCCATGGAATAAGACCACATCATCTTCAATTTCCGCCGTTTCCCCGATTACTACGCCCATTCCATGATCAATAAAAACACCTTTACCGATTTGGGCGCCAGGGTGAATTTCAATTCCAGTCAGAAAGCGCCAAAATTGGGCAATGATTTTAGCCAACAAATACAAACGGTGTTGATATAAGAAATGTGAAAGACGATGCCAAAGTAACGCATGAAATCCTGGATATGTTAGAACGATCTCTAAAGTCGAACGGACAGCAGGATCATTTTTTTTGGTAGCAGTAATTATTCGCGTAAACCAATTCACTCACTTTCACTCCTTTCTATAACATATTTATGTAATCAAAACTATAAACAAAAAGCGCCTTTTAAATAAGTTTCCTTAAATAAAAGACGCTAACGGCGTGGTTCCACTTTTTTTCATAATCAAAACAGATTACCTCGAAGCAAGATAACGTCTGCTACCCGTTTTTAGCTACTTATGTTCGCTAAAACCACTCCCAGAGGCATTTCAACACCTAATTTGTAACGACTTTCACCTTCCGCCGTCTCTCTATGAACAAACTACCTGTTTACTTCTTCTGTTCTTTGTGTTTATTTTATTACTTGGCTCAAATGAGCAAGTGCTTTTTCACGACCCAATAATTCGACTGTGTCTGGTAATTCAGGCCCATGCATTTGACCTGAAACAGCCACACGAATTGGCATAAATAAGTTTTTGCCTTTTACACCAGTTTCTTTTTGGACTGCTTTGATAGCTGCTTTAACTGTTGGCGCATCAACAACTTCCATTTCTTCTAATTGAGCTTTGAATGCTGTCAAGACGGCTGGAACTGTTTCACCAGCTAAAACTTCTTTTGCTGCATCATTTAAAACGGGATGTTCATTAAAGAATAACTCTGATACTTCAACGATTTCCGCAGCATAGCTCATTTGTGGTTGATACAATTGAACGATTTTTTTCACCCACTCAATTGTTTTTTCATCTGGATCTTTTTCAACTCGACCGTCTGCAATCAAATAAGGTAGACACATATCTGTTAGTTCGTCTAAATCCATTTCTTTCATATAATGGTTATTTACCCATTGTAATTTTTTTGCATCGAATGCTGCTGGTGACTTGCTCAAACGTTCTGGATCAAACATTTTCACTAATTCTTCTTGACTGAAAACTTCTTCTTCACCTACTGGTGACCAACCAAGCAATGCAATGAAGTTGAACATTGCATTCGGTAAGTAACCTAATTCACGATATTGTTCGATAAATTGAAGAATTGATTCGTCACGTTTACTTAATTTTTTACCAGTTTCGCTGTTAATAATCAGCGTCATGTGACCAAACGTTGGCGGTGTCCAACCAAATGCTTCATAAATCATCAATTGTTTTGGTGTGTTTGCAATGTGGTCATCTCCACGTAAAACATGAGTAATTTTCATTAAGTGATCATCCACTGCTACAGCAAAGTTATAAGTTGGCATGCCATCACGTTTTTGAATGACGAAGTCTCCGCCGATATTATCTGATTCAAATGAAATTTCACCTTTGACCATATCATTGAATTTATATTCTGTATTGCGCGGCACACGGAAACGAACAACTGACTCTAGACCTTGCGCTTCTTTTTCAGCTTGTTCTTCTGGAGTTAAGTTGGCACATTTCCCACCATAGTGAGGCATTTCACCGCGAGCGCGTTGTGCTTCACGTTCAGCTTCTAATTCTTCTTCTGTACAGTAACATTTGTAAGCTCGATTGCTTGCAAGTAATTGATCAATCAGTGGTTGATAAATTTCTTTACGTTCAGACTGACGATAAGGACCATATTCTCCTGGATTTTCAGGAGATTCATCCCAATCCATTCCTAACCAAGCTAGATTTTCTAACTGACTTTTTTCTCCATCTTCAATGTTACGTTTTTGGTCAGTATCTTCAATACGAATGATGAATTCTCCATCATTGTGGCGAGCAAATAGATAATTGAATAATGCAGTTCGTGCATTTCCAATATGCAGATGCCCTGTTGGACTTGGTGCATAGCGTACGCGTACTTTCGTCATTTTCTTCCTCTTCTTTCAAACTAGACTTATGTGACTAACAGCAAAAATCCGTCAGCTTTGACCTTAAAAACATTATTTATTTAAAGTCACTCAGCAAAATTTTACCTTTTCTAGTGCAAATAGTAAAGCCAACCGATTGAATTTCCTCATCAGTTGGCTTATTTTATTTATAAAATTAAGATTTCGTCTTCGTTTCTGAATTTTTTTTGTTATCAATTCCTCGACCTGCATGTGCTGGTTTGGCAAAAATCATTCGACCAGCCGCTGTTTGCAATGCACTAGTTACAACAACTTCAAGATGCTCGTTCATATAATGCTGGCCATCTTCAACAACAACCATAGTTCCATCATCTAAATAAGCAACACCTTGCTGACGCTCTGTTCCGACTTTTACGACTAAAACATTCATTGTCTCACCAGGAATAACAACTGGTTTGACTGCATTTGCTAAAGCGTTGATGTTCAACACTGGCACATTTTGAAACTCAGAGACTTTATTCAAGTTATAATCATTAGTGACAATCACACCATCTAAAAGTTTAGCTAATTTAATTAATTTACTATCAACTTCACTGATTTCCTCAAAGTCTCCATCATACATTTCAACAGAAATACCTTCTTCTTTTTGTAAAGCATTTAAAATATCTAGTCCACGACGCCCTCGAACTCGTTTTAAACTATCACCAGAATCTGCGATGTATTGCAATTCATATAAAACAAAATTTGGAATCATTAATGTTCCTTCTAAAAAACCTGTTTTAGCAATATCATAAATTCGACCATCAATGATAACGCTCGTATCCAAAATTTTATATTTATGGAAATTGTCTCCTGATTTACGTTCCAATAGTTGGCTTTCAAATTGAGTTGGTGATTCTTGTTCTACTTTCTTGCTTCGTGGTGCAAAAATTTTCTTCCATTCATCGATTCGAGTTGTCCCCATTCTCATACCAAAATAACCTAAAAAGATCATCAATAAAATGGGTAAAACGCTATTTACAAATGGAATTTCCATGTTGTAAAGAGGAGTTGAAATAATCACCCCTAAAGTTAGACCAATAATTGTACCAATTGCTCCAAACAATAAATAAGTTAAACTAATCTCACTTAATTTTTCTTCTACTTGTTTCAGCACAGCAGCAATATGTTTTGCTAATAGCAGAGATAAAATAAAGAAAATAAGTGCACCTAACAGGCTATTAGTAAACGTATTGTTCAGCCAGCCATTGGTTTGTTGACCGATTGCTTGCCAAGCAGTTGGTAAAAAAGAAATACCTAAACTTGCTCCGGCAATAATCATCAACAACGTAATGACGCGTTTTTGCATAGTTGTTCCTCCATTTCAATTTTTTATTTTATGATTGAAATACTTTTTTAAGTGTTTCGCCCAATGTTGCGACTCCAATAACTTCAATACCCGTTGGAGCCTTCCACCCACCTAAATTATTTTTTGGTAAATAGACTTTCGTAAATCCTAATTTTTGAACCTCTTTGACACGTTGTTCAATATGACTTACACGTCGAATCTCACCAGTAAGCCCAATTTCGCCAATAAAACATTCTGTTGGCTGTGTTCCTTTTTCTTTATAACTTGATGCAATACTTACCGCAATCGCTAAATCAATTGCTGGTTCATTTAATTTTACTCCACCTGCCGCTTTTAAGTAAGCATCTTGATTTTGTAATAATAAACCGGCTCGTTTTTCTAAAACTGCCATAATCAAAGAAACTCGGTTAAAATCTAACCCGGTAGTCGTGCGTTTCGCATTTCCAAACATAGTTGGGGTAACTAAAGCTTGGATTTCTACTAAAATTGGACGAGTGCCTTCCATTGCAACAACGATTGCTGATCCTGTTGCACCATCTAGACGTTCTTCCAAAAAAATCTGAGAAGGATTAGATACTTCTTCTAGCCCGTGTTCACGCATTTCAAAAATACCAATCTCATTGGTTGAGCCAAAACGATTTTTCACTGCACGTAAAATTCGGAAACTATGATGTTTTTCCCCTTCAAAATACAAAACAGTATCCACCATATGTTCCAACATTCTTGGTCCTGCAATCGAACCTTCTTTAGTAACATGTCCGACAATAAAAATAGCAATGCCATTCGTCTTCGCAATTTTCAATAATTCTGCAGTTGTTTCTCTTACCTGGCTAACGCTCCCAGCAGCACTTGTAATGTCTGGTTGAGTCATTGTTTGAATTGAGTCAATAATGACATAATCTGGTTTAAGTTGTTCAATCGCATGACTAATTTCGTTCATATCTGTTTCTGCATATAAATAAAACTCGGTATCAATATTTCCTAAGCGTTCCGCACGAAGTTTGATTTGTTCTGCACTTTCTTCACCAGAAACATATAAAACTTTTCCCCCAATAGCTGCTAATTGCTGAGATACTTGTAAAAGCAGTGTTGACTTCCCAATCCCTGGATCTCCACCGATCAGTACCATTGAACCTGGGACTACTCCCCCCCCAAGTACACGGTTCAATTCAGTTAATTTCGTTTGCACACGAGGTTCTTTTTTAGGGACCACCTCGTCGATTTTTGTGGGCTTTGCTCGTTCGCCAGTTAAACTTGTACGGACTCGACGATCACTTGTATCTTGTTCAATCTCTTCGACCATCGTATTCCATTTCCCACAATTTGGGCAACGTCCCAAAAATTTAGGCGACACATACCCACAATTTTGACAAACAAATTGTGTCTTTGATTTTTTTGCCATTGCCTCGCCTCCTTTAAATAGCTAGTAAATACTGGCCAAGTTAATCTTTATTGGAAGAACCAAATCCGCCTTCTCGACTTGTTGTTGTTTCATCTTGATCTGCCTTCAAAAACGGCAAGAAAATACCTTGCCCAATTCGTTCACCTTTTTTGATTGTCACATCTTTAAAACCAAAATTAGTAAACTGGAACATGATATGCCCCTCATTATCTGGATTATTGTAGTAATCACTATCAATGACCCCAACGCCATTTGTTAAAACTAAAAATCGTTTTAAAGGATTACTTGAACGATTAGCTAACTGTAAGAATTCATCTTCTCCCATATAAGATTTGATACCTGTTGGCACCAAAATAGGTTTTAGTTGTTTTTCATCAATTGTTATTGCATTTTCCCCCATTGATCCAATCAATGTAGTAAGACCATTTTTTATCCCTGATTTCCAAATACTTGGAATAATAATATCTGCCGCAGCTTCAAAATCATATCCTGCAGCATGGTGTGTTGCTCTTTTTGGTAAATTGATTTCTTGACTCGCATAGTTAGAAACGACTTCAAAACCTCTTTTTTTCACGAATCTTCCCCCTAGAATAAACTATGTTTTATTTTACCATATTCACACTACCAAAGACCTTTCTTTGCAAAATCTTCAAAAAATTCTGCTATCCTATAGCAAAGTCTTCAAAGATCGTCCTTTTTTTCTTCTTAATTAAAAAAGTTCTTCTTTTAAACATGACTTTAGACACTAAAACAAGTAGAATAGAAAAAAATTACATACAAAATTTATTCAATTAATTATTAGAGGTGTCTCATGCGCAAAGAACTAACTCAAGCAAAACGAATTATCATCAAAGTAGGTACAAGCACATTGATTTATCCAAACGGAAAAGTAAATCTAGCGGCGATTGATCAACTTGCTTTTGTTTTAACTGATTTACGCAATCGTGGAAAAGAAATCATCTTGGTTTCCTCTGGTGCTGTTGGTGTTGGAATGACAAAAATGAATTTGAATAAACGACCACAAACGATTCCTGAACAACAAGCAATCGCAGCGATTGGTCAAGGTGAGTTAATAAACATTTATAATCAACGATTCGCAACTTATGGTCAGCAAACTGCACAGGTTTTAGTTACGCGTGATGTAATCGATTTTCCAGAAAGCAGAAAAAATGTAACCAACACTTTAGAGCAACTGTTTTCCCTTGGCGTAATCCCAATTGTAAATGAAAATGACACCGTTGCAGTCGATGAGCTAGATCATTCGACAAAATTTGGAGACAACGATCAACTTTCTGCAATCGTAACTCAATTAGTTACAGCGGATTTGTTGATTGTCTTATCTGACATTGATGGCTTTTATTCTGATAATCCCACAACTAATGCTCAAGCTGAACTATACTCATTGGTTACTGAGATCAATGATGATTTGATGGCCAAAGCTGGTGGTGCGGGAAGTACCTTTGGAACAGGTGGCATGCACAGCAAACTACAAGCAGCAAAACGAATTTTTGATGCGAATCGCTCCATGGTCCTTGCAAACGGGAAAAATCCAGCAATTATTTTTGATATCTTAGCTGGTAAAGAAATCGGTACATTTTTCAAGCAAAACTAAAAGACTATTTTTGATGAGAGAACTCGACTAACTTTTATAAAAACAAAGGAGGATTTACGATGATCGACTTAAGACAGCTCGGAGAAAATGCTAAAAGCAGTGCTACTACCTTGGCTTTAATGAGCACGACAGATAAAAATAGCTTGTTACTTAAAATGGCGGATGCTATTGAAGAAAACCAAGCAACCATTCTTGAAGCTAATAAAGAGGACTTGGCTCATGCAACACAAAATAAAATTAGCGAGACAATGCAAGATCGATTAAGACTTACACCTGAAAGAATTCATTCGATGGCAGAAGAGATAAGAAAGGTTGCCCAACTGGAGGATCCGGTCGGAAAAGTTGATCATATGTGGAAAAATGAGGACGGCTTGCTGATTGGAAAAAAACGTGTACCACTTGGTGTTATTGGAATTATTTATGAATCACGGCCAAATGTCACAACAGATGCTTCCAGCTTAGCCTTCAAATCTGGAAATGCAGTTATCTTGCGTGGTGGAAAAGAAGCTTTTGTTTCCAATCAAAAACTAGTCGAAATCCTACAACAAGTTTTGGTGGACAATGGGCATTCTCCTTACGCAATTCAATTTGTAACAGATACTTCTCACGAGGTTGCTGATCAATTAATGAACTTAACCGATTATTTAGATGTTTTGATTCCTCGTGGAGGAGCAAATTTGATCCAACGGGTAAAAGCTCATGCTACTGTGCCAATTATCGAAACTGGTACAGGAAACAATCACATTTATATTGATAAAGACGCGCAATTAGAAATGGCAAAAAAGATTATTGTTAACGCAAAAGCATCTCGTCCTTCTGTTTGCAACGCTGCTGAAACGTTATTAATTCATGCAGAAGTCGCTCCTTTTTTCTTGCCAGTACTTGAAAAAGCATTAGTTGACAGTGGTGTGGTACTGCATGCAGATCAACGTTCACTAGAATTTTTAGAAACAGCATCTTTAGCAACAGATGAAGATTGGGATACAGAATATCTTGATTATATTTTAGCAGTAAAAATCGTTGACTCTATCGACGAAGCGATTACCCACATCAATCGCCATAACACGAAACACTCAGAAGCAATCGTTACAGACAGTTATTCTGCTAGTCAAAAATTTTTAAATCAAGTTGATGCTGCTGCAGTCTATGTAAATGCCTCTACCCGATTTACTGATGGTGCTGTTTTTGGATTTGGCGCTGAAATTGGTATCTCCACGCAAAAACTACACGCAAGAGGGCCAATGGGTCTTAATGAACTAACTACAACTAAATATATCATTTACGGTGACGGTCAAGTACGTGAGTAACATCTAATTTGTTTCACAAGAAACATTTGTTATCATAGATTGTTCCCTCTAACTGTAAATTATGCAATAAAGGTGAATTATTTTTTTAAATGATTCACCTAATAGAAAGGTATTCTCATGTTTGAAATTTTAACCATCTTTTTAGTCTATTTATTTTCCCTAAACATTGCCGCTTTTTTTGGTGTCGCTTTACTAACACTTTTCTTTCAGATAAAAAAAAGAAGTCAAGGCATGCAGCGAGAAAAATGGACAAAGTATTTTGAAAAAATTGGACCTAAAGGATTACTGATTCGGCTTTATATAAGCTATATGTTAGCCTTAAGTTTATTAGCAGCGATTAATTACGTGTCATTTTTTAATCATTCATTACCGTATACGGTCACACTTTTAATTGCAGGCTTTTTTCATTTAACTTACAAATATCAATTGAATAAAGATCAATTGAAACACAGATTTCATTAGATTAGGGAGTGTGTAGTTGATAGAATCGCTACACACTCCCTAATTGATTAATTCCAGTAGTTTTCTGAATCTGTCTCAAAATTTCCTTCATGAATCGAAAAACCATCAAATGTCTCACCATCATAATATCGAAGTAATTCATCGACAGATAAGTTCATCGTCTTTTCTTTTTCTTCATCTAATTCTTCCAGCATTTCTGTACGATACGCTTGATAAATCGTTGCTAATCTTTGTTGCATGGCTTTTCTAGATTCACCTTGTGCATTGATTATTGGTAATTCTTTTAAATAGCCTCGATACACTGGTCGTCCATCGACCAATTCAATGGGTAACTCGACGAACGTTAGCCCTACTTCACGAAAATTTTCTTCAAACATTTTACTTTACTCCTCACTATTTTGTTACAGGTTACTCACTGAATCATTAAGAGAAAAAATATTTACCTTATGGTTAATTTCCATTTTAGATTTTTGTTTAATCCTTTATAGTTGGCAAGCAATTAATTTACCTTTAATGAACCGGCGCATATGGCTATTGCTCTCTCACTTCTCTTTTAAATACTATCCTTGCTAGCTTATATGCCTTGATTTTAGCGGATATTATTCTTTTTTACCAGTGGCTCAAACATGCTGGCTATATTATGCGAGTGAAGACACTCAATTGGCTTAGCTGGATTCCCTTAAGTATTACTTCAGTACTGACTTCCATCCATTAGTTGTCTGACGCACATTCAATCCGTGAGATTCTTAAAAACGAAGGTACGGATCCGTGTAGCAGAAAAATAAAAAATCCTAGAAACTTCGTTTATAAAGTTTCTAGGATTTTTTTCATTTTTATTTTTGGTCTCCTTCTTCTGTTACAAAGTATTGTCGATGATAAATAATAAATCCTAAACTTAACAAAACAATGATTGCTGCAAAATAAAACGAATATTTTTCATCAAAGATTTCGCCTATTTTACCCGCAATAAATGGTGCCAGAGCTCCACCAAAAAAGCGGACAAAACTATAGCTAGAAGAAGCTACATTTCTTTCCAAGCCTGGAATTTCCATAGCAATAGTCGTTAACAATGTATTAATAATTCCCTGAAAAAATCCAGCTAACACAATACTGATTGGTACGAGTATCGAGATTGATGTTCCTAAACCAAGTAATATTAAACAAAGTGTAAAGAAAACAAAAGCAGTCATAATCGTGCGGTAGGTTGTATATTTTCTTTCTAAAAATGGTGCTACAAAAATAGAAGAAATTGCTAACAATACGCCCCAACCAAAAAAGACAAATCCAACTTGCATCTCAGTGTAACCTGTTAACAGAAATGGTGCATATGCAAGCAAAGTAAAAAAGCCAAAATTGTAGAGTAACGCGATTAATCCAACTGAACGTAATTTATAATTAGCTAAAGCTTTCACTCCTTCTAAAAATTGAACCTTACGTTTTGGTTTTTCAATTTCAGGCAATAAAATAGCCAACGCAATAAAGGCACACAACATTAAAAAAGCAACGCCAAAGAATGGGTATCTCCATGATCCACTTCCGAGTACGCCACCTAACAATGGACCAATGGCCATTCCACAGCCAATCGCAGCTTCATACATCATAATTGCTTTTTCTGTGTTTCCTACCAAAATGCTAACGATTGTCGCCAGTGCTGTTGAAACAAACAGTGCATTACCAATTCCCCAGCCAGCACGCAAACCAATCAATAAGCCAATATTATTTGATAACCCACCTAGTCCGGCAAATAACACAATAATCAATAAACCCATCATCAATGTTTTTTTCAAACCAATTCGACTAGATAAGAATCCCGTGAACAACATAACTACACCTGTTACTAGCATATAACTTGTAAATAAAAGCGTAGTTTCTGCAGGTGTTGCATTTAATTGTAAAGCAATTGTTTTTAAAATGGGATCAACCAATCCTACTCCCATGAATGCAATCATACAGGTCGCAGCCACAACCAATGCCGAATTTTTCTCGGAAGTCTGCTCTTTCATTTCAATTTTGTTTTCCAAATTTATCATTCCTCTCTAACTAGCATCATACATGACTTAAATTACATGTCAATATGCACATGTAATTTAAGTATATTTTTTGTGATATAATAAAAAAAACAGAGAAAGGAGTATTACTCAATGAATACTTTATCTTATATTCTATTGTGTGTTCTTTTAACAAAGCCACGATCTGGCTATGAGTTAAAACAATTGATTAATATTTTCTGGGAAGCACACCATAGTCAAATTTACACAACCTTAGCGAAACTCGAACAACAAGGTTATTTATCTATCTTAGATAACGAGCAGCATTCACAGAAAAAAATTTATGAACTAACGAATGAAGGACGCTTACTCGTTGAAGAATGGATCAGGGAAGAAACTCCTTCACCTACACAAAAAGATGAGTTTTTAGCAAAAATCTATGCCTTTTCTACATTAGATAAAAATACAGCAAATGGTTTGCTATTTACGCGTGAACAACAGTTGAATAAAATACTTCAAAAAAACCAAGCAAAATTAGATGGTCTTACCTCAACGAAAAAAGAAGATTTTGGACGCTATGTCGTCATCAAACGAAAAGTTCTTCTTTGCCAACAGGAAATTTTATGGTGCCAACAGGTAAGAGATCAAATGCAAGCTTTCTTTGCATAAAAATAGAGTGTGTCATCTCTGCAGATGACACACTCTATTTTTATTTTGTTTGGATGATGTTCAATACTTTTCGAGAAATAGGCCCTACGAAAAGGAGTTGTAAAGGTAACGCTGCAACAACATTCATTTTCCAAGCGTTCAGATATGCTGGTAATAAATTATCCGAGATTCCTTGTTCCATTATTACACCAAAAAGTGACATACAAGTAACCATGCCAGCGACCATTAAACAAGAAATCGTTAAAATAATAGGTACTTTTTTTTCTGGATCCAACGGTAATTTAAAAGCAATTTTCTTTGCTAAAACACCGATAACAAAAACATCTAAGATGAAGGCAACAATAAAACCTGGGATTAGTCCTGTCATAAATTTCGTCAAATACAGCTCCTGATGTAACCATAAATTATAGGCACTCATTCCAAAAACCATTGAAAAGCACATCATCGTAGTAAAAATAATTCCTTCTTTTTTATTTGTAGGCACTCAAATCATTCCTTTCATTTTGTCACGAGGATTATCGTAGCATAGATAAAAAATTCTCGTAAGCATTTATTTATCATAAAATCAATGAAAGTTGACTTGAGCACTTAAAAGATTGGATTTTATTTGAAAGTAGTCACTTTATCAGCTGCTAAGCGAACAGACTCGTATCCTTCTTCTACCGCTTTTCCGATGGATAAAATGATAACTGGTACATATCTTTCTTTATCTAAACCAAAAGCTTCTGCGAGTTGATCTGCTTCAAACCCACCAATTGGATTCGTTTCATAGCCATGTTCACGTGCAACTAACATGAATTGCATTGCCGCAAGACTAGAATCAACTTTTACGACATCATTCATTTGCGACTTAGAGAATGATTTGTAATAAGGAATAATTGTTGCTAATTGTTGATCGCGGACTTCTTTTGGCATCTTGCCAGCTTCATAAGCTTGATTATAGATTTCTTCACCATATTCATAACATTCTAGATCCCCAAAAATCATCACCATAGCTGAAGATGTATCATTCTGCTTTGTATTAAAACGAATCAGTGGACGTAATTTTTCTTTTGCTTCGTCACTTTCCGCAACTACAAAACGCCATGGTTGCATATTCACTGAAGAAGGAGCTGTTGTTGCTTCCTGAATCATGGTTAACATTTCTTCGTGGGAAATTTTGTATGTTTCATCGTACACCCGGACAGATTTTCTGCCATACATAATTGTTGAAAAATCTTTTGCTTGTTCCATTTATTCCACTTCTTTCGTTTTGATTGCTGATAATTGCGTATTTAATTTATTAAGCAACACTAATAACTGTGACATTTCTTCTCGATCGAATGCCTGTGATAAAATGCTAGCCATATCCGTGTGCTCTCTTTCGCAGTTTGAAAGTTTCTCTTCTGCTTTAGCGGTTAAAGTGACCACTACTTCGCGATTATTCAAAGGATTTCTTTGTCGTGTAACGTAACCTTTTGTTTCTAATAATTTTAAGTGCCTAGTCACCGCTCCTTGATCAATTTGTAATAAAGATTGTAACGTGTTTTGTGAACAAGGATTCTTTTCTCTTAAAAGCGTTAATAATTCATAACGCGTCAAGCTCAACCCAATATTTTCTTCAAAAATTTGGATAATCTTTTGATCTGCTACTTTGATTTGATATAAAACATGACTAACTTCTTCTAAAGACATCTGTTCCTCCTCACACTAACAATTGACTCGTCAACTATTGACTCGTCAATGATAAAACGATTTGTTGAGAAAGGCAAGAATTTTTGTTTGTTAAATGAATTTTTTTATTGGCGATTCAAGATATGATCGCTAAAAATTCTTTAATAATAAATGAACAAGTTAATAACTTAGTAATGATTTTAGTAAGCAGGTTTTAGTTTACTGCACAAAAAAACTAACTAACAACTCTTCCCAAATGCCAAAGCACATTTTTTAGTAACTGGCGTTTGCTAGCTAGTTCGTTATTTAAATTAGTTCATTAATCAATAACTTGGCAACTGCTCGCACAGAAAATGGATTTTGCCCTGTCAGAATTCTGCCGTCTTGTATTGCATATTCTCGATAAAATCTTTTCTTCTTAAAATGTCCTCCTCTTTTTTCCACCGCTACTTGATTCAAAAATGGGACAACCGATTTTTTCCCTGCGAGAATTTCTTCTGCCGTAGTAAACCCAGTAATATTCTTACCTTCAATCAAATAATTACCACTCTTATCTTTAATATTCAATAATCCTGCTACTCCATGACACACAGAAACAAGATATCCACCATTATCATAAATAGCAGTTGCCAGATTTTGAATGGTCAAATCCTCTGGAAAATCCCACATAACACCATGTCCGCCAGTATAATAAATAGCCGAATAGTCAGTTGGATTCACTTGATCTGGACGCAAAGTGTTCGTTAATCCTCTATGAATAAAATCAGGATCTTCATAAATTTCAAGAATTGATTCATCTGTGTATTTCATACTTCGCGGATCAAGTGGTACAAATCCACCGTTTGGACTAACGAAATCGAATTCAATCCCAACCTTTTGCATTTCATCCACAAATTCAGCCGCTTCACCTAGCCATAATCCAGTTGGCTCAGTTGTTCCCTGATAGCGAGTAACATTTGTTTCAATAATCAATACTTTTTTCACATTAATCCACCTCTGCGATAATTTGGGTCACATCACCCAATAATTTTTGCAATTTATTGATTTCGGTTGTTTCATGCGTTAAATAATAGAAATTTTTCGTTCCTTCACTACGATAATCAATGATTTTTGCTTCTTTTAAAATTTTCAAATGATGAGATACTGCTGGGCGAGAAAGATTTGTTGTTGCTGTTAACTCATTCACCCTAACTCCTTGGCAAGCACGGTCTTCTAGTAATCGAATGATAATTGCCTGACGTTTTTCATCGCCCAAAGCGATTAAAAAATTACTCACTTCTGAAAATTCTTTTTTTAAATTTGTAAAGTCAGCCATCTGTCACCCTCCGTTTATATTTTTAAACCATTAAACCACCAAAGTAATCTTCTTGTCAAATTAGTTATTCCTTTCTAACTAACAACGCATCTTTTTCAGTCTTCCCTGAAATTATCGACCAGAAATCAAAAAATTTCTCTATATACTTAAGGTATCAAGTAAATGATCACAGGAGGAAACACAATGAAATGGTATAAACTTTCAACTGAACAAGTGAAGCAAAAAACTCGTGCTGAAACAACTGGCCTTACACAAAAGGAACGTCAAACTCGTTTAGAAACTGATGGATTAAATAAGATTGAAAAACAGGAACAATTAAAACCATGGCAAAAATTTGCGAAACATTTTACGGATTTATTGATGATCGTTTTGATGATTGCTGCATTACTTAAATTTTTCACCGGAGATATCATTGGTGGGAGTATTATTTTGCTAGTAGTCGTTATCAATGGGTTGATTAGTTACTGGCAAGAGAGAAAAGCGGAAGATTCTTTGGATGGACTGAGAAATATGATGGGACAAGAATCAGTCGTCCTTAGTGATGGTATTCAAGAAACAATTGATGCGGAGCAACTCGTTCGAGGAGATATTATTATCTTAAAAGCAGGCGATGTTGTCCCAGCAGATTTACGTTTGATTGACACACACGATCTAACGATTGAAGAAGCTATTTTAACTGGTGAATCTTTAGCTGTTGAAAAGCAAAGCGCCACGATTGAAGAAACATCGCCAACAGGAGATCAAGTGAACATGGCATTTTCTGGGACATTGGTCCAAACGGGCTCTGCTCAAGGGATCGTTGTCGAAATTGGAAATCAAACTGAGATTGGGAAAATCAACCAAGCACTTCAGTCTGTAAAAGTACAGACAACCCCGCTTATCAAAAAAATGCACCAACTAAATAAGTACATTTTCCAAGGTATCTTGGCCTTGATCGTGTTCTTGCTTTTCTTCTCTAGTTTAAGATACGGGCTAGAATTGAATTTGATGTTCTCTGCTTCTGTCGCATTGATCGTCTCAATGATTCCAGAAGGATTACCTGCTGTCTTAACAATGATCCTTTCAATGGGCGTCAAAGAAATGGCAAAAGAAAATGCCATCATCAAAGGCATGCCAACAATTGAAACATTAGGCTCGATGACCGTTATTTGCTCTGACAAAACAGGAACATTGACCAAAAATGAAATGACCGTGATGGACGTCTTAACTGATGAACCACAAATGATGAAAGAAATTATGAACAACTGCCAAGAATTAAAGACTAAGGACGATCAACCAATCAAGCAATTAAAAGGAAACCCAACAGAATTAGCCTTACTAAACTATGTGAAAAATGATGCACTATCTTTAAAACCAGTTCTAGGCAAGATTCCTTTTAGTTCAAGTTACAAATACATGGCAACTGCACATTCTGTCGACAACCAATTTCTTGTTTTTGTCAAAGGTGCGCCAGAAATTTTGATGCAAAAATCACAATTGACTGAAACTGAAAAATTAAATTGGGAAGAACAAGCTACACAATTAGCAGAAAAAGGGCAACGTGTTCTTGGATTTGCCTACAAGGCGTTCAATGAGTCGACAGAGTTGACCCATGAACTTTTAACCGAGCTAACCTTCGTTGGTTTGTCTGGTATCATTGATCCACCAAAAGAAAGTGCGATCCAAGCAGTCAGAGAAGCACAACAAGCTGGAATTTCAGTTAAGATGATCACAGGTGATCACAAAGAAACAGCTAAAGCCATTGGGATTCAAATTGGATTGAAGCATACAGAAAATGTATTAGAAGGAGTCGACATCGACTTATTATCAGATGAAGAACTTGCTAAACAGGTCCAAAAGGTGGATGTTTTTGCCCGAACGACACCTGAACATAAATTACGAATCGTCACCACTTTACAAAAAAATGACGAAATCGTTGGTATGACGGGTGATGGTGTCAACGACGCACCTGCCCTAAAGAAAGCAGACGTTGGTATCGCTATGGGAATCAAAGGTAGCGAGGTCAGTAAGCAAGCTGCCGACATGGTCTTAGCTGATGATGACTTCCATACAATTGCTAAAGCAGTCAAAGAAGGACGTAGACTCTTTGATAATTTGCAAAAAACCATCAACTTCTTCTTACCCACTGCATTAGCACAAGGGCTAATCGTGATCGTAGCCTTATTATTAAACCGCCCACTTCCCCTAACTACTGTACAAATTTTATGGGTAAATATGGCTACAACGATTACACTTTCTTACGCTTTAGGATTTGAAAAAGCAAGTCCAAACGTGATGAAACGTCCTCCTAGAGAAACAAATGCTGGAATCTTGTCACTTTACAATGTCTTTCGAATATTCTATGTATCCTTGTTAATCATGGTACCCGCCTACCTATTATCCATTCAGTTCGATGGCACTGCATTACAACAAACGATCTTGTTACAAAGCATCGTTTTAGGTCAAGCAGTCTACATGATTAACTGTCGCGAATTACTTGATTCTTCACTCAACCAAGGAATTTGGAAAAACAAAGCTCTGTTCATTTCATTAGGAATCTTGTTCATCCTACAAACAATCGTGATTTTCTTACCGACTGCTCAACAATTGATTGGCACAACTAGCTTATCCCTCAACCAACAATTATTGATTTTTGGAAACGCATTGGTTCTTTTCCTCATCGTTGAGTTTGAGAAAAAAATCAGTAAAAAACTTTTAAGCAAAAAAAAAGCACCTAACCATGGGTCTACCTCCTAAGAGAAAACTTGGTTAGATGTAAGAATGATTCGTGAGTTCAGTCAATCGGCTGAGCTCATTTTTTGTAGGTATCAATGAAAGATAAAAAACCGGAAGCGGAGAACTGTCAATGGGGATATTTGAAACAATCAAATCCCCTGCTTGATACTTGATTGCGTTTAATTGTGTCAGTTCAATTGGTTCAATCCGAATCCGTTTGCCTAAGTAATCAGATAGTTCTTGTTGTAAAAATAACTTCCAGGCAGGTTCACTTTGAAAAATAAGATAGATAGTTATGGTGTGTGTTTTGATTGAGAAAATTGCTTGCTGGCACAACAAAAGAAAAATATTTACAAAATATGCTTGTTCTTTAATGGATGCGACTTGCAATAATTCTTGAAATAGCTCGTCTCCGACCATTTGGACGATGGGATATGCTTCATTCTGTTGGATCAATAGCTCTTGATACTCTAATTGAAATTGCTCTGAAAGGCTAGGCGACTCAGCATATTTCAATAACAGCACCAGTAAATTACACTGCAAGTGTGTGTCGTGTAATTTGGGAAGGTCTAGTTTTTCAGCTAATTTTTGAACCGTTTGTTGTGCTTTAGCAAGTAGGTCAGGATAGTCAGTATCTAATACTGTCTTCACTTCTTCACCAAAGTCATTGTTATAATTCCAACTTTCAAAAAAACAGAAAAAAGCAAAAAAAAGTTCTGATTCTTCAAGATAAATGCCCTCTTTTTTATATAAACTCTTTAATGATGACGCATATAAACATAACAGAGGATCCTCCTGATCAAATGAAAACTGGTTGATCTGGCACCCCGCCTTGATTCTGATAGTATTGATAAAGAACCAGCAAATACCAAATATCTGTTCCGTTTCAACTTTCAGTTTAGTTGAGATATCTTTCGCTAAAAAATAGTGATAATGATCTTCGTGAATAAAATAGTCTTCAAAAAAATAATTATTATGAGTGAACGGTAAAAGTAACCTGTGGTAAAAAATCCGAATGGAGCTTTCTTCTCCAACCAGCTGTGCTTTTCCGCCCTTTAAACGAATTCGAATATGATAACTTTTTAGATTCTGATTAACCTTTGTGGTATGACGTTTGAGTGTTTCCATGGAGATTCCTGTGTTATACAAAAAATCAGATAAATTTAATTCCTTTGTAAAAAGTAACTCTTTGACTAGTTGAAGCGTAATCGAATGCGGCAAGAAAACTTCCCAGATATCATTTGTTGCAACTGTACTTTCACTAATCAATTTAATACCGTTATTATCTGTAGCAATTTTCCATCCAGAAGGTAAATAACTACGAACAGAATTCAAATCTGAAAAGACTGTACGTTCTGTCGTGTCGATTTTTTCAGCTAATTCTTTGACCGTAATCTGTGAATTATTCAGAAGTTGTTCCAACAATAACACTTGTCGATATAAATCTTTCTCTGTTATAAATTGTTTCACTAATGAGTACATGAAAGGTCCCCTTCCCAAAAATAATCAATTCGTAAAAATTGGTGTGATAAATTTTTTATGTGTAACAGAACTGAAAAAAATAGCTATTTCATCTTTTCGACATGTATCTACCCAAACTTTGATTAAATGATTGAAGGTTGATTCGATATTACCTGATTTACATCAGTCTCATGGTTTCCGATATCGTTTTCATTCCTTTACTAAGTATAATTTTAAATAAATAAAATGAAAAGACTTAACTTGATAAGGCATAAACTAAATTTGAACTTTGGTAATCAATTAGTACGCAAATTCTAGAATAATCGCTAGTATAGATAACTTCATAAAAATAAACTTTTTATCACTTCGTCAACCAATCGCTAACCAGTGTGAGCCTCATCATATACAAAAAAGACATTCCAAAAATGGAATGTCTTTTTGAACGATAACAATATTAACGTTTTGAGAATTGAGAAGCTTTACGAGCTTTCTTAAGACCTGGTTTTTTACGTTCAACCATACGTGCGTCACGAGTAAGTAAGCCAGCACGTTTAAGAGCTGCACGGAAGTCAGGATCAACTTCTAGCAATGCACGAGCGATACCATGACGGATAGCTCCTGATTGTCCAGCATAGCCTCCACCGTTTACGTTAACAAAAACGTCATATGCGCCTTTTGTTTCAGTAACAGCGAAAGGTTGATTGATAACTTCACGCAAGTCAGCATGTGGGATGTATTCTTCAACATCTTTTTTGTTTACAATAACTTTACCAGTTCCTGGTACTAAGCGTACGCGAGCAACTGCATTTTTACGACGGCCTGTGCCGATATATTGAACTTGTGCCAATGAAATTCCCTCCTATTAGATTAAGTTTGTGATATCTAAAACTTCTGGTTGTTGAGCAGTATGTGGATGTTCTGAACCACCATATACGTTCAATTTAGTAAATTGTTTGCGACCTAAAGTATTTTTAGGAAGCATTCCTTTTACTGAAGTTTCGATTAAACGACGAGAATTTTTAGCACGCAATTCGCCAGCTGTGACTGATTTCAATCCACCTGGGTAGTTGCTGTGACGGTAATAAATTTTGTCAGTCGCTTTTTTACCTGTTAATTTCACTTTATCTGCATTGATGACAATGACGAAATCGCCAGTATCCACATGAGGTGTGAAAGTTGGTTTATTTTTACCACGTAGTACAGATGCAACAACTGTTGAAAGACGTCCCAATGGAACATCAGTTGCGTCTACTACATACCATTTACGTTCTACTTCGCCTGGTTTGGCCATATATGTTGTACGCACGTTAGTTTCCTCCAATTTAAGTTCTGATGTTTGACATACACTTCGAGTTTCCGGGGCTCTTTGTGGGGCAAACAATACCATTTAACATATTACCTGCTACTTCGCATAATGTCAACGTTTTTCTGCTCGCATGAAAAATTTTTCAAAAGTTTACATCTTTGATCTATTCTCCTATCTGCCTCTATACTTCCAATTTCAATTACTGTATAAAAAGGAATTAAATTCCGCTATTTTTTGTATATTAAATAATTAAATTACAAAATAATGCATATTTATTTAATAAAAGTGTTGCTTTTTTATTTTTATGATGCTATTATTTGAAGCATCAATTTTCAAAAGAATGCAAAGTAAGGGGAGTTTTTTTATGAAAGAGAAAATTATTTTAGCTTATTCCGGTGGATTAGATACATCTGTTGCCATTAAGTGGCTGACGGATGAAGGCTATGACGTGATTGCTTGTTGTTTAGACATCGGCGAAGGAAAAGATACGTCTTTTATCAAAGAAAAAGCATTGCAAGTTGGTGCTAGCGCTTCTTATGCGATTGATGCTAAAGAGGAATTTGCGCAAGAATTTGCTTTGGCTGCTCTTCAAGGACATACCTTCTATGAACAATCGTATCCATTAGTTTCTGCCCTTTCACGCCCCTTAATTGCGAAGAAACTAGTTGAACTTGCTCGCACGACAGGAGCTTCAACCATCGCTCATGGCTGTACCGGAAAAGGAAATGATCAAGTTCGATTTGAAGTTGCAATCAATGCTTTAGCACCCGACTTAAAAATTATCGCTCCTGTTCGTCAATGGCAGTGGTCTCGTGAAGAAGAAATTGCTTATGCAAAAACAAATGATATTCCAATTCCTGCAAATTTAGACAATCCTTATTCAATTGATCAAAATCTTTGGGGGCGGGCATGTGAATGCGGAATTTTAGAAGACCCTTGGGCAACCCCACCTGCAGGAGCTTACGAGTTAACGACTGCTTTAGAATATACACCAGATCTACCCGATGTGATTGAGCTAACATTTGAACACGGTATCCCAATTGAATTAAATCAAGAAAAGATGTCTTTATCACAACTAATCTTGACCTTAAATCAACTCGCTGGTAAACATGGAATCGGTCGAATTGATCATGTTGAAAATCGGTTAGTTGGTATCAAATCACGTGAAGTTTATGAATGTCCCGGGGCGGTGGTCTTGATGCAAGCGCACAAAGAATTGGAAGATTTGACTTTTGTACGTGAGCTTGCCCACTTTAAACCACTAATTGAGCAGCAGCTCAGTCAAATGATTTATGATGGTTTATGGTTCAATCCATTAACAGAAGCCTTGTTACAATTTCTAAAATCAACACAAATTTATGTAAATGGGACCGTCCGGGTCAAACTCTTTAAAGGAAACGTGATTGTTGAGGGGCGGAAATCATTTAATAGTCTGTATAGTGAAGAACTGGCTACTTATACATCCGCAGATACCTTTGATCAACAAGCAGCTATTGGGTTCATCAAACTTTGGGGATTACCTTCTAAGGTCCACGCAGAGGTACAATCGAAACAAGAAAACTTGTCACAAATAATTTAAATACACTAGCTAATGAAGATTTCTTTACGTTATAACAGGAAAAAGAAATCTTCATTGTTTTACATAATTTTGGGGAGGAACAGATATGGAAAAACTTTGGGGTGGTCGTTTTCAAGGCGAAAGTGAACAATGGATTGACGAATTTGGAGCATCCATTTCTTTTGACCAGAAGTTAGCAAAGCAAGATATCCTTGGCAGTTTAGCTCATGTCAAAATGCTTGGTCATACAGGAATTTTAACTACAGATGAAACGTTAGCAATTATTTCCGGTTTAGAAACTTTGCAGCAAAAATTAGCAGCAAATGAATTACAATTCACCATTGAAAATGAAGATATCCACTTAAATATCGAAACATTGCTTCATCAAGAAATTGGCGCAGTTGCGGGAAAGTTACATACCGCTCGCAGCCGAAATGATCAAGTCGCGACAGATATGCATCTTTTTCTCAAGGAGACTGTTTTGGAATTAATAACCAAACTTCACCAGTTACGAACAACTTTAGTCAAGAAAGCTGAAGAACATGTTGAAACAATTGCACCTGGATATACGCACCTCCAACATGCACAGCCAATCTCCTTCGGCCATCATTTGCTCGCTTATTATCAGATGTTGACTAGGGATGCGGAACGTTTTGAAGAAAGTTTAAAACGAATTGATTTATCTCCACTTGGCAGTGCAGCACTGGCTGGAACTACCTTTCCAATCGACCGTCAATTTTCAGCAAAAGAATTAGGTTTTTCTGGTATTTATCAAAACAGTTTGGACGCTGTGAGTGATCGTGATTTTATCTTAGAATTTCTAAGTAATTGTTCTCTTTTAATGATGCATCTTTCACGTTTTTGCGAGGAATTGATTTTGTGGTGCAGCCATGAGTTTCAATTTGTTGAATTGACAGATACTTTCTCAACAGGAAGTTCAATTATGCCGCAAAAGAAAAATCCAGATATGGCTGAACTTATTCGTGGGAAAACAGGTAGAGTTTACGGAAATCTTTTTGGTCTTTTAACCTTGATGAAAGGTTTACCACTTGCATACAATAAAGATTTTCAAGAAGATAAAGAAGGTATGTTTGACTCAAGTGAAACAGTTCTAGCTAGTTTAACGATCATGGATGGCATGATTGCAACGATGAAAGTCAATCAATCACGTATGCATGCTTCCACACAACAAGATTTTTCTAATGCAACAGAATTAGCTGACTACTTAGCTACCAAAGGAATGCCTTTCCGTCAAGCACATGAAATTGTCGGAAAACTTGTCCTCCATTGTACACAAAGAGGCTATTTTTTACAGGATATTCCATTAACTGAATTCCAAGCCATCAGTTCACTGATTGAAGACGATATTTACGATACTTTACGGTCAGAAGTAGCCGTTCAAAGAAGACATTCCGAAGGTGGAACTGGCTTTGACCAAGTAAGAGCACAAATCGACTACGCATTTTCTCAATTAGCATCTGAGATCGTTCCCTTGTCCTGAATTGCTTTGCGAAAGGTTAGTAATGCATAGGGCTCCCTTCTTCCACACAAAAAGACACACAACTTAATGAGTTGCGTGTCTTTTTCTTCTATTATTATAGAAATAAATTTCTAAGCATCAATTTCTGGAGCTTTTCCAAGATGTGCTTGGATCATCCAGATGCGTTTTTCAGTTGCTGTTTTAAATTCAATAAAGATATCTTGTGTAGGATCGTCGCCTTCTTCACCAGAAACTTCAATTCCTTTTTGGTAAAGATCAGCTAGATAACGATAATTTTTCACTAATGTTTCTAAACGTTCTGGAATCGTACGGTCCCAACGACCTACTTCATCAGAAATTTTTGTATTGTCTGCAAACTCACGTAATGTTGAGTAAGGTGCGCCATCAAGGGTGATCAAACGTTCTGAGATCTCATCTAATTGATCATTTAGATCATCCATGAATTCGTCCATCATTGGGTGCAAAGTAAGGAAACCTGGACCTCTCATGTACCAATGTGTTTGATGCACAACAACAGACATTTGACTTAAATCTGCAACTAATTGGTTCAATACTTCTTTTGTTTTTGGAAATTTCATTTTGTTACCTCCCTACATTTATTTACATATAAAATCATAGTCAATTTTCAATTAAATGTACACTAAAACCAATTACCTGAGAATGATTTTCATCCAAGTGATCTTTAAATCATAAAAATCATCGAAAAGTAAATGATATATCATTTACTTTTCGATGATTTTAACTAAATAATTTTCTGCTTATCACTTTGCGTATTTCATTTTAGAAAGGAGCAAATCAGATGATACTTCATTTTATTCTTGGTAGTTGTTTCGGGTCATTCTTTTGTTTAGTTGCACAACGGATTCCCATTAACGAATCCATTCTATCGCCTGGCTCACATTGCAATCACTGTCAAACACGTTTAGCTTGGTATGAGTTAATTCCTTTATTATCAATACTTTGGCAAAATTTTCACTGCCGTTATTGCCATTGTAAATTACCAATTAGTTATTTTTTAGCCGAGGTAGTTTGTGGCGCATTATTTAGCTGGCATTTTTATTTTTATTCATGGGATCTTCTTCTTTTATTTTGGATTAGCATGGCTTTTCTGCTAAGTCTAATGGATATCTTTTATCTGTTAATTGATTCTTTACTTCTTTATCTCATGTGGGGAATCTTGTGGTTATCTTGGTTTTTGAATGCCAATTTTCATTGGAAGAGTGTTCTCCTAGTCATTTTTGTTATGTGTTTGATTTTATCTTTTGTGCCTAGATCATTAGGAATAGGGGATTGTTTACTACTGATTTGTTGGAGTGGTGGATTGTCATTAGTTTCCTTAGCTCAATTACTATTTGTCGCTAGCTTGCTAGGCGTAACATACTTTGTTTTCTATTATGTGTGTTATCGTAAACAACTGGTGCATCTGCCTTTTATCCCTTTTCTAACTATGGGATTAATTATTGTTTTAAGCAGCAAGTAAATAAAAAACGATGACCAGAGTCATCGTTTTTTATTAGCAATTATTCCAAATAGAAATTATTTTCGTTATTTTTTAGATACCTTATCTGACCACTTTTTTCGGATAAAACCAGCGCGTCCAGAACCTTCACGATATAAATTATAATGTACACGATTTTTTTTGTAATAGTCTTGATGATATTCTTCAGCCGGATAAAAAGTTACTTTTGGTTCAATTTTAGTTACAATCGGTTGTTCAAATCGACCACTCGCTTCCAATCGTTGCTTAGATTCTTCAGCTAGTCGTTGTTCTTCTTCACTTCCATAATAAATAACTGGTCGATACGAGTCTCCTCGATCAGCAAATTGTCCTAATGCATCCGTTGGATCTGTTTGTTGCCAATAAATATCCAGTAATTGTTCATAACTGATGATTTCCGGATCATATTCAATTTCTACAGCTTCTGTGTGTCCTGTTGTCCCCGTTGTTACTTGTTCATACGTTGGATTTGGAACATGTCCGCCAGTGTAACCAGAAGTGACGGAAATAATCCCTGGTTGCGTATCAAAAGGCTTTACCATGCACCAAAAACATCCGCCAGCAAAAACTGCTGTTTTCGTTTTACTTGTCATTTTATATCATCTCCCTTTTCTTTATCATACTCATTTCTAAGAAAAGGAACATTATTTTGCTTGAAACCAAAAAAATATTGTTAATCGCACTTACCCTCTGGGGGTATATTTTAAAAGATGGACTTTACTTCTCTAAAAGCCACGAACCAATAAGTTGTCCACATGTGGACATTTTATTTTTCTTTTTATTTATCATTCTTGTGGATATTTCTCCTTAAACTTCGCCAAAATTTATCCACAAAACACAAAAGAGGTCGAACGTCATGACGTTCGACCTCTTATTTCAATCCAAAATTCTCAAACGAATTGATTTATTTTGTTTGATTGTTGTTCATTGCATCTTCAGCAGCCATTTGTGCTTCAATATCAGAAATACTGTACACATTTTCGCTAGCCACACCAACTTCTTTTGGTTCCATGTCACGGTAACGTTGCATACCAGTACCAGCTGGGATGATTTTACCGATGATAACATTTTCTTTCAAACCAAGAAGTGGATCTTTCTTACCGCGAATTGCGGCATCCGTCAAGACACGAGTTGTTTCTTGGAATGATGCAGCAGATAAGAAACTGTTTGTTTCCAATGAAGCTTTTGTAATACCTAGCAAGACTGGACGAGATGTCGCAGGAACACCACCAGCAACTAAAGTATTGTAGTTTTGATCTTTAAAGTCTGCAATATCCATTAAAGTACCTGGTAAGATTTCTGTGTCACCTGGGTCCATTACGCGAACTTTACGCAACATTTGACGTACCATTACTTCAATATGTTTATCTCCGATTTCTACCCCTTGCATGCGGTACACGCGTTGTACTTCACGCAATAGATAATTTTCAACAGATAAAACATCACGAACTTGCAACAATTGTTTAGGATCGATTGAACCTTCTGTTAATGGTGCACCACGATGGATCATATCGCCTTCAGCTACTTTCATACGTGCTGTATAAGGTACAGTGTACGTACGAGTATCTGTTTTACCTTTAATTGTTACTTCTTTTGTACGTGTCGCAGGATCTTCTGAAATGTCAATAACATCCCCAGTTACTTCTGTGATCACAGCTTGTCCTTTTGGATTACGTGCTTCAAAAATTTCTTGGACACGAGGAAGACCCTGAGTAATATCATCTCCGGCAACCCCACCCGTATGGAACGTACGCATTGTTAACTGTGTACCTGGTTCACCAATTGATTGAGCAGCGATCGTACCAACTGCTTCACCTACTTCAACGTCAGAACCAGTTGCAAGGTTACGTCCATAACAATGTTTACATACACCATGTTTTGTATTACATGTGAATACTGAGCGAATCGTTACCGTTTCAACACCAGCATCAACGATTTGTTTTGCAATATCTTCAGAAATCAATTCATTTCCTTCAATAATTAGTTCGTCTGTTTCCGGGTTACGGATTTCTTTACGAGTGTAACGTCCAATTAGACGATCTTCTAATGATTCAATGATTTCGTTTCCTTCACGAATTGCACGAATTTCAAGACCACGGTCAGTACCACAATCTTCTTCACGAATAATAACATCTTGTGCTACGTCAACTAAACGACGAGTCAAGTAACCTGAATCGGCTGTCTTCAAGGCAGTATCGGTCATCCCTTTACGAGCCCCGTGAGTTGAGATAAACATTTCTAAGACAGATAGTCCTTCGCGGAAGTTAGAAATGATTGGCAATTCCATGATTCGACCATTCGGAGCAGCCATCAATCCACGCATACCGGCAAGCTGAGTAAAGTTGGAGATGTTACCACGAGCCCCAGAATCAGACATCATGAAGATTGGATTTTTTGCTTCCAAACCTTCCATCAGTTTTTGTTGGATTTCATCTTTGGCAGCATTCCAAACAGCGATTACGCGTTCATAACGTTCGTCATCTGTGATCAGACCACGACGGAATTGTTTTGTAATTGTTTCAACTTGTTTGTGTGCATTTTGGATAATTCCTTGTTTTTCTTCAAGAACACTAATATCCGCAATCCCTACAGTGATACCTGCATGAGTTGAATGTTTGTATCCTAAGTCTTTCATACGGTCAAGCATTTTAGATGTTTCAGTCACTTTGAAACGTTTAAAGACTTCAGCGATGATGTTTCCTAAGTTTTTCTTCTTGAATGGCAAGATCAACTCTTGTTCTTTGATGTGTGCAGGAATATCTGTACCCGCTTCAACAAAGTATTTATCTGGCGTTTGAACTGTTAAGTTAAAGTCAGTTGGTTCATTCAAGTAAGGAAACTCTTGTGGCATGATTTCATTGAAGATAATCTTACCAACAGTAGTAATCATTGTGCGTTCTTTTTGCCAATCAGTAAATGGTTTGTCACCTAATGTGTTAGGATTTACACCAATACGAGAGTGTAAATGAACATAGCCATTACGCCATGCTATTACAGCTTCATTTTGATCTCTGAAGACCATTCCTTCGCCTTCACGACCTTCTTCTTCCATAGTTAGATAGTAGTTACCTAAAACCATATCTTGAGAAGGTGTTACAACTGGTTTACCATCTTTTGGATTCAAAATATTTTGTGCAGCTAGCATCAACATACGTGCTTCAGCTTGTGCTTCTTCATTCAATGGAACATGGACAGCCATTTGGTCTCCATCGAAATCGGCATTGTAGGCTTCACAAACAAGTGGATGCAAACGAATTGCACGGCCTTGTACCAATACTGGTTCAAATGCTTGAATACCAAGTCTGTGAAGTGTAGGTGCTCGGTTAAGTAATACTGGGTGTTCTTTGATTACGTCTTCTAAAACATCCCAAACTTCATCTTCTTGACGTTCGATTTTACGTTTTGCATTTTTGATGTTTGATGCAAGTTCACGTTGAACTAATTCACGCATTACAAATGGTTTGAACAATTCGATAGCCATTTCTTTTGGAAGACCACATTGATACATCTTCAAGAAAGGACCAACAACGATAACTGAACGACCAGAATAGTCAACACGTTTACCTAGTAAGTTTTGACGGAAACGACCTTGTTTCCCTTTTAGCATATGAGAAAGAGATTTCAATGGACGGTTACCTGGTCCAGTAACTGGACGGCCACGACGACCATTGTCAATCAATGCATCAACGGCTTCTTGTAACATACGTTTTTCATTTTGAACAATGATTCCTGGTGCATTCAAATCTAACAAACGTTTCAAACGATTGTTGCGGTTGATTACTCGACGATACAAATCGTTTAAATCACTTGTTGCAAAACGTCCACCTTCTAATTGAACCATTGGACGTAAATCAGGAGGGATTACAGGAATAACATCCATAACCATCCAGCTTGGTTCATTTCCAGAAGCACGGAATGCTTCTAAAATGTCTAAGCGACGAATAGCACGTGTACGTTTTTGTCCTTGTGCTGATTTCAATTCTTCTTTTAATTCTGCAACTTCTGCATCCAAATCAACATTATCTAATAATTGTTTGATTGCTTCCGCACCCATTGCAGCTTGGAATTCTTGACCATACTGTTCACGTTTCTCACGATATTCACGTTCAGTCAATAATTGTTTCTTCTCTAAATTAGTATTACCTGGTTCGATAACTACATAAGAGGCAAAATAAATGATTTCTTCCAATGCACGTGGGCTCATATCTAAAACAAGACCCATACGTGAAGGAATACCTTTAAAATACCAGATATGTGAAACAGGAGCAGCTAATTCAATGTGTCCCATACGTTCACGACGAACTTTCGAGCGAGTAACTTCTACTCCACAACGGTCACAAACAATTCCTTTATAACGGATACGTTTGTATTTTCCGCAGGCACATTCCCAGTCTTTTGTAGGACCAAAAATCCGCTCACAGAACAACCCTTCGCGTTCAGGTTTTAAGGTACGATAGTTAATCGTCTCAGGCTTTTTAACTTCGCCGTAAGACCAGCTTCTGATTTTTTCGGGAGAAGCCAAACCTATTTGCATACTTTCGAATTTATTTACATCGATCAAAAGGGGTTCCCTCCATTTCGTTTAATGGCAAAACCACAAGGCGGCTGATCATCGACCGCCTCGCAGCCCATAGACCGGATTAGTCTAATTTATCTTCTGCAGTTTCAAAGTTTTGGATTGCATCTTCATGCACTTGTTCAACTTGTTCTGCAGCTTGTTTTTCTAATTCTTTTGCAGATTGTTGTTCAGCAAATTTTGTTAAAGCATCTACTGTAATCAAATCATCATCTTCGTCATCCATGTCGCGTAATTCAATCTCTTCATCTTGGATATCTAAGACGCGCATGTCTAAACCTAATGATTGTAATTCTTTAACTAATACACGGAATGATTCTGGTACACCAGGTTTTGGAATTGGTTCGCCCTTAACGATTGCTTCGTATGTTTTCACACGACCAACAACGTCATCCGATTTGTATGTCAAGATTTCTTGTAGGGTATAAGCAGCACCATAAGCTTCCAGTGCCCAAACTTCCATTTCCCCAAAACGTTGTCCACCAAATTGAGCTTTACCACCCAATGGTTGTTGCGTAACCAATGAGTAAGGTCCAATTGAACGAGCATGTAATTTATCATCAACCATGTGGGCAAGTTTAATCATATACATAACCCCAACAGATACACGTCCATCGAAAGGTTCCCCAGTACGACCATCATAAAGAACTGTTTTAGCATCGCTAGCCATACCAGCTTCACGAACTGTTGCCCAAACATCTTCATCAGTCGCGCCATCAAATACAGGAGTTGCTACGTGGATTCCTAATTGACGTGCAGCCATACCTAAGTGTAATTCTAATACTTGTCCGATGTTCATCCGAGATGGTACCCCTAATGGATTCAACATGATATCGATTGGTGTTCCATCAGGTAAGAATGGCATATCTTCTTCTGGCATAATACGGGATACAACCCCTTTATTACCATGACGACCGGCCATCTTATCTCCTTCATGAATTTTACGTTTTTGAACGATATAAACACGAACGAGCATGTTAACACCTGGTGATAATTCATCGCCAGCTTCACGAGTAAAGATTTTTACATCATGAACGATTCCGCCACCACCATGTGGTACACGTAATGAAGTATCGCGAACTTCACGAGCTTTTTCGCCAAAGATTGCATGTAGCAAACGTTCTTCTGCTGATAATTCAGTTACACCTTTTGGAGTAACTTTACCAACAAGTAAATCGCCATCTTGAACTTCCGCACCAATGCGGATAATACCCATTTCATCTAAGTCTTTCAAAGCATCTTCCCCAACGTTAGGGATTTCGCGAGTAATTTCTTCAGGTCCTAATTTTGTATCACGAGCTTCTGACTCATACTCTTCAATATGGATTGAAGTATAAACATCATCTTTTACAAGACGACGACTCATGATAATCGCATCTTCATAGTTGTAACCTTCCCAAGTCATGAAACCAACTAAAACGTTTTGTCCTAGTGCCATTTCACCTTGTTCCATAGAAGGTCCATCTGCTAAAGTATCACCTTTTTCAACGCGTTCGCCTAAAAGAGCGATTGGGCGTTGGTTATAACTTGTTCCAGAGTTTGAACGACGGAATTTTGTTACAACATATTTATCTAATGCACCATTGTCACGACGAACACGGATTTCTGAAGCATCTACATACTCAACGACACCATCATGTTTACACAATAATGCAGCACCTGAGTCATGCGCAGATTTATATTCCATACCAGTACCAACCCATGGTGATTGTGGATTGATCAACGGAACAGCTTGACGCTGCATGTTAGCACCCATCAAGGCACGGTTGGAGTCATCGTTTTCCAAGAAAGGAATACATGCTGTCGCAACAGCTACTACTTGCTTAGGAGAAACGTCCATATAGTCAACTTTATCAATAGAAACTTCTAAGTTTTCACTTTGTGCACGAGCCATTACAACGTCTTCAGCAAATGTGCCATCTTCATTTAGAATACTATTTGCTTGGGCAACGATATAGTGGTCTTCGATGTCTGCAGTTAAGTAATCAATTTGATCAGTAACACGTCCTGTCGCACGATCAACTCGGCGATATGGTGTTTCAATAAAACCAAACTTATTAACTTTTGCATAACTTGACAAACTGTTAATCAATCCGATATTCGGACCTTCAGGAGTTTCAATCGGACACATACGACCATAGTGAGAATAGTGAACGTCACGAACTTCATAACCAGCACGGTCACGAGTCAAACCACCAGGCCCTAAGGCTGATAGACGACGTTTATGTGTTAACTCACCCAATGGATTTGTTTGATCCATGAACTGTGACAACTGTGAAGAACCAAAGAATTCTTTGATACTTGCCACAACTGGACGAATATTAATCAATTGTTGTGGTGTTAATGTTTCTGTGTCTTGGATAGACATTCTTTCACGTACCACACGTTCCATACGAGCTAAACCAATACGGAATTGATTTTGCAATAATTCACCAACTGAACGGATACGACGATTACCTAAGTGATCGATATCATCAACATTTCCAATATCTTCCATTAAGTTCAAGAAGTAGCTCATTGAAGCAACAATATCTGCGGGACGAATAGTCTTAACAGCTGCTTCTGGGTAGCCATTACCGATTACGTTAACTTCACGTTCTGGATCTTTTGGTGAAAATACTTTAATCACTTGGACAGTCATTGGATCAGTGACTACACCATCTTCTGATGGGTAATAAGTAACTGAGTTCAAACCATTGTCAATAAATGGAGCTAATGTTTCCATCACTTGGTGTGTCAACACAGTTCCTTTTTCAACGATGATCTCACCAGTTTCTGGATCAACTAACGTTTCAGCTAATGTTAAGTTTAATAGACGTGTTTTTAAATCTAATTTTTTATTTACTTTGTAACGACCAACATTTGCTAAGTCGTAGCGTTTTGGATCGAAGAAACGAGCATTTAATAAGTTACGAGAACTATCTGCTGTTTTTGGTTCTCCTGGACGTAAACGTTCGTAAACATCTTTCAAACCTTCTTCTGTACGTGAATCACTTGCATTTTTGTGCAAATCTTTTTCAATAGTATTACGCAATGTTTCGCTATCACCAAATATTTCAAAAATCGTATCATCAGAACCAAATCCTAATGCACGAACTAAAACAGTCAAAGGAATTTTACGTGTACGGTCGATACGTACGTAAGAAATATCTTTTGCGTCAGTTTCCATTTCCAACCAAGCGCCACGGTTAGGAATAACTGTTGATCCAAAGCCTTCTTTTCCGTTTTTGTCTACTTTCCCATGGAAGTAAACACCAGGTGAACGAACTAATTGAGAAACAATTACACGTTCAGCACCATTGATAATAAATGTACCTTGTTCAGTCATTAGTGGGAAATCGCCAAAGAATACTTCTTGTGCTTTGATTTCACCTGTTTCACGATTTGTTAAACGCAAAGTAACATGTAATGGTGCAGAATAGTTAGCATCATGTGCGCGAGCTTCTGCTACTGTATACTTAGGTTCCTTAAGTTCATAATCCACAAATTCCAAAGATAAGTTGCCATTAAAATCATCGATTGGCAAAATGTCTTCAAACATTTCTCTAAGTCCTTCATCTAAGAACCATTGGTAAGAGTCTGTTTGAATTTCAATCAAATTTGGTAATTCCAACACTTCACTGATGCGTGCGAAACTTCTACGTTCGCGATGTTTTCCGTATTTTACTACGTGTCCAGCCAAGCTCTTCACCCCTCTAAAATGTCATTCAAAAAGACTACCCGACTAATTGTTACAAAAACATTTCATATATTTTTTTTAGGTAACAACAGACATTTTTTGCGGCTTTTAGGCAAAAAAAAACCAAAAATAGAACAATCTCTTGAAAACTTACTTTCGTGAGCTCCTACTTTTGTTTCTCTTATAAAGCCGAAACGGACAATATTTCGTTTCTGCCTTTCATTCATCAGATAGTTTTTGCAACTTCATATAATACACGTATTTCGTACAAAAGTCAACCTCTCATCGCTTTGCTCACTTGCTTTCGCAACCTTTTCTTAATTCTTTCATCTACTATCAATTTTTTTCATTGATCACTTTTGTATTGACAGACCAAAACCCCTTTGCTAAGATTGAGGAAATTCATTTTGTGGAGGAATTACTATGATAACTAATCGAATAAAACCAACACAACTGAATAACTTTTTCTTTAGCTACTTTAGATAGGTTTGTATTCATCATGATGGATACAAACGTTAAACAACTTGTTTGTATCTATGATGGCTAAAGAACTTTGTATTACGCAAAAAGCCACGTAGACATTACGCTAAGTGGCTAAGCAAAGAAAATACAAAGTATTTCTGGTACCATACTTTTCTATTTATTTTCTCGCTTTTTCGAATCCATTTAGACGTCATGTCTGAATGGATTTTTTTGTTTCTTAAAACTAAGGAGGAAATCAAATGAAAAAGAATGTATTAATTGGACTTGGACTAACAGTATTACTTGCACTAGGTGGTTGTGCTCAAAAAAGCGAAGCAAAAAATGGCGATGAAGAAATGAAAACGGTGGGCGTACTTCAACTTGTACAACATAATTCTCTTGACGATTCTTATAAAGGTTTCAAAGAAGGTTTGTCAGAAGGTGGTTACGTTGAAGGAAAAAATTTAACAATTGATTATCAAAACGCTCAGAACAATCAAGATAACTTAAAAAGTATGAGCGAAAAATTAGTCAAAGAAAAACCTGATTTATTGTTGGGAATCGCAACACCTGCTGCTCAATCATTACTAAATGAAACGACAACTATTCCGATTACTGTTACTGCAGTGACTGATTTGAAAGAAGCCAAACTAGTTGCGTCCAACAAAGAACCCGGAGGAAATGTAACTGGCACTTCTGATATGGTTCCAATCAAAAAACAAATTGATTTATTACTAAGCATTGTTCCGAATGCAAAAAAAATCGGAATCATGTACAACAACGGCGAAGCAAACTCTAAACTTCAAGGTGATCTTGCTCAAAAAGAATTAGAAAAAGCTGGAATTAAAGTAAAAGTTTTAACTGCTAACTCAACCAACGATGTTCAACAAGTAACGAAAAGTTTAGCCAAAGACGTTGATGGCATTTATATTCCAACAGACAATACATTCGCTAGTGCCGCAAGTGTCGTTGGTGAAGTAGCAAAAGAAACAAAGACTCCTGTCGTTGCTGGTTCAGCTGCACAAGTAAAAGAAGGTGGACTTGCAACTGTCGGCATTGATTATGAAAAACTTGGAAAACAAACTGGAATCATGGCTGCAAAAATCCTTGATGGAAAAGCAACACCTGACTCACTTCCTGTTGAATCTGCAAATGATTTAGAACTAATTGTAAATGAAAAAATGGCTGATGATTTAGGAATTGATCCTGCCAGTATTAAAGCAGCTGAGTAGCAAACAATAGGAGGAACAAAATATGTTAAATCTATTTTCAATTTTCTTATCTTCTGCCTCACAAGGTGTTCTTTGGGCATTATTAGCAATTGGTGTTTATATTACGTTTCGTATTTTAGATATTGCTGATCTAACTGCTGAAGGAAGTTTTCCTTTAGGTGCTGGGATAGCGGCAATGAGTATTACAACAGGCATCCATCCTTTACTTGCTTGCCTACTAGGATTTTTAGGCGGTGCGTTGGCTGGATTGGTTTCCGGATTGCTTCATACAAAACTCAAAATTCCTGCATTACTTGCAGGAATCATCACCATGACAGGCTTGTATTCTGTGACTTCACGAGTGATGGGCGCACCTAATATCTCACTGCTTGGACAGCCCACTATTTTTGAATGGGTTGAGTCATTGGGCGTCTCAAAAACAACCGCCGTTTTAATTGTAGGTTTGTGTATCGCTTTACTGATTATTTTTCTACTAGTGTTTTTCTTAAGAACAGAAACAGGACTTGCAATTCGAGCAACGGGAGACAACTTAGCGATGAGCGAAGCAAATGGCATCAACACAGATAACATGAAAATTATTGGCTATATGATCTCGAACGGTTGCATTGCTTTAGCTGGCTCCTTACTTGCACAAAACAATGGTTTTGCTGACTTAAACTCTGGAATTGGCACAATCGTTATTGGCTTAGCTTCGATCATCATTGCAGAAGTCTTGTTCCGTAATCAGCCACTACTTTCACGTTTCTTGACAGTCATTCTTGGTGCAGTGATTTATCGTTTTATTTTAGCACTCGTTTTCGAATTAAATGTCGAACCTAGTGACTCCAAATTGGCTTCTGCTTTAGTTTTAGTTATCTGTTTATCTTTCCCACAAATTCAAGAAAAATTGCGTATTCCTAAATTCAATCGAGGAGGGAACAACAAATGAGTGCCGTACTGACAATTAAAGATTTACACCATACTTTTGAAAAAGGAACAACAAACGAAAATCACGTACTAAAGGGAATTAATCTCTCACTTCAACCAGCTGATTTTGTAACAATTATTGGCGGGAATGGTGCTGGAAAATCTACCTTACTTAATAGTATCGCGGGAACTTTTACCGCTGATCAAGGAAAAATTATTTTGCGTGAACAAGACATTACCAAAAAATCGGTAGTAGAACGTTCTAAAAATATCAGCCGTGTATTCCAAGATCCCAAACTAGGGACAGCTGTTCGTTTAACTGTTGAAGAAAATTTAGCTCTTGCAATGAAACGAGGAAAGAAACGTGGCTTCTTTCGTGGCGTAAAACCTCGGGATCGTCAATTTTTTAAAGAGCAACTAGCAAGTTTGAATTTAGGATTAGAAAATCGTTTGACCACAGAAATCGGCTTATTATCTGGCGGGCAACGCCAAGCAATCACATTGTTAATGGCAACGCTACAACGCCCCGAATTGATTTTATTAGATGAACATACCGCTGCACTTGATCCGGCAACTTCTGCCACTGTAATGGAATTGACTCAGAAATTAATTCAGGAACAAAAATTAACAGCTTTTATGGTTACGCATGATATGGAAGATGCTATTCGTTACGGCAATCGTTTAATCATGTTGCATCAAGGGCAAATCGTTGTGGATATTACAAATGAAGAAAAACAACAATTAACTGTTGCTAAATTACTTGATCTTTTCAAAAAAAATAGTGGTACCACACTCAAAGAAGACACCGTTCTTTTAGCTTAAACATTCTTTGTAATCTACAAAAATTCAATCAGCGGAAATTAACTTTTTACTATTGTATACGAAGAAAGTCAGAATTTGATACAATAGCAAAAAAGGAGTTGGATAACCAGATGGCTACAAAAGATACTGTACTTCGCTTATTAAAAAATTCAACGACATTTCTTTCTGGAGAAAAAATCGCCCAAGAACTACAACTTTCTCGTACCAGTGTTTGGAAAGCAATCAAAGAACTAGAAAAAGCTGGCTATCAATTCGAACACGGTCCTATCGGCTACCGCTATTTACCTTCTGATGTACTAGATGCAACGGAAATCAAACAGGAACTTCAGAACGATCAACCACGTTTACACGTGAAGACAATGACTACTTCTCAATCAACAATGCAAGATGCAAAACTAGCTGCCGCAAAGGGAACCGACGATCCAACATTATTTGTTGCAGACATGCAGGAAAACGCACGTGGACGCTTCGGTCGGCCTTTTTTTGCCGAACCAGGACGTGGCATTTACATGAGTTTACTTTTGCATCCTAACCAAGAATTTGATGAGTTACCTCAATACACTTTGGTTGCAGCTAGCGCTTGTGCCAAAGCAATTGAAAAACTTACAGGAGTATCAACTCAAATCAAATGGGTCAATGATATTTATGTCAATGGTAAAAAGATTTGTGGCATTTTATCAGAAGCAATTAGTGATATGGAATCTGGCAGGATCAGTCACGTGATTATTGGGATGGGCATTAATTTTTCATTGCCTCAAAACGAATTTCCCCAAGAAATACAGCAAAAAGCAACTTCAATATTTCCTGATGGACATGCTTTGATTACTCGTAATCAATTAATCATTGAAATTTGGAAAGAATTATTTACTTATTTACGTGAACCAGCAAATAAAGAATACTTGTCCTTCTATCGAAAAAAATCATTTGTGTTAGGTAAACAAGTCTCTTTTATCCAAAAAGGCACCACCTACCATGGGGTTGCTAAATCAATTACTGATACAGGTGAATTAGTCGTTCAAACACCTCAAGAACTTAAAGTATTATCTTCTGGGGAGATTAGTCTTTCATCAATCAATTAAAAAATACGCATACCTTATGACAAAATTTTTATCATAAGATATGCGTATTTTTTATTAAATATTTTGAAAAAGAATGGTTAACAATAATCCTAGAACATAACTGCCGTTAAATAAAATCATATTTTTGATAGAGTAACTAAAACTGATTGGCTGTGGCAAACTCTTTTTGAATGCTTGCAAGTTCCCATGAATTTTCGGAAAAGTTGCTAGTATAATCAAGATCGGCCATTCAAACACACCTGTTAACAGTCCTAATAATATAGCTATATAACTAGCATACATTAAGCTTTGAAAAAGGACTGTGCCCACTGGACGACCAATATAAAACACTAAGGTATAACGATGATTTTCAATATCTCGATCAAGATCTCTTAAATTGTTGGCTAGCATGATATTAGCAATTGTAAAAACTAATGGTAATGAAGCAAGAACAATAGCTGCAACTGCCCAAAAATTCCCTTCCAAAGCAAAATTACCGGTTTGAAAATCAATCATTAAATCATATACATTTGTACTATGAGTATTGACATATACGACCATTGCAAAAATTCCTAGGCCCATCGTAAATCCACTAAAAATTTCTCCCAGTGGCATACGTGATAACGGAATTGGCCCAAAAGTATAAAACACACCAATAAAGCAACAAATAGCACCCATCACTAACAATAACCAACCCGTTTGAATCGTTAAAATGATGCCGATAATAAAAACAAATGCAATCATTCCTAAAATCATATTTCGAATAATTTTCGGTGAAGTTTTTGTTCGACCGATTACATTTTCTTGATATTTATAAACTTCTGAATGCGCTTTTTGATAATCCATATAATTATTGATTGCCGTTGTTGCCAAATCAAAAACTAACATTCCTATAAAAAATAAAAGTGTACTTAACCAGTGTACTTCATGAAAAAAAGCGATAGAGAATAAAACCCCTATCGCAAAAGGAAATACACTTGCCACTTTTGTTCGAATCTCAACGACTTCTAAAAAAATTTTCAGTGACATCTGCTTACTCCTACTCTAGCTTTGAACGATCACCCATTGCGTAATCTGAGTCTTCTGCTAACTTAAATTCATCTTTGATTGGATCAGTCACATAGACTTTTCCTTCTTTGGTAACAAAAATAGCATTTGTTCCATTGTCTAGTTCTTCAACATAAGATAACCCTTTTTTCACACCCATTGAGAAAACAGCTGTTGAAAGACCATCCCCATCAATCGATTTGTTTGTGATGATTGTCACACTGGCAATGTCATTATCAAAAGGATAACCTGTTTTAGGATCAAATAAATGATGGTATTTCACGCCATCTACTTCCAAATACCGTTCATATATGCCTGAAGTTACCAATGTTTTATTTTTTTCTTTGATTGTTCCTAAAACAGAACCGCGAGCAAGATTAGGATCCTGAATGCCTACATTCCAATCTTGATTTTTTCCACGAGGACTGTGTCCCAAAACATACACATTTCCACCTAAATCAACAATTGCTGTTGTTACACCATTATCTTTAAGTACTTTGATAACTTCATCAGTAATGTACCCTTTAGCAATTGCACCTAAGTCAATGATCATTCCTTTTTCTTTTAAGTAAACAGTTTTCTCTTCATCGTTTAGTTCAATTTTATGATAGTCAACTAATTTTAAAGCTTGATCAATTTCTTCTTGCGATGGCTTTCTTGCATCATCAAAACCAATGCGCCACAGCTGTGTTACTGAACCAATTGCCATGTCAAAACCGCCGCGAGAATCTTCACTATATTCATACGCTTTTTTTACAAGTGAATAAACATCATCAGAAACTTTAACAGGTTTAATACCTGCTTGTGCATTGACCTCATCAATCTCAGAGCCTGATTGATTAATTGTAATTTTATCGCCCAATTCTTTCACACGATCAAAGGCTGGTGTTAATACAGACTCTTTTCCTTCATCATATACTCGTATTCGCACATAAGTTCCTAACAAAAATTTTTCTTGTGCATATGGTTCACTTAGAATTCCTTTGGCTGGTTTATCACTTTCTACTGTCTTTTCAGATGATGAACCACAACCAACTAGTGCAACTAAAGTACATACGGCTAGTAAGGAAAGTAGTAATTTTTTTCGCATAATTTTCCCCTTTTTACTTATTCTTAAGTTATCATACCTTCTTTTTTTCTAAATGAAAAGGTCGATATCAAAAAGAAAGAGGCTGATCTCAATTAAGTGATCAGCCCGTCATCATTTCTTGTTTAATTATTTAGTTACGATGTTGTCAACTTCAATTGTCTTTGTGTCGCCTTTTTCAGCAGCATTGATCAATTGTTGACCATACATAATAAATGAATGTGAGCTATGTGTAGCACCTGTTACTACTTCTACATCAGCTGGTGAACCGTCTTCTTCACTCATCACTTTAACTAATTCTTCGTTTAGTTCTGGGATGTATGTTTCTGGAGCAGTTCCGCTTTTTTCTTTCATTGATTTGTTGTATTCTTCATCATCTTGTTTTGATTTTCCATCTGCATTGATGTAATCAAAGTTTGATTTTGTAACTTTACCGTCAGCTACAGTTAATTCAAATGTTGTACGGTAACCATTTTTTTCATTTTTTTCTTCTAATTTATAAGTACCGTCTTTCAAGTCAGCACCATTATCAATTTCAATTGTTTCTGTGTTTCCAGCTTGAGCAGCTTGAACTAATTGTTGAGCGTAGTTTTGGAAGCTTTCTGATGAGTGAGTTGCTCCTGTTACTACTTCTACATCACCTGGGTTTTGTGCTTCAACAAATTTTTCATTTAATTCAGGAATAAATGCTTCTGGATTTGTGCCAGATTTTGCTTTCATATTTTTATTGTAATCAGCATCTTCTTGTTTTGATTTTCCATCTTCATTTACATTATCATAGTTTGATTCAGTGATCTTTCCATCTTTAACAACCATTGTGAACACTGTACGATAACCATTTGAATAATTTTTTTCTTCCAATTTATATGTGCCATCTTGTAATTCTCCACCTGCAATTACTGTTGCAGTTGATTCTGTTGTTGAACTTTGTGAAGATTGTGCAACTGAAGACTCTGAAGTTGAACTGTCTGAACTACTGTTGTTATCTGCTCCACAAGCTCCTAATACCAAGGCTGAAAAAGCTAAAACAGCAAATCCAGTTACAAAACGATTCTTTTTCATTATTAACCCACCAATCCCTTTTTATAATTCTTATAAATAATTTGTGATTCATTATACATTCTAATGAATCATACCAATAAGTCAACCGTTTTCTAAAAAAAAATAACACGAACGTATAAATCGTTTTCTTTCAGTAATTTTCGTGAAAAAAACGCTTAATAATCTTTTGATTAAAAAATGAAAAAGGAGTTAGACAAATTTACATAACGTATATATAATGTAAAAGGATTGTGTAACAATTATCAAACTGAAATGTTTACTAAGGAGCGGATTATCAATGACAAAGCAAAATATTGTCGTTGTAGGTGCAGGGTATGCCGGTGTGTCAGCAACAAAATTACTGGCAAAAAAACTTAAAAAAGAAGACGTAACGATCACTTTGATTGATCGCCATTCTTATCACACTATGATGACAGAACTACATGAAGTTGCCGGAGGGCGTGTTGAGCCAGAAGCCATTCAATATGACTTACAGCATTTATTCTCTCGCCAAAAAAATGTGCAATTAGTCACCGATACAGTAATTGGTATCGACAAAGAAAAGAAAATTGTTAAAACAAAACTAGGTACTTATCCATTTGATCAATTGATTTTAGGTATGGGTGGCGAGCCAAATGATTTCGGAACTCCTGGAGTGAAGGAACATGGATTCACGCTTTGGTCATTTGAAGACTCAGTAAAAATTCGTGAACACATTGAAACAACGGTTGCTAAAGCTGCAATTGAACCAGATGATGCTTTACGAAAAGCAATGCTAACATTTGTTGTCTGTGGTTCTGGATTCACTGGAATTGAAATGATTGGTGAATTAATCGATTGGAAAGCGCGTTTAGCGAAAGACTATAAATTAGATCCAAACGAAATCACTTTAATGGTGGTTGAAGCAATGCCAACGATTTTAAATATGCTTGATCGTAATGACGCCGCTAAAGCAGAGCGTTACTTACAAAAACATCAAGTTGAGTTGTTACTAAACTCTCCAATCGTTGAAGTTGATGCCAATCATATTAAATTAAAAGACGGACGTCAAATTCCAACACATACATTGATCTGGACAGCTGGTGTCAAAGGTACAACTGATGCTGCTGACTTTGGTCTTGAAACAGCTCGTGGCCAACGTCTTGTTGCTAACGAATACATGCAAGCTAAAGGATACGAAGATAAAAATATTTATATTATTGGTGACTTGGTATTCTATGAAGAATTTCCAAATACACCAACTCCTCAAATTGTTCAAGCAGCTGAACAAACAGGTCATACTGCTGCTGCTAACATCGTCGCTTCTATCAAAGGTGGCGAGAAACATAAATTCAAAGGAAACTATCAAGGATTTATGGTTTCGATCGGTGCTAAATGGGGCGTCGCAAACTTATTTGATAAAATTCATTTAAGCGGATTTTTAGCTATTATCATGAAACATATCGTCAACTTGAAATATTTCTTTGATATTCGTTCTGGTTACTATATGTTCCAATACTTGATGCATGAATTCTTCCATATCAAAGATGATCGTAATGTTGCCCGTGGACATTCTTCACGCTACGGAAATGTTTTATGGAGTGTTCCACTTCGCGTTTTCTACGGTTTGGTATGGTTTATCGAAGCTGGCAAGAAAATTGTCGGTGACGGTGAAGTACTAAAACCTAGCACTTGGTTTGGTGAAGGTTCATGGTTCCAAGGAAATAGTGTATTCCCTTGGACATGGGAATACAATGTTACTGATGTAGCAAGTGGTGCATCAGCAGCCGGTGATGCAACAACAGCTGCAAGTGGCGCTGGTGAAGCAACTGCAGAAACAGCGACGCAAGCTGCGCATTTTGGTTTAAGTTACGCTTATGGTGAACAGCCAATGGCTGTTATCGAAAAATCACCAAATTGGTTTACAAAAATCATGCAATTTATTATGCCAAATAATGATGTTGCAATGTTCTTCCAAAAATTTATGGTCTTCTTCGAAATTGCTTTAGCATTAGCATTGATTGCAGGATTGTTTACATGGTTATGTAGTGCAACAACAATCGTTCTTGTCATTACTTTCTGTCTATCAGGTATGTTCTATTGGGTAAACATTTGGTTTATCTTTGTAGCATTCGCACTTATGAA
Source organism: Enterococcus sp. DJ147D b (assembly GCF_058216655.1). Lineage (NCBI taxonomy): Bacteria > Bacillati > Bacillota > Bacilli > Lactobacillales > Enterococcaceae > Enterococcus > Enterococcus sp. DJ147D b. Next base: position 2,534,361 of record NZ_CM177104.1, read on the forward strand.
TGGTTCTGGTCGTGCAATTGGTTTAGATCGTTGGGTCATCCCATGGTTGCAACGTACACTAGGTAGTTGGTGGTATGGCAGACCAAAAGCTCGCTACGGCGAAAAATAAAATGATTTTAGAAGAAAGTTCTAGGGAAGCCTAGGACTTTCTTTTGTTCCTATGCTAAAATTGGAGCAGTTATTCTGGAACAAGGAGGTCAATTACAGAATGAAAGATTTTATCAAGAAAAGTTTACTCAAACCATGGGATATCTTCATCATTATGCTTTTGATTGTCCTTTCTTTTTTGCCAATTATTATTTTTGGTAGTCAACAAAGCCAGTCCGTTGCAGAAAAAGAAGCTGTTTTACGCGTAGATGGAACAGAAATCAAAACATTTCCTTTAATCAGTGGAAATAAAAGCTACACTTACACATATACAGATGCAGATGGTGACTACAATATTATTGAAATCGCCGGTGATAAAATACGAATGAAAGAAGCAGATTGTGGGGATCAAATTTGCGTTCGTCGCGGATGGGTAACGAAAAACGGCGAAACAATTGTTTGCTTACCTCATAAATTAGTGATCGAAGTTCGATCAACAGACGGGAGTGAGGAAGACAGCTTGATTTACTAGCTGAAAAAATTATGAGCAAACTACAAAAATTGATTTATATCTCCTTACTCGTAGCCCAAGGAGTCATTATTGGCTTGTTAGAAAATATGATTCCTTACCCGTTTGCTTTTGCTCCTGGTGCAAAATTAGGATTAGCAAATTTGATTACCATCGTAGCTATTTTTACAATGAAAAAAAGAGATAGTTTCCTCTTGATTTGGTTGCGATTATTTCTAACAACTTTACTTGGTGGAACAATTTCAACTTTTCTTTATAGTATGAGTGGTGCTTTATTAAGTTACTTTGGCATGCTTTTGATAAAACAATTAGGACCAAAACGTGTCAGCATTATTGGAATCAGTGCTACAGGTGGTTTTATGCATAATGTAGGCCAATTAGTCACTGCGTCCTTTATTGCTCAATCTTGGACAGTTATGCTGTACCTACCTGTCCTTTCAATTTTTGGCATTTTATCTGGAATCGCAATTGGTATTGCCGCAAATTATTTATTACAGCATGTCCAAACACTTCAACGATTCCAACTGGATTATGAACGGGAAACCAAACAAAAATGGAGTCCAGTGTTTTTAAAAAAATAATCGTTATACGAGGAGTTTTTTATGAATCTACATCCAATGTGGAAAAATTACCCAACTTTAGCTTTAGAACTAGAAGCTACATTAACCAAAATGGAAAAAATCATCAATCTTAAAAATAAACCTGTCGAACAAGCAATTCGCGAAACAATTCATGCTGGTGGAAAATTATTACGACCAGCTTATCAATTACTTTTTTCACAATTTGGATCAGAACGTGATCGTGACAAAGCAATCTCACTTGCTGCGTCAATTGAAATGTTACACACAGCGACACTCATTCACGATGATATCGTTGATGAATCAGATTTACGCCGGGGAAAGCCCACTTTACGTAATCAATTTGGGAACACCGTTGCCGTATATGCAGGCGATTATTTATTTGTTTGTTGTTTCAAGTTATTATCAGACTACTCAACATCACTTAAAAGTTTACAACTTAACTCAAGAAGTATGGAAAAAGTCCTTGATGGTGAACTTGGCCAAATGGATGATCGTTATCAATACAATTTATCTGTAAAAGAGTATTTAGAAAATATCTCGGGAAAAACAGCTGAACTCTTTAAATTAAGTTGTTTTATTGGTGCCTATGAAAGTGGTACATCTGAATATTTTGCTAAAAAAGCAGGTGAAATTGGCAAAAATATCGGCATTGCCTTTCAAATCATTGATGATATCTTAGATTACACACAGGACAGTGAGGAAATTGGTAAACCCGTTTTGGAAGACATGCGTCAAGGTGTCTACTCGCTACCATTGATTTATTCTTTGCAAAAGGAACAGGCTGCTTTACTCCCTTATTTAGAAAAAAGAACGAATATGACCCTTGAAGATGTCAATAAAGTTCGACAACTAGTTCATGAATTTGGTGGTGTCAAACAAGCGCAACAACTAGCTACTAAATATACAGAGGCTGCTTTGAAAGACATTCAAAAATTACCTCAAACAACCGAGCAAACCAAAGAAAATTTATTAACTTTAACACAAACCATCTTGACTAGAACAAATTAAAAACGTTCAAGCAAAAAATCAATAAAGATTTTTTTGCTTGAACGTTTTTAATTTTGTAAATTTTCTAACGCATAGTCACAAATTCTTCTGCACCAGTAGGATGAATAGCTACTGTGTTATCAAAATCCGCTTTTGTTGCGCCCATTTTGATAGCAACAGCAAAACCTTGTAACATTTCATCTACACCTACACCAATCGCATGTAACCCAACAATTTTCTCTTCTTTTCCAGCACAAATCAGTTTCATTTCACATTTTTGACGATAGTCACTTAAGGCAAAGTACATTGGCGTAAAACGTGAGCGATAAACTTTGATTTCTTTTTCGCCATATTTTTCTAGCGCCTGTTCTTCTGTCAAGCCAATCGTAGCAATCGGTGGATGTGTAAAGATAACTGTTGGAACCAAGTTATAATCTAAATACTCATCTTTCTTGCCATTAAACAAACGCTCTGACAAGCGACGACCTGCAGCAATCGCTACTGGTGTTAGATCGATTTTTCCAATGACATCCCCTACAGCAAAAATATGTTCATCTGTTGTATTTTGATATTTGTCGACTTGAACAAAACCTTTTTTTGTAAGTGTCACATTTGTATTTTCTAGTCCAAGATTTTTAGTATTAGGTACGCGACCACCAGCAAATAGTACACAATCACCCGTTAATGTATTACCATTATCAAAAATAACAGTATAGTCTTCATTATTTTTGATAATCTCAACAGCTGTATGGTTAGCAAAAGTTTTCATTCCTGCTGCTTGGTATATTTCAATCAAGTTATCTGATAGCATCTTATCAAATGTTCGTAGAGGCCTTTCTTTACGATAGGCCCACATTACTTCGCTGCCAAAACCTTGTAATACGCCAGAAAGCTCTGCAGCAATATATCCTGCACCAAGCACAATTGTTCGCGCTGGTAACTCAGTCAATTCAAAGAATCCGTTAGAATCGATCGCGTATTCACCACCAGGGATTGTCATTTGACTCGCACGACCGCCTGTCGCAATTAAAATTCTAGGTGCTTGATATCGTTGACCATTTACTTCAACTGTTTGACTATCAATAAATGTTGCATATCCTTTAACTGCATCTACTTGATTACTATCTAATCCTCGTTGATAAGCTCCATGTAAAAAGTCGATATATTTTTGACGTTTTTCTACTAATTCGGAAAAGTCGACCTTCATTACATCTGCTTGAATCCCATAGCTTGATGCATCTCGTTCAATTGTTTCTAAAATCGTGCTTGCTTGCCACATCACTTTTTTAGGTACACAACCAACATTTACGCAAGTCCCACCAAGTTCATTACTTTCAATCAATAAAACTTTCGCGCCATACATACCCGCACGGTTTGCAGAAGCAATCCCTCCGGATCCTCCACCAACCACGATATAATCATAGGTTTTCATTTCGTTCCTCCTAGAAAAGACGAGTTTCCCCGGTCATTATTCTTTCTTTTTACGAATCATATCACCTGGTTTAACTGGTTGCTCAACCGGCATTGTTAAAATCATCATTGGATTTGGTGCACGGTCAATTGATTCGCCGTCCTCATTATACATAACTTCTACCGTTTGATAGAAATGATTGAACCCAGGACCATAAAACTCGATTTCATCATCAATAGAAAATAAGTTTCTTTGACGAATTGTTGCCATCTTCGTTTCATCGTCATAAGCTAAAACTTCTCCAACGAATTTATAAACAGGGATTTTACGTCGTGCACCAAATAATTGTTCATTCTCACTTGGTGTATCATAATAAAAACCAGTTGCTAATTCTCTTTGTGCAACTTTCCACAATTCATCAATCCACTCTTGCTTGCATACATAATTTTCTGGATCAGCCATATAGCTATCTACTGCTGCCTTGTAAACATTTGAAACCGTAGAAACGTAATGAATTGATTTCATTCTACCTTCGATTTTAAAGCTATCTACCCCGTTTTCGATTAGTTCAGGGATATGCTCAATCATAGACATATCTACAGCACTCATTGAAAACTCTTCTTCAATTTCTCCGGAATCTGTCAAACTATTACGCTCTTGCCCAAACGGCATATCAAACAACCCATATTTCCAACGACATGATTGTGAACATCCACCACGGTTGGCGTCACGCATCGACATGTGATTAGAGAGCGTACAACGACCAGAATACGAAATACACATGGCGCCATGGATGAATGCTTCTATTTCAATGTCCGTGTTTTCACGAATAACTGCAACTTCTTCCATTGATACTTCACGAGCCAAGACAACGCGTTCTAACCCTTCTTCTTTCCAGAATTCCAAAGTTTCAAAATTGGTGGCAGAAGCTTGTGTTGATAAATGTATTGGTAAACCGGGTGCTTCTGTCGCACAAATTTCAATTAATGCTGGATCAGAAACAATCACAGCAGAAATACCCACATCACGTAAACTGCGGAAAAATTCTCCTGCTCCTTCTTCATTTCCTTCATGTGTCACCATATTTGCAGCTACATAAACTTTTGCTTGATGTTCTTTTGCAAAAGCAACACCTTCAGCCATTTCTTCATAAGTGAAGTTACCCGCACGACTCCTTAATCCATAAGCATTTCCACCGATATATACAGCATCAGCACCATAATGAATAGCAGTTTTTAATTTTTCTAATGTTCCAGCCGGAGCTAGGACTTCCGGACGTTTTAATTTCTTTTTGGTTGTCATTTTTCTTTCGTCATACTCCTTATTTGATTGAAGTAGGATCAATATAAAAGAATCCTGTATCCAATTCTCGATTTTCTGGATGCAATTTACGAACCTTCTCTGTTAATTCGATTGCTATTTCTTCGTTCCAACTTCCTGCTAAAATATAATTTTTTGCTTCGACAAATAACTCAGCAATTTCAACGAAAGCATCTCCTGAAGTAAATAAACCATCTAATTTCCAAGTTCGATAATGATAAGTATTTAATTGTTCCAACTCATTCATTAAATTCAAATCATTACTTGCAAAGATATGTGTACCGTGACTATCCTCATAAATCGAATAGTGAGTTTCTTCTTTTTTAGGTTCAGAAATGAAAAGACCTCTTTCACGTCCAACTTCCTCTGTTTGTTGTGTGTAATTATAATAATTTTGTAATAATGGTCGTTTGGATTGATGGATACAAGTTGCTCCGTATACTAAAATTTCTGTTGGAACTACTAGTGATTCTGCCATCGATTTCATTTCATCAAAAGGAACTTCCCTCGATAAAACTGCACCAACTGCTCCTTTTTTACTCCAAAAATTGATTTGGCGTGAGCTCGTTACAAGTGTTTCGCCATCATAGACAAATGGCAAACGTAACTCTGGATTTTTCTTCATCGTATAAATAATTCCAGTGTCGCCTACTGTAATGACATCTGTTCCAATTTCTTTTAAAAATTGAAGATATTCTGGCACTTTCTTCATTTTTTCAGGATGAATAATGCCGTTGACAGCGATATTCGCTTTTTTTCCATATTTATGTGCTAATTCAACTAATTCGCGCTGTTCATTTCTAGTAAATGAAGCGGGCAAACGTAAACCGAATTGTTCTTCTCCAAAATATAAAGTGTCAACTCCAGCGTTTAATAATTCTTCTGCTTGATTAAATGATTCAACAGTAGTTATGATTTCGATCATAGTTACCTCCTTCTACAACCTCATAATAGTAGCATAGGTCTAAAAACTTTCCAATAGTCCTTATATTTAAAGTTGGATTTTCGAAAATATATTTTGGTCTTTAGTTAAACAGTAAAAAATGGCACAAAAATCAAAATTGATTTTTGTGCCATTTATCAAAGTTAAATTCAGACAGAAACGATTTCCTTTTTAATTTTTGGTTCTCTAACATTCAAAGTGATTTTTCCTTTTGAACCACCAATAGTTACTCGATCACCTAGATGAATTTCTCCACTAAGCAAAGCTTCACTTAATCGATCTTCAACTTCTTTTTGAAGTGCACGACGGATTGGACGAGCACCATACTCTGGATCAAAACCAGCTTTACCAATGATATCAATCGCTGCTTGGGTAATTTTCACTTCAATGTCTTGGTCTGCTAAACGTTTTACAATCGCTTTGCTCATAATTTGAACAATTTCACGAATTTCTTCTTTGTTCAGAGAGTGGAAGACTACTGTTTCATCAATTCTGTTCAAGAATTCGGGGCGAAAAGCTTTCTTTAATTCTTCTAAGATTCTTTTTTGCATTGCTTTATGATCTTTCGTTACATCTTGGACATTAAATCCGACATTTTTTTCTTCTCTAATTTGTGTCGCACCAATGTTCGATGTCATAATTAGAATTGTATTTCTAAAATCAACTTTTCTTCCCTTAGAATCTGTCAAATGACCATCATCAAGTACTTGCAATAGTAAATTAAAAACATCTGGATGTGCTTTTTCAACTTCATCTAACAAGATAACTGAATAGGGTTTTTGACGAATTTTTTCTGTTAATTGTCCACCTTCATCATAACCAACATATCCTGGAGGCGAGCCAATCAAACGACTAGTACTATATTTTTCCATAAATTCAGACATATCTACACGAATTAATGATTCTTCGCTACCAAACATCACTTCAGATAATGCTTTTGCAAGTTCTGTTTTCCCGACACCTGTTGGCCCAAGAAACATGAATGAACCAATCGGTCGTTGTGGATCTTTCAAACCACTTCGTGCACGACGGATTGCTCTAGAAACTGCTTTAACCGCTTCATCTTGTCCTACTACTCGTTCATGTAATAATGCTTCTAATTCTAATAAACGTTCGCTTTCTTTTTTCTCCAGTTGCTGTAATGGAACGCCTGTCCATTCAGAAACTACTGTTGCGACATCTTCATCAGTCACTCGATTGGCATAACCATTCGTATTTTTTTCTTCAATCAATAAAAGTTTTTCAAGTTTTTGTGTAGCTTTCTTTTCTTTATTACGCAAAAGGGCCGCGGTTTCAAAATCTTGTTTCTGAATGGCTCTTTCTTTCTCAATAACCAAACGCTCAATCTCAGCTTTAACTACTGTAGTCTCGCTTACATCACTTGTTTGATCTAACCGAACTTTTGCTGCAGATTCATCAATCAAATCAATTGCCTTATCTGGAAGTTGCCTTGAATTGATGTAGCGAACAGAAAGAGTAACGGCGGCACGCAAAGCTTCGTCTGTAATTGCTACACCATGATGCTCTTCATAACGTGAACGTAGACCTCGCAAAATTTCTTCTGCTTCTTCAGTTGAAGGTTCATCGACTTGAATACGCGCAAAACGTCTTTCTAAAGCAGAATCTTTTTCAATATATTTTTGGTATTCATCTAAAGTTGTCGCGCCAATTGTTTGAAGCTCACCACGCGCTAACGCTGGTTTTAAAATATTTGATGCATCAATTGCGCCTTCCGCACCACCTGCACCTATCAGTGTATGCAACTCATCAATGAACAAAATAACTTGACCATCATTGTAAATTTCATCAATTACTTTCTTCATACGATCTTCAAATTCACCACGATATTTTGTTCCTGCTACTAAAGAACCCATATCTAACATCATCAAACGTTTTGAACGCATTTCTTCAGGTACTTCACCTAGAATAATTTTCTGAGCCAATCCTTCGGCGATAGCTGTTTTACCTACACCTGGTTCCCCAACAAGGACTGGATTATTTTTTGTTCGTCGACTTAATACTTGGATTACTCTTTTTACTTCTTTTGAACGACCTACAACAGGATCTAATTTATTTTCTTTAGCTAGTTTGGTTAAATCGCGAGCTAACGAGTCTAAAGTTGGTGTTCCTTTAACAGTTTGGCGCTTGTCTTGTGGATTTCTGCGACGACTAGCATTATTTTTAAGACCTTCATTCATGCCCATTTTTCGTTTAAGCATTTGACGAACAGTAGCAACATCTACTCCTAAGTTAATAAGAATACGTGTAGCCATAATACTCTCATCTTTCAACAAACTAGATAAAATTTGTTCTGTACCTATTTTTTGAATATTCATTTTTTTTGCTTCGCTATTTGCTAGTGCAAAAACTTGTTTCATTCGTGGTGAGTATGGAAGATAAATTCCTTCTACATACTTATTTACGCCACCATAACCAATTAAATGTTCAATTTCTTCATAAATATCTGTTTCATTTACGCCTAACTCACGTAAAACTTTCCCAGCAATTCCATTAGGTTCTAAAACTAAAGCTAATAAAATATGCTCAGAACTAACAGATTGGTGTTTTAATCTTTTTGCTTCATCTTGTGCGATTTCCAAGACTACTTGGGCCCGTTCATTAAAAAGTTCTTCCATCAATCTTCACTTCCCATCTTCATAACTTAACCGTTCTAAAAAAGCTCGTAGAATTCTAGCACGAATATGACCTTCCAGGTCACTGTAATTTAGAGTGCTTTTTGCAATAGCACTAAGCATTAAATTTCCTTCTTTTTTTGTAATCATTTTATCCTCATATAATTTTTGGATAATTGAAAATGAATCTTTTTCACTGATTGTTTCATCAAATAGCTGATTAATTTGGTCTAACATATGTCTCTTGTCAGAAATTCGAACTTTTGCAATTCTAATATAGCCACCACCGCCGCGTTTACTTTCTACTAAATAACCGCGTTGAATAGTAAAGCGAGTGTTTATAACATAATTTATTTGCGAAGGAACGCAGTTAAAGAGGTCTGCCATTTCAATCCTTCGAATCTCAATCATTTCATTTTCTTCTAAAATTTTTTTTATATATGACTCAATTAAATCCGAGGTATTTTGATGTGCCATCTTCTTCATTCCCTTTGACTAATATTGACCTTAATTATAGCTAATTTAAACAAAGAATGAAAGGAGAATGCCTTTAGTTAATAAAAGTTTCAATAAAATACCATTTTAAACCAAAAAAAATACGGAATAAACTATTCCGTATTAACGCGCCCAAGAGGAGTCGAACCCCTAACCTTTTGATCCGTAGTCAAACACTCTATCCAGTTGAGCTATGGGCGCATATTCAATTTATAAAAATTATAAAACGAATTCAACAAAAAATCAATAAAAAAATCGGGAAGACAGGATTCGAACCTGCGACCCCTTGGTCCCAAACCAAGTGCTCTACCAAGCTGAGCTACTTCCCGAAAAAATAAAAAGACTACGCGCCCAAGAGGAGTCGAACCCCTAACCTTTTGATCCGTAGTCAAACACTCTATCCAGTTGAGCTATGGGCGCATATGTGTTAATGCCGAGGACCGGAATCGAACCGGTACGGTGATCACTCACCGCAGGATTTTAAGTCCTGTGCGTCTGCCAGTTCCGCCACCCCGGCGTTTTGATAATGGCAAAGCGGAAAACGGGGTTCGAACCCGCGACCCCCACCTTGGCAAGGTGGTGCTCTACCACTGAGCTATTTCCGCATAAACTTGATGCCGGCTAAAGGATTTGAACCCTCGACCCTCTGATTACAAATCAGATGCTCTACCAACTGAGCTAAGCCGGCTTGAATAGATATATTCATATAATGCGGGTGAAGGGACTTGAACCCCCACGCCGTAAGGCGCTAGATCCTAAATCTAGTGCGTCTGCCAATTCCGCCACACCCGCAAAAATATGAGCCGTACAGGGCTCGAACCTGTGACCCTCTGATTAAAAGTCAGATGCTCTACCAACTGAGCTAACGGCTCATATGGAGGTTAACGGGTTCGAACCGCTGACCCTCTGCTTGTAAGGCAGATGCTCTCCCAGCTGAGCTAAACCTCCATTGATAACTTAAGCGTGGCGACGTCCTACTCTCACAAGGGGCAACCCCTCACTACAATCGGCGCTAAGAAGCTTAACTTCTGTGTTCGGCATGGTTACAGGTGTATCCTTCTCGCTATCGCCACCACACTGTGGTGTTATCTTATTGAGTTTGCTTTTGCTCACTCAAAACTGGATTTGAAGTAATCTCAAACTCTTCCGAGTTTTTTCTTTTACCATTCTTGGTTAAGTCCTCGATCGATTAGTATCAGTCCGCTCCATACATCACTGTACTTCCACTTCTGACCTATCTACCTGATCATCTCTCAGGGATCTTACTTTCTTAAAGAAATGGGAAATCTCATCTTGAGGTGGGCTTCACACTTAGATGCTTTCAGCGTTTATCCCTTCCCTACATAGCTACCCAGCAATGCCCTTGGCAGAACAACTGGTACACCAGCGGTAAGTCCATCCCGGTCCTCTCGTACTAAGGACAGCTCCTCTCAAATTTCCAACGCCCGCGACGGATAGGGACCGAACTGTCTCACGACGTTCTGAACCCAGCTCGCGTGCCGCTTTAATGGGCGAACAGCCCAACCCTTGGGACCGACTACAGCCCCAGGATGCGACGAGCCGACATCGAGGTGCCAAACCTCCCCGTCGATGTGGACTCTTGGGGGAGATAAGCCTGTTATCCCCAGGGTAGCTTTTATCCGTTGAGCGATGGCCCTTCCATGCGGAACCACCGGATCACTAAGCCCGACTTTCGTCCCTGCTCGACTTGTTGGTCTCGCAGTCAAGCTCCCTTCTGCCTTTACACTCTTCGAATGATTTCCAACCATTCTGAGGGAACCTTTGGGCGCCTCCGTTACCTTTTAGGAGGCGACCGCCCCAGTCAAACTGCCCATCTGACACTGTCTCCCACCACGATTAGTGGTGCGGGTTAGAGTGGCCATAACGCAGGGGTAGTATCCCACCAGCGCCTCCATCGAAACTAGCGTTCCGATTTCTACGGCTCCTACCTATCCTGTACATGCGGTACAGACACTCAATATCAAACTACAGTAAAGCTCCATGGGGTCTTTCCGTCCTGTCGCGGGTAACCTGCATCTTCACAGGTACTAAAATTTCACCGAGTCTCTCGTTGAGACAGTGCCCAAATCGTTACGCCTTTCGTGCGGGTCGGAACTTACCCGACAAGGAATTTCGCTACCTTAGGACCGTTATAGTTACGGCCGCCGTTTACTGGGGCTTCAATTCGTACCTTCGCTTACGCTAAGCACTCCTCTTAACCTTCCAGCACCGGGCAGGCGTCAGCCCCTATACTTCATCTTACGATTTTGCAGAGACCTGTGTTTTTGATAAACAGTCGCTTGGGCCTATTCACTGCGGCTGATCTGACGATCAGCACCCCTTCTCCCGAAGTTACGGGGTCATTTTGCCGAGTTCCTTAACGAGAGTTCTCTCGCTCACCTTAGGATTCTCTCCTCGACTACCTGTGTCGGTTTGCGGTACGGGCCATTGTTTTCTCACTAGAAGCTTTTCTTGGCAGTGTGACATCAGGAACTTCGGTACTATTATTTCCCTCCCCATCACAGCTTGTCCTTAAAAGATTAAGCATTTGACTCAACCTAAGACTTACTGCTTGGACAGACATTTCCAATCGTCTGCTTTCCTTAGCCTCCTGCGTCCCTCCATTGCTCAAACAAAAACAACGGGTACAGGAATATCAACCTGTTATCCATCGCCTACGCCTTTCGGCCTCGGCTTAGGTCCCGACTAACCCTGGGCGGACGAGCCTTCCCCAGGAAACCTTAGTCATTCGGTGGACAGGATTCTCACCTGTCTTTCGCTACTCATACCGGCATTCTCACTTCTAAGCGCTCCAGTAGTCCTCACGATCTACCTTCAACGCCCTTAGAACGCTCTCCTACCATAACACCATAGGTGTTATCCACAGCTTCGGTAATATGTTTAGCCCCGGTACATTTTCGGCGCAGGGTCACTCGACTAGTGAGCTATTACGCACTCTTTAAATGGTGGCTGCTTCTGAGCCAACATCCTAGTTGTCTGTGCAACCCCACATCCTTTTCCACTTAACATATATTTTGGGACCTTAGCTGGTGGTCTGGGCTGTTTCCCTTTCGACTATGGATCTTATCACTCACAGTCTGACTCCCGGATATGAATGAATGGCATTCGGAGTTTATCTGAATTCGGTAACCCGAGATGGGCCCCTAGTCCAAACAGTGCTCTACCTCCATCATTCTCAATTCCGAGGCTAGCCCTAAAGCTATTTCGGAGAGAACCAGCTATCTCCAAGTTCGTTTGGAATTTCTCCGCTACCCACACCTCATCCCCGCACTTTTCAACGTACGTGGGTTCGGTCCTCCAGTGCGTTTTACCGCACCTTCAACCTGGACATGGGTAGATCACATGGTTTCGGGTCTACGACTACATACTCAAACGCCCTATTCAGACTCGCTTTCGCTACGGCTCCGTCTCTTCGACTTAACCTCGCATGCAATCGTAACTCGCCGGTTCATTCTACAAAAGGCACGCCATCACCCATTAACGGGCTTTGACTTGTTGTAGGCACACGGTTTCAGGTTCTATTTCACTCCCCTTCCGGGGTGCTTTTCACCTTTCCCTCACGGTACTGGTTCACTATCGGTCACTAGGGAGTATTTAGCCTTGGGAGATGGTCCTCCCGGATTCCGACGGAATTCCTCGTGTTCCGCCGTACTCAGGATCCTCCTAGGTGCTTTCCAAATTTCATCTACGGGGTTTTTACCCTCTTTGACTGACTTTTCCAAGTCATTCGATTATCTGAAAAAACTACCATATCGGAGTCCTACAACCCCAACAAGCAAGCTTGTTGGTTTGGGCTTTTCCCGTTTCGCTCGCCGCTACTCAGGGAATCGAATTTTCTTTCTCTTCCTGCAGGTACTTAGATGTTTCAGTTCTCTGCGTCTACCTCAAATATGCTATGTATTCACATATTTGTAACATCCTATAAAAGATGCTGGGTTCCCCCATTCGGAAATCTCTGGATCATAGCTTACGTACAGCTCCCCAAAGCATATCGGTGTTAGTCCCGTCCTTCATCGGCTCCTAGTGCCAAGGCATCCACCGTGCGCCCTTATTCACTTAACCTTATCAACCTTACGGTTGGGTTTTGACTTCATTTCTAGCGATAGAAACGTGTCAAGAAAAATAAGCAATTGAACTTATTAAAAAACTCATTCAACGCGGTGTTCTCGGTTTGTTTTGATCTTACTTCAAATATCCAGTTTTCAATGAACAAAATTAACAACTAATGTTGTTAATGGAGCCTAGCGGGATCGAACCGCTGACCTCCTGCGTGCAAAGCAGGCGCTCTCCCAGCTGAGCTAAGGCCCCAAGTATTAAAAATAATAAGAGTAAACCTCTCAAAACTGAACAAAGTAATAATGACAAACCTGTGTAGTCTCCGTAATATTCCTTAGAAAGGAGGTGATCCAGCCGCACCTTCCGATACGGCTACCTTGTTACGACTTCACCCCAATCATCTATCCCACCTTAGGCGGCTGGCTCCAAAAGGTTACCTCACCGACTTCGGGTGTTACAAACTTTCGTGGTGTGACGGGCGGTGTGTACAAGGCCCGGGAACGTATTCACCGCGGCGTGCTGATCCGCGATTACTAGCGATTCCGGCTTCATGTAGGCGAGTTGCAGCCTACAATCCGAACTGAGAGAAGCTTTAAGAGATTAGCTTAGCCTCGCGACTTCGCGACTCGTTGTACTTCCCATTGTAGCACGTGTGTAGCCCAGGTCATAAGGGGCATGATGATTTGACGTCATCCCCACCTTCCTCCGGTTTGTCACCGGCAGTCTTGCTAGAGTGCCCAACTTAATGATGGCAACTAACAATAAGGGTTGCGCTCGTTGCGGGACTTAACCCAACATCTCACGACACGAGCTGACGACAACCATGCACCACCTGTCACTTTGCCCCCGAAGGGGAAGCTCTATCTCTAGAGTGGTCAAAGGATGTCAAGACCTGGTAAGGTTCTTCGCGTTGCTTCGAATTAAACCACATGCTCCACCGCTTGTGCGGGCCCCCGTCAATTCCTTTGAGTTTCAACCTTGCGGTCGTACTCCCCAGGCGGAGTGCTTAATGCGTTAGCTGCAGCACTGAAGGGCGGAAACCCTCCAACACTTAGCACTCATCGTTTACGGCGTGGACTACCAGGGTATCTAATCCTGTTTGCTCCCCACGCTTTCGAGCCTCAGCGTCAGTTACAGACCAGAGAGTCGCCTTCGCCACTGGTGTTCCTCCATATATCTACGCATTTCACCGCTACACATGGAATTCCACTCTCCTCTTCTGCACTCAAGTCTCCCAGTTTCCAATGACCCTCCCCGGTTGAGCCGGGGGCTTTCACATCAGACTTAAGAAACCGCCTGCGCTCGCTTTACGCCCAATAAATCCGGACAACGCTTGCCACCTACGTATTACCGCGGCTGCTGGCACGTAGTTAGCCGTGGCTTTCTGGTTAGATACCGTCAAGGGATGAACAGTTACTCTCATCCTTGTTCTTCTCTAACAACAGAGTTTTACGATCCGAAAACCTTCTTCACTCACGCGGCGTTGCTCGGTCAGACTTTCGTCCATTGCCGAAGATTCCCTACTGCTGCCTCCCGTAGGAGTTTGGGCCGTGTCTCAGTCCCAATGTGGCCGATCACCCTCTCAGGTCGGCTATGCATCGTGGCCTTGGTGAGCCGTTACCTCACCAACTAGCTAATGCACCGCGGGTCCATCCATCAGCGACACCCGAAAGCGCCTTTCAAATCAAAACCATGCGGTTTCGATTGTTATACGGTATTAGCACCTGTTTCCAAGTGTTATCCCCTTCTGATGGGCAGGTTACCCACGTGTTACTCACCCGTTCGCCACTCCTTTTCTTTCAGTGGAGCAAGCTCCGGTGAAAGAAAAAGCGTACGACTTGCATGTATTAGGCACGCCGCCAGCGTTCGTCCTGAGCCAGGATCAAACTCTCATAATAAAAGTTAGAACAATCTTTCGATTGTTAAGCTCAATTTGTTTGCTAGCATATTGCTTGCTGTTTAAAAATGTTTGTTGTCTTGAATTGAATCAAGACGCCCTACACATTTGGTTTGTCTTACTTTGTTCAGTTTTCAAAGGTCTACTTGAATTGCCGTAGCAACTTTTATATCATATCAGAGCGACGTTTAAATGTCAACTCTTTTTTGAAAAAGTTTTTCCGATTTCGTTTAAGAAATCTTTCGGCAACTCATTTATCATATCGCATCGTTTGTTATTTGTCAAGAATTTTTTTGAAGTTTTTCTTGATGAAATCAAGCTTCATAAGAGGTTCTTTCTAAACGACTCAGTTATCTTATCACGTGACAATTCACATGTCAATAACTTATTTAACAATTGCTCAACAAAATTACGACAACTCTGTTGAACAAATAATAATATACCAACTT
The DNA here is from genome assembly GCF_058216655.1 of Enterococcus sp. DJ147D b. Classification (NCBI taxonomy): domain Bacteria; kingdom Bacillati; phylum Bacillota; class Bacilli; order Lactobacillales; family Enterococcaceae; genus Enterococcus; species Enterococcus sp. DJ147D b. Next base: position 2,549,770 of record NZ_CM177104.1, read on the forward strand.
AAAATTCTAAAGTCAACAAGAAAAAAGCTGTTTTGACAACATTTATAGCAAGATCGATTATTCTTTAATTCTGTTTTAAATTCATTCGCTTTTTACACTATTTTTGCTCAATTATATGTTATATCTGAAAAAATTGTTCAGTTTTTTTTATTATATTTGATTTACAGTGATTTCTTCTAAATTTTTTGTTAACAAAGTGTTGCTTTTATCTATTTCTGCTTTTTTTTGCTAGAATAATGGTAAACATACTTATATTCTGGAGGATTCACTATATGAAAATTTTAATTGCAGATGACGATAAAGAAATTGTAGAGTTATTGAGTATCTATGTACACAATGAAGGATACGAAGCGGTAAAAGCTTATGATGGAAAAGAAGCACTATCAAAAATCAGAACCATTCCAGATATTGAACTACTTATTTTAGATATCATGATGCCTGAAATGGACGGGATGCAAGTTGTGAAAGAATTACGGAAAGAATCTCAAATTCCAATTATCATGTTAACAGCAAAAACAACTGATATGGATAAAATCAAAGGATTGGTTGCTGGTGCAGATGATTACGTAACTAAACCATTTAATCCATTGGAAGTTATGGCGCGTGTAAAATCTTTACTACGTCGTACAAAAATGCAAATAACTGCTGAACAACCAGATGTACTAGAAGTAAACTCGTTGATAATCAATAAAGACTCTCATGAGGTAAAAACAATTGACGGGAAAGAAATCCAATTAACTGCTCTAGAATTTGGAATTTTATATCTTTTAGCAAGTCATCCAAATCGTGTTTTTAGTGCGGATGAAATTTTTGAACGTGTTTGGAAACAAGAAAGTATTGTCTCAGCAAAAACAGTTATGGTACATGTGAGCCATTTACGGGATAAGATTGAAGAAGCTACAGGTGGAGAAAAAGTCATTCAAACTGTTTGGGGGGTTGGATATAAAATTGACGCAAGATAAGAGCGTAGGAAAAGAAAAGCGCCGACGTATCATTTTAACCTCCAAAGAAATTAGTGAACTTTTAGCAGAAGGAATCATCACAGTTATTCTTTTACTTCTATTAAATGTTGCTATTTTAGTAGTAATTAGTTCTGTCATTAACAGCTCCCCTTCTCTCACAAATGCAATTTGGGACTCCAAAAATATTTTTGCTCAACGACTTGGATCTGACCTTTTTTGGAATGGTAGGAATTTTATTATTCCGCTTTTCTTACTATTAGATATAGCAGTTTTATACTGGCGCTTGATTCGTCGCTATCGGCAAATGCAGTTACGTCATATTATTAGTGAACTGCATTTCATTGCTAATGGCAACTATGATCACCGAATCCCTTTTGAACTCAGTGGAGATCTTAGTAGAGTTGTCACTAGTATCAATGGATTAGTAGATAGTACTGTCGCCGCTATTGAAGATGAACGAAAAATTGAAAAATCAAAGGATGAACTAATTACAAATGTAAGCCATGATATTCGTACCCCACTAACATCCATTATTGGCTACTTAGGTTTGATTGAAGATGGACAATATCATTCTCAAGAAGATCTTTTGAAGTACACACATACTGCTTATGTAAAGGCGAAACAAATGAAGTCTTTAGTTGAAGATCTTTTTGAATATACAAAAGTACGACAGCCTGCTGTACCTGTTAACTTTTCAGCATTTGATTTAATTCAATTAATCGAACAACTTGCTGCTGACTTTGAGTTGGAAGCGGCAAAAAAAAATATCCAAATACTTGTCCAATCTAAAGAGTCTTCTTTGATTATGGATGGAGACACAGAAAAATTGGTTCGTGTCTTTAATAATTTAATTACAAATGCTTTGAAGTACGGTAAAGGAGCTACAAAGATTATTATTGAAGTCGAGCGTATTGGAACAGAAGTTGTAGCTGTCGTCAAAAATAATGGTGCAATGATTCCAAAACAATCGCTTGATAATTTGTTTGACCGTTTTTATCGAGTGGAAGAATCTCGATCACAAGCAACTGGTGGAACAGGACTTGGGCTAGCAATTGCTCAAAGTATCGTTGCATTACATGGCGGCTACATTTATGCAAAATCAGATCAAAGTTGGACTTCATTTATTATGCACCTACCTTTGAAAAAAAATAGTAAACTTCCTCAAGACAAAAAATAATCAGTTGACGAACATCCTATTTTTCGATATTCTTAAGTCAATTAGTGAATACTAAACACTGAACCCAGTACACTTTATTTTTTTTACAGAGAGCTGATGGTCGCTGCAAATCAGTAAAAAATAATTTGGAAGTTCCAGTTCTATAATGTGTGCTTTTTGAAATAAAAAAAGCCGGTTAGCAGCCGTTATCTGTAAACAAGAGCAGCCGTTGATGCTGAACTCGGGTGGTACCGCGAATACAAGACTATTTCGTCCCAAGATTTTTTGGGAACAAATAGTCTTTTTTTATTTATAAAGGAGGAATTAGTAATGTTAGATGTGAAAATGATGCGTCAGAACTTTGACTCAGTCCAAGAAAAATTAATGACACGTGGCGTAAAAAAAGAAACTTTGGCTGAATTTATGGAATTAGATGAAAGTCGTCGTAATTTGCTTGTAAAAAGTGAGGAATTAAAAAAATATCGAAATGATGTTTCTGCAGAAATTGCGCAACTAAAACGTAATAAAGAAGATGCTTCTGCAAAAATTTCAGAAATGAAAGAAGTTGGTGGTAACATCAAAGCCTTAGATACAGAAATTGCTGATGTTGATGAAAAACTTACTCAGATTGCTACTACCTTACCAAATTTACCTAATGAATCAGTCCCAATTGGAAAAGATGAAGAGGATAATGTCGAAGTTCGTCGTTGGAGCAATCCACGAAACTTTTCTTTTGAACCTAAACCACACTGGGAAATCGCAGAAAATCTTGATATTTTAGATTTTGAACGTGGCGCGAAAGTTTCAGGAAGTCGTTTTGTTTATTACAAAGGGTTAGGCGCGCGTCTAGAACGTGCGGTATATAATTTTATGCTAGACCAACATATTTATGAGCACGGCTATACTGAAATGATTACTCCATACATCGTTAACAGTCGTGCAATGTTTGGGACAGGTCAATTTCCAAAATTTAAAGAAGATGTATTCCAATTGGAAAATACTGATTTAACATTGATTCCTACTGCAGAGGTTCCTTTAACTAACTATTACAATGATGAAATTTTAAATGGAAAAGATTTGCCAATTCGCTTTACCGCTCTTAGCCCTGCTTTTCGTTCAGAAGCTGGCAGTGCTGGTAGAGATACTCGTGGTTTGATTCGCTTGCATCAATTTAACAAAGTCGAAATGGTTAAGTTTTCTGATGCTGAACATTCTTATGAAGAACTAGAAAAAATGACTAATGATGCTGAAGATATTTTGCAAAAATTGAACTTACCCTATCGTGTCGTTGCTTTATCAACAGGGGACATGGGCTTCTCTGCTGCTAAAACTTATGATTTAGAAGTTTGGATTCCTGCACAAGATACTTTCCGTGAAATCAGTTCATGTTCAAATTGTGAAGATTTCCAAGCACGTCGAGCAATGATTCGCTACCGCGATGAAGATGGAAAAATTCATTATGCACATACATTGAATGGTTCTGGTTTAGCTGTTGGCCGCACAGTCGCAGCAATCTTAGAAAATTATCAAAATGAAGATGGCTCAGTAACTATTCCTGAAGTCTTAGTGCCATATATGGGAAATTTAAGAGTAATCAAATAAATTTACTTTATAAAACAAAAAACCATCCACCAAAATCATAATTGATTTTGGTGGATGGTTTTTTGTTGTTTATGATTCAACTGAATAGTTTGGTGCTTCTTTAGTGATTTGAACATCATGTGGATGTGATTCTTTTAGTCCACTGCCACTCATTTGGATGAATTGTGCATCATCTCTTAATTGTTGTAAGTTTGCAGCACCAACATAGCCCATTCCAGATTTTAATCCGCCAATCATTTGGAAGATGATATCTGCTACGCTTCCTTTATAAGCTACACGGCCTTCAATACCTTCAGGAACTAATTTATTTGCTTCATTAATGCTACCTTGGAAATAGCGATCTTTTGATCCTTTTTCCATTGCACCTAATGAACCCATTCCACGATATGTTTTGAAACGACGACCTTGGAAAATTTCAAATTCACCTGGTGATTCATCTGTCCCGGCTAGCATACTACCTAACATAACCGCATGTCCTCCAGCAGCTAAAGCTTTAACAATATCACCTGAATATTTGATCCCACCATCGGCAATAATTGTTTTACCATATTGACGTGCAACGGAAGCTGCATCATAAATGGCTGTTAATTGAGGAACACCGACACCTGCAACAACCCGAGTTGTACAAATCGAACCAGGTCCAATCCCAACTTTAACAACATCAACACCAACATCATAAAGTGCTTTGGTTGCTTCAGCAGTTGCTACGTTACCAGCAATCAATGTTGCTTCTGGGAAAGTTTCACGAATTTCTTTAATCTTACGAATCACACCTGCACTGTGACCGTGAGCTGTATCAATGATGATTGCATCTACACCAGCAGCTAATAAAGCATCCGCGCGCTCAAAAGTATCACTTGTTACACCTACTGCAGCGGCAACGAGTAAACGACCATGTTCATCTTTCGCAGCATTAGGAAATTCGATTACTTTTTCAATATCTTTAATGGTAATCAAACCACTTAAGCGACCATCTTCATCAACGATTGGTAATTTCTCAATCTTGTGTTTCTGTAAAATTTTCTCTGCATCTTTTAGAGAAGTTCCTTCTGGGGCAACAACTAAGTTATCCTTTGTCATCACATCGTCAATCGGAATATGATAATTTGTTACAAAACGCATATCACGGTTAGTGATGATTCCTACTAATTTTCTATTTTCTAAAGTTTCAACAATTGGAACACCACTAATGCGATATTTACTCATTAGTTCTTCGGCATCAGCAACTAGATGTTGTGGTGTTAAAAAGAATGGATCAATGATAACGCCACTTTCTGAACGTTTCACTTTGCGAACTTCTTCCGCTTGCTGGTCAATTGTCATGTTTTTATGAATAACACCTAGACCACCTTGACGAGCCATTGCAATTGCCATTTTACTATCAGTTACCGTATCCATACTTGCGCTCATAATTGGAATGTTTAACTTAATATTTTTTGCTAGTTGTATGCTCATATCCACTTCGTTTGGTAACACGTGACTTTCTGCTGGTATCAATAAGACATCATCAAAAGTAAACCCTTTTTTCGTGAACTTTGTTTCCCAGTTGGACATTGTTAGTACCACTCCTCTAATTTAGTTTATCTATTAAAATAAGCGATTTTAACCTTTAAGTCAATAACCAAGCAGAAACTGCTGCTTTATTTCTCATAAAACAACGATTTTCTTTCGATTATTCTCATTGTTACGAAAGAAAACAAAAAAAAACAACGCACAAATAAATTCGTGCGTTGTTCGTTCATTTATCTTCTTGGAACAGATAAGCTGCCTACAATTTCATATTTTTTCTTCAAATAGTAACGTAGTGCTAATGCCCCGGCACCAATAACAATTACTATAATTGGATTCAATACAGGATTAAGAACAGGTGGAAGTAAAGTTGTCGCTGAAAATGCGATTACCCACACAAGTGTTGAGCCACCTAAAATCAATAAAGTTTTTAACATTCCTGGTTTCTTACTTCTATCTGCACCTGGATATTCATATTGATAAATATATTTATACATCATATAAAACACCCAACCACCAATTGCTGACCCGAATAGAAGCGTAGAAATTCCATAAGCTGGAGCTGTTTCACGTGAAAAGAAACCTGTAATTGCAATCATGATGCTCAGTAGACCTAGTAACAATAATGTATTATCTAGCCACATCAAAACTGGTGTAGAAGATTTCTTTGGCGCTACTGGCTTACTAATAATTGATTCTGTTCGCTCAGAAACCGTTCCAAAAAGTTGACGTGCAGTTTTACCGCCTTTTTGTTCTTTCACCAAGACTGGTAGCATATCATGAAGCGCATTAACTTTTTCTGCCTCAGATAAGTTTGCCGCCTCTAAAGATTTCTTCAAATCAAAAATATACTGTTGGTTTCGCTTCGTTAATTGTGTTTCTAAATGATTATTTTCTTTCACCATTTCACGTAATTGCTCTGGTTCCATGATCTAGTAGTCCTCCTTAGCCGTTAGTTTGCTTAACGGTTGTCACAAAAAATATTTTAACATATTTTTAGCAAACTATGATAGCCCTTTTATACATTAAAACGGAACAACATAACATCTCCATCTTGCACAATGTACTCTTTACCTTCTAAACGAACACGACCAGCTTCTTTAGCTGCGTGCATATTTCCATATTTATTCAAATCATCAAATGAAACTGTTTCTGCACGAATAAAACCACGCTCGAAGTCCGTATGGATAATTCCAGCTGCTTGTGGTGCTTTGATTCCCTTTCTGAAAGTCCAAGCACGCACTTCTTGTTCGCCTGCTGTGAAATAAGTTGCTAGTCCAAGCAATCCGTAAGCTGCACGAATCAATTGATCTAAACCAGATTCTTCAATCCCTAAAGCTTCTAAGAATTCTGCTTTGTCTTCTTCATCTAGTTCGGCAATTTCTTCTTCTGCTCGGGCACAAACTACGATAACTTCTGCATTTTCTTCAGCTGCAAAATTACGGACTTCTTGAACATAATGATTTGATTCTGCATCCGCAACATCATCTTCTGATACATTTGCAACATATAAAATAGGTTTAGTTGTTAGTAAAAACAGACTTTTAACGATTTTTTGTTCTTCTTCAGTGAATTCGATTGATCGAGCAGAACGACCTTCTTCTAAAACTGGTTTGATTTTATCCAATACAGCTAGCTCTGCTACGGCTTCTTTGTCTTTTGTTTTTGCTACTTTAGCCACACGTGTATAACGTTTAGTAATCGACTCTAAATCAGCTAAGACCAATTCTAAGTTGATTGTGTCAATGTCCCCTAAAGGATCCACTCGACCTTCAACGTGAGTGATATTGTCATCATCAAAGCAACGAACAACATGACAAATCGCATCTACTTGGCGAATGTGGCTTAAAAATTTATTTCCTAATCCCTCACCTTTACTTGCACCTTTAACAATACCCGCAATATCGGTAAATTCAAATGTCGTTGGTACGGTTTTTTTCGGTTGTACAAGCTCTGTTAAACGTTGTAAACGCCAGTCTGGTACTTCTACCATTCCAATATTTGGATCAATTGTTGCAAAAGGATAGTTCGCTGCTTCTGCTCCAGCTTTGGTAATTGCATTAAATAAAGTTGATTTTCCTACGTTGGGTAACCCAACGATTCCAGCAGTCAATGCCATAAATTAATTCACTCTTTCTTTGCCTTTTTTTCAAGTATTTTTTTTAATTTTTTTTCAAAATCGCGACGTGTCATCATCACGATATGGCCACAGTTTACACACTTGATTTTGATATCTGCTCCCATACGAATGATTTCCCAACGATTTGTTTGACAAGCATGAGGTTTTTTCATTTCAACAATATCGCCTAAATCATACATAAAATAGCCTCCTGTTTCTATTCTTCATCAAATTGAATGTTAAGAATATCAAGAATCCTTGTTAAATCTTTTTGTGAAAGATATTCGATTTCAATTTTCCCTTTGCCATCTTTTTCTTGAATTGCAACACTCGTACCAAATTTATCCATCAAGCGATCTTCACTTTCTCGAATATAATAAGGTTTTTCTTTTGCCAAACGTGGAATTTTTTTCTTTTCTTTTCCATCATTTTGATTCAATTCAGATACTATTTGTTCTAATTGACGAACAGTTAAGTTCTCCGATACTACACGATTGGCTAATTTCAAAATAAGATCTTTATTTTTTAGACCTAATAATGTTCTAGCTTGCCCCATTGACAAACGATGATCTTGGACCATTTCCTTCACCAAATCTGGTAAAGATAACAATCGTAAGTAGTTCGCAATGTAAGGACGACTTTTACCCAAACGATTAGCTACTTCTGCTTGTGTCAAATTCAAATTCTTCATCAACATTTCGTAAGCTTCTGCTTCTTCTAATGGATTTAAGTCTTCTCGTTGCAAGTTTTCTAAAACAGCAACTTGCATCATAGCTTCTTCATTGAATTCTCGTACAATTGCTGGAATTGTTTCTTTTTCAGCTAATTTTGAAGCACGAAAACGTCGCTCACCAGCGATGATCTCATATCCTTTTACTGCAGATCTTCTTACAATAATTGGTTGGAACACACCAGATTGTTCAATTGAATTAGCTAATTCCTGTAAAGATACTTCTTCAAATGTTTTTCGTGGTTGATAAGGATTCGGACGTAGCTCATTCAAAGGTAATTGAATAACTACTTCGTCTTTCACATCAACACTTTCTAAATTTTCTAAATCTTGAAATAGTGCGTTGATTCCTCGACCTAAGCCTTTATTTTTCTTCACGATCAACCACTTCCTTTGCCAATGCTTGATAAACTTCTGCTCCTCGAGAACGTGGATCATAGTCAATAATTGGTAGACCATGACTTGGAGCTTCTGATAAACGAATATTTCTTGGAATAATCGTATCATATACTTTTTCTCGGAAATACTTACGGACTTCTTCCACAACTTCTGTTCCAAGATTTGTTCTTGCATCATACATTGTCAATAAAACACCAGCAATTTCTAAATCAGGATTGAAATGTTTTTGTACCAAACGAACGGTATTAAGTAGTTGGCTCAGTCCTTCTAAAGCATAATACTCACATTGAACAGGTATTAAAATTGCATCACTGGCAGTAAAAGAATTGATTGTTAAGTGACCTAAAGAAGGTGGACAATCAATCAAAATATAGTCATATTGATCTTTCACTTCTGCTAAAGAACCCTTTAATCGAGACTCTCTAGCCATCATAGAAGTTAATTCAATTTCTGCTCCAGCTAATTGGAGAGTAGCAGGCACGATATTTAAATTTTCATGTTCTGTTACAATTGTTGCTTCTTCAATTGGCAATTCGTTCACCAATACATCGTAAATATCTTGCTTGACATCCGGTTTTCGGACACCCACACCACTGGTAGCATTTCCTTGTGCGTCCATATCAACTAAGAGTACTTTTTTTCCTAGGCTAGCAAGACAAGCACCTAGATTAACTGTAGTTGTCGTTTTACCAACTCCACCTTTTTGGTTTGCAACAGATATAATTTGTGCCATCTCTTCTCCTCCTACTTAATGGGTTGCTTATTAGGCAATCCAGGTTTTCTTGGATATTTTTTGGGTGTGATTTTTTTCTTTTCTATAATAAGAATATGACGTTGATCCGAAATTTTTGGTAAATCAACTGCTGCCTCTTTGATAAATTTACCACCTAAGAGTGCAATTGCATGTTTCGCTTCAGTCAGTTCTTCTTCACTTTTAGCAGCCTTTAGTGCATAAAAATGTCCACCTAACTTCACTAGTGGCATACATAATTCTGCCAGTACATTTAACCTAGCGACAGCTCTTGCAGTAACTAAATCAAAAGATTCACGAAACTCCATGTTTTGACCAAACGTTTCTGCACGATCATGGTATAAAGAAGCACTGATGCCTAATACGTTCGTTAATTCTGTTAAAAAAGTGATTCGTTTATTTAATGAATCAACAATGGTGATTTGTAACTCTGGAAAAACAATTTTTAATGGGATACTTGGAAAACCTGCGCCTGATCCAACATCACACAAAGAAAGTCTCTCGGTGAAATCAACTTCAAAAGCCAGTGTCAGTGAATCATAAAAATGTTTCAAATACACTTCATTTTCATCTGTAATAGCTGTTAAATTCATTTTTTCATTCCACTCGACCAGTGTTTTAAAATATGTAGCAAATTGCTCCATCTGATGATCCGATAAATGAATTTGTTTTTCTGCTAATGCTTGGCGAAATTCTTCTGGTGTCATAATTAGTCCTTTCATTGTGAAACAGAAATTGTTTCACAGAATCTTCTCCTACTTTAACGCAATTTACTTTTTCTTGCAATGCTTCCAGGTACAATCTTAAAAAAATTCGCACTAAAAAATAAATAAAAAAGAACTCGAGGAAGCATAGAAATTATTCCCCACTCAAGTTCTTTTTTAGTTCTCTTTTTATTTTAAAAATTTATTGGGCAGATACGTCCACTTTCGCGATCTTCCCTTGTTCGATATAGACCCAAATTGATCTATCAATAATTATCAAACTGAGTCATATAGAGACAAAAATTTCAAAAATGACCTGTTAAATGGTCATCGAATATCATTTAAAATCAATACGACGGAGTCAGACACGGAGTCAAAACAAGCCCGCTGAGAGTAAAATATACAGTCCCATAGGTAAAGTGCCACAGGACTGTATATTTTTTTATTTGAGATTACCTGAAATGATTCCATTTACTTTTTATCTCATTTTTTCCTACTAGTTAGTATCAAATACTCTCCTATTTTATCAATAAACTATTTTGGGATACATGGTATCTGAAACAGCTAAAACCTTGTCATTACAGCAAAAAATCACTTTATCTCCGTTTCATTTCAGATACATTTCACTTAAGCGGATTCCAAAAAAACAAAAGAAAAAGGAACCCCTAGTTAGCCTATGCTTTTTATTGGTTCCTCTCAAAACACGGTCATATAACAACGGGGTGGGGTAAACGAATGAAAAAGGTGGAGGAAACATTATTCAATAGCTGTCTTAAATACTTCGTTATAAAATGTGAACAAATAAAAGACATCTATCCCTATTTTCTACACTTCCACTTTACTACCATCTTTGAATCGTACAATTTTCTTAACTCTTCTCGTTTACCTCAATTCATTCTCAAGTGGAATCAACTCATCATCTAACATTTTACGCCATGCTCGCTTCATTTCTTGTGGGTATTTAAATGGCTTCGCTTCTGGATGCTTAGCTTTATATCCTTCGTAATCCTTACTGTTGATAATTGCTTTCATATTAGGGATTGGATCTTCACCTGGCATATATTGCAGATTAGAAGCATGTAATTCTTTCTCAGAAACAAACCACTCATTGGAAAAGGCATGAATCAAATCATCACTTGCTTGTGTAAAATAGCGACGTTTAATGACAAAGATATCTTCATTACTATCTAAAGTCCCCACATCAAATGCATTTAGAATTTGTCGGTAAACTTCTTTGACTCCTTCTGTTTTATTCAATTTAGCCAAAGCTTTTTCAATTTCTTCTCGTGCATCTGAACTATTCGCAGCATAAGTTCCTAGTAATTGATCAATATAAGTAGAATCAATATCATACAACTTAGTGGTATTTTCACTATAAAATTCGATCGTTGAAAAATCTTCTCCCTCTTTTTCTGGTTCTTCCTCCATCAATGAACCCTTCACGGTCTCGTACACGCCAATTTGTTCTTCCAAAAGTTGAATTTGATTGTTCAAAGTTGGAGATTTCACCATGTCATCATTGTAATCGTCATAAGTCACTAACGATTCATACGCACGATTCAATTCTTGGAATGCTTTGACATATTCGATACGGATTTCAAGTGGCGTATGTTCATCAATGGATTCCATCGATGAAACCTCCTTTAACTTACCATATGCTTGCTTGAATCTTTTTTTGGATTCCTGATAACTTGGATAAATCAAACCCGATTCTTCTTTAGCTTCTGAATACAGTTTTGTCGCATCCTCGACATTCTTCTCCATTGTCGCTGGCTTTCGGAAAGTAACAATTAGTCCTTTTGTTTTTTCAGGATACGTACGGTTCGTACGTGAAAAGGCTTGGATCAATCCTGCATACTCTAGATTACGATCCACAAATAGGGTTTGAATCGTAGGGGCGTCAAAACCTGTCAATAGACGATCCACTACGATCACTAAATCAATTTGTTTCCCAAATTGTTTGAATTCCGCTCTTTTTCGTGCCAAACGATTATTGATGTCTCCGTTATAACGCTCAATGTCTGCTAATGACCAGGAAGTATCATAATACTGATTATATTCCTCAATAATTTTTTGCATTTCTTCTTGTTGGGCACTTGAATCTCGGCTATTTTCTTCTAATGAATAGGTAATAGCGATCCTTGGGAAATCAGGATCCTCCATCGTTCGTCCTTCACGAATGGGATGATTGGGAAACTCTTTTGTTAACCAATCAGGCTCTTTCATCATCTCTTTAATGGCCTGATAATACTTTTTGGCCATGTCAATAGAACTCGTAGTTAAGATTGCAGACTTCGTTGGACGGCCATTTCGAAAATCAAATTTTGTATAGGCATTATCTGGACGGAACATTTTATGAATGACTTTTTGGATATGTTCATCTGCTTCAAAAACAGCAGGGTCCAAATAACTTTCTTTTTTGATTGACTCCATTTGATCGATCATACGATTGATCTGTTCCGGTGAATACTCTGCATATGTTTCTACTTCTTTTAATTTCCGATAGATTTTATTCTCTAATGAAGTCGGCTCAACGGTATTTTCATGCTCTACTTGAAATCCTAAAACAGAGCCATCTTCTAGCGCATTCTTGATGGTATAGGTGTGCAAGACTTCCCCATACTGATCATGGGTCGTACGTGCCAATTGCCCTTTGGCTTGTTTCCGATTCTCAGGGAAAATCGGTGTACCTGTAAAGCCAAACCAAGTGGATTTCGGAAACATTTTTTTGATTTCTTCCATATTTTCAGCACTTAACGCTCGATGACACTCATCTACTACAAACACGATATGTTGCCCCATTAATTTTTGGAAGCGATTGGTTCCTTTTTTCTCCTCTTGTTTCTTTGCATATTTCAATGCGGCATCCAGCTTTTGACGGGTTGTAATGATCACAACATTCGCATTGGCATCCGCCAACAGGGTTTCACTTAATTCTTTGGCACTTCCCGTTCCAACAATCAAGCTATTTGCTTTGGCATTCCCAGAAGAAATCCCCGTATTAAATTCCGAAGCAAATTTCGTAAACTCTGTGGTGGTCTGATTATCTAAATCTTTGCGGTCCACTAACATGATCGTTCGATCGATCCCCGATTTTCGTGCTAAAAGCTTAGTAGATACAAAACTAGTCAACGTCTTTCCTGAACCAGTCGCATGCCACACATACCCTGATTGATGTTTATTTGCGGCAATAAACAAGGCTTGAATCGCATGCACTTGATAAGGATGTAACACCATGAGGGCTTTATTGTCTTGATCTTCACTGACAATCGTATAATCCGCAATCAAGCGATGGGCATCCGGGATATTTAGCACTTGTTTGCAAAACTCATATAAGTTTTCTACCTTTTTATTATCTTTCGTTCGCCAACTAAATAAAAACTTAGGGTGCAAGTCTTTCGGTAAGGCATTTGCAAAATACCGGGTCGTTTGTTCATTGGAAACCACAAACAACTGCAAGGTCGAAAAGATATTGTTCCGAAACATGCCTTCTTCTGCATACTTTTTGATTTGGTTAAACGCCTGATAGACGCCATCTTTTGCGGTTACTTGTTTCAACTCGATTTGGACAATCGGTAATCCATTGATTAATAAGGTAACATCAAAACGTCGATCCCGTGCTTCTATGTTACTTCCACGTTTTGCAATTTGATGGACCACTTCATAGGTAGAGATTCCTCCACCAATGTCTTGATTGGAATAAAGAATGAGCGAGACAGAACCCAATTGCGGATCTTCCCGTTCAATCGTGATCCGAGCCATCCCATTTTCACCTTTTAACCATTTCGCAGCATCAAATGGGGTTTTCGTCCGTAGCAATAATTCCGTTTTGATCGTTTCAAATTCTTTATCGGTCAAAGGAGAATCATTCAGTTCTGCTTGATTATTTGAGATGATTTTTTGACGTAAATTGACCCAAAGATCTTCTTCTGATTTTAGATCCGGACGATACGTCCACTGATTATGTCCTTCCCCCAGTACACGAATCAACTGTTCTTCGACTTCCGCTTCCTCACGGTGACTAATTTTCATTCTTCTTCCCTCCTAGACAAACATCTTTTGTAAAAAGCCTTTTTTCATTTCTTTTAGTAAATCTAACTTACGTTGGTGAAGGGTAATGGTGTCATCGAGTTGTTTAAAGAAGTTACCGATTTTTTGTTGTTCTTCAATATTTTTTGGAAAAAATAACTTCAAATCTCCAAATTCAGAAAAACTTATAGATTTTCCATCTCTAATTCCAAACGTGACTGTTTTTAATGATTCAATAAAAGTAAATGTTTTAAACTTAGTTTTCCAAAATAAATTATCTTGACTATCCATATTTTTAGGAACAAATATAGTATATGCGGGGCTAGTAATACCAAGCTTGTCAGAGAGTTCAAATCCCCCCTGAAAAGATCGTAAGCTGATTACAAAATCGCCTTGGTGAATAACCTTATAATTTTTAAGAGTTGCCTTATCATACTTAATATCAATTCCCACTTGCTCTCGATATACGACTCCATGATCTTGTGTAACTGATAGGACTGGCAGTTCAGGTTGATTTTTCTCGGCTTTAGGAATAAATAGTTCTTTTGCCTTACGCTGTTCCCAATCTTCCGTAAAACCAGGAAACCGGATTTCTGGCACTTTTGCTCCGTTTTTAGGGAACATTTTTTGTAAGAATCCTTTTTTCGTTTCCTTCAGCAAATCTAACTTACGTTGATGAAGAGCGATCGTGTCGTCGAGTTGTTTGAAGAAAGTGCCGATTTTTTGTTGTTCTTTCATTCGATTTGGAAATGAGACATTAGTTTTTTGTAGATTTCCTTTGCTGATTGCCGATACTTTAGATCCTTGCATCAATCTTAAAAGTTGTCTGTGGTAAATGTCTGAGTTGATATAATATCCCCAAAAAAAGGGAGCTTTTTCTCCTTTAACTCTTGCAACTATAGTATGGAGCCCTGATACAAGATTCTCATTGGTGATTCCACTAACTTCAACAGCTTTTCCTACACTCTCATCTTCAGCTGCATCTGCAAAAATTAAATCTTGATTCTCTAATAAATTAGATTTATATTTTTCTAACTCTCCTCCAGTGATATATGGAATCTCATCTTCTTTAACATTCAGAATAGTAGAATATTTAATTAAAATATCTCCGTAGTGAATATTCTTAATTTCTCCATTATCATAATTCAACATTGCCCGTGATAATGAATTGGTAGATACAGGAAAATTAAAGCAGTTGTTAAACTTACGCTGTTCCCAATCTTCCGTAAAACCAGGAAAACGGATTTCTGGTTGTGTATTATTGCTCATGTTTGAACACCTCCAGCGCACCTTGTAACCACGCTTCATTTTCAGGTGTTGTTTGCAGGGAAGAGATAGCTTCTAAAAGTTCTTTTTCTAGCACTTGCTGTTCTTGTCGTATTTTCTTGATGTCATTTCCGACATGAACCATCTCAATTGGTTCTTCTTCTTCAAACGTATCTACATAGCGTGGGATATTTAAGTTATAGTCATTTTCTTTGATTTCATCAAAGGTTGCCAAATGAGCGTATTTCTCGACATCTTTTCTTTCAGCGTAGGTTTCGAGGATTTTTTGAATGTTTTCTTCCGATAATTTATTCTGATTTTTTCCTTTGACAAATTCTCGACTAGCATCAATGAATAATACATCTCGAGTTTGACGATTCTTCTTCAATACAATCACCGTCGTTGGAATCGATGTACCAAAGAACAAGTTCGCAGGCATACCGATCACAGCATAAATACTGCCGTCTTCTAATAATTTTTGACGAATGACCCCTTCTGCAGCGCCACGGAATAAAACTCCGTGTGGTAAGACGATGGCCATAGTCCCTGTTTCCTTCAAATGATAGAAACCATGAAGAAGAAACGCAAAATCTGCTTTGGATTTTGGCGCTAATTTCCCATAACGATTAAACCGAGAATCATCTAAAAAGGTCGTATCTGCTGACCAGTTAGCCGAATAAGGTGGGTTCATCACTACTGCATCAAATGTGTAAGGTTCATCTGTTGGCCAGTCCTTATTCAACGTATCCCCATTGCGGAGATTCATTTCTTCGGCGTCGACACCATGTAAAATCAAGTTCATTTTTGCTAGATTGTATGTCGTTGTATTTAGTTCTTGCCCATGATATTTAACGTTATCTGGGTGTGTTAAGTAGTTACGTACGTTTAACATCAATGAACCTGAACCCATCGTTGGATCAAAAACACTAAAGAATCGTCGTTCTTTTTGATCTAGTGTCACGATTTGTGCCATCATATCAGAAACCATGTGAGGTGTATAAAATTCTCCGGCTTTCTTCCCTGCTTCTGAAGCAAATTGACTGATCAGAAATTCATACGCATCCCCGATCACATCCCCATCGTGACCTAAAACTTCCACGTCATTCAATTTCTTGATAACTTCGGTAATCGTCACATTTCGTTGTTGCTCATCTGTTCCTAGTTTTTTTGATTGGAGATCCACATCATCAAATAACCCATTAAATTGATTGTAGGTAGATGCCAATTGCACAAAGGCTTTGTTTAGATCGTTCAATTGGAACGTTGCTTGTTTTGCTTGATCCGCTAAGACGTTGAAAAGATACTCTGGTGCAATTGCATATCCCAAAATATCAACGATTGTGGCAATCAGATCTTCTTTTGATTCTTCATCTGAAAGTAATTCACGATACAACATTGTTTGTTTGCTTACTGTGTCATATTCCTCTAAGGATTCATCTGCTAAAAGAACCACTTGTTCCAGCAAACGGTCGGATAAATATTTATAGAAAATCAGCCCCAATAAATAATTTTTATATTCTGACGCATCCATTTTACTACGGAGATTATCTGCCGCACTAAATAACTTCTGATTTAATTCTGCACCCAAAAGATACACTCCTATCTCCTATTTAAAGTTGCTATATACCCTCTTATTTTAGCACACTCCCTTTTAGAAAAAGAAAAAAACTTATTCTTGCTAATAAACTACGTGAAAGGAGTCTAACGTTGTTTGATATAACTTAGACTGATCGTTAACTTATTTTTTATATTTCTACATAGTTATCTTTAGAACCATTTCAGATACATATAAAACAATTACATATGATTTTTTCATAAAAAAACAGTACTGTCTAGTAGTATAAAATATACAAATTTCTTAAAAATTTTTTCACTAAAATCACTACCTGAAACAGTCTAAAACACTTATATATCAACGTTTAATGAAACTATCTCCGTTTCATTTCAGATACAAATAAATATAGTCGGGCTCCAAATCCGAAAAAAAAAATACCCCCAGTAGCTTATCCTAAGCTACTGGAGATGTATAAGTACGGTCATATAACAACGGGGTAGGGTAAATGAATGAAAAAGATGGAAGAATCATTATTCAATAACTTTTTTAAATACTTCGTTGTAATCAGTTACCTGTCCGTTCTTAAATACTACAGAATAATCTTTTTTCCCATTTTCAAGTAACCTAAGTGGAATATCTTTACCAACTTGCTCTGTCACTGCATTACTGATACCTGTTAGATTAGCTAATAAATCTGATAAAGATTGAGTATCTGCAGAAATCTCTGTATCAGTATTTATCGTGATTCCTTTATCTTCATTTACAAGTTTCCAAGTAGGTGGTATAGCTGTGTATGTTTCTACAAATGAATTAAGTTTTTCATTAAGTGGCTTCTCTTTTATATTTCCATCTAAAAACTCTATATATATGGCTTGAGCCATACTAAAACAAAGCTGACCTTGTTCCAATAATTTTACATCGTTAGTTAGTAAAGCTGTGTTCACTTTATCTATCGCTTCAAGAAGAGTATCTTTGGTGTCCCTAACAGCTTTAGGCGTGCCTTCTGGAATTTCTCTACTTGATACCTCGTCCACTTTATCTTCCATAAAACCCTTAAATTCGTATCTTTCTCCCAAATCCATAAAATTTTTTGATAAAGTTTTCATTTCTGAGTCTATTTCTTCAATAATATTTAACATGTCTGATACATATTGTTTAGGCTGATTCGTTTTTAATCTATATGTGGTAAATATCTCAATTCCTCCAATTATCAATAAAATTGCCAAACAAATCCATAATAATTTTTTCTTTTTCATTTTTCCTCCTATACACTGCTGTTATAACAGTAACTAATGTAAAGATTTTCCCAGCAATCATCAGACTATTATTTACAGGGAATCAAAAAAACTCCTTAGTAAGCTTACACCTTTAGGAGTTCCTGTTTGGACAGTATGCATAATACATTTAAATCAATTTAACATTAACACCTCAGTATATGGTATCTCTACATATACACGGTCTTTTTTTGGATAGTACTCGACATTTATATTGATAGCACTTCCATTGTCTAACGTAGCTTTAGCCCGGTACGTGTTATCACCATTATCATGAGTGATCGTCACATCATCACATGTCCGATTTAAGTTATACTGTTCTTGTAAAATCTGAGTTACCAATGGTACAGATGACTTCTCTAGTCCAGATGAACCCGTCATTCTTGAAAAAATTATACCTATAATAGCCAATACGACGATACCTATAATGACAAACTTCTTGTTCATATTTACTTTATTCAACTTTTTATCTCCTATCTCCAAAATAATTTGCTCTTATCAGTACATTGACATCCCTAAAAGTACACCAAAGATGGCTCCAGCTACCCCTGCTATCATCAAAATCGTACCCATTTGTTCATCTTTCTCTCGATATAAGTAACCCATAATAACAGCAACAGCACCAAATACAACAGGAATAAATGCTAACGATACTACCATAGAAATCCAACCAATAATCAAATACAGCTTCCCTGTTTCTTGTCCATGTACGATTCGTTCCTTCATTTCATTAATTGTCTGCTCAGTACTTTTCTTTACTACGTCTGCTCCGGTTGTCTCATCTGTTTCTTGTAGTGCTCCGCAAAACTGGCAATACTTACTTTCATCTGCTATTTCTTTACCACACTTCCTACAATACATGTCTTTCCCTCCTAAAATCGTTTAATTTTATTACCAAACTACATTGCTTTGTTAAACACCTCAGAAAACAACTCATTTATTGGTACACTTAATATCTCAGAAAGCATTTTCATTTGATAGGGTTTAGGAATCGTTCTCCCTATTTGCCATGAACTTATACATTGTTGTGTAACATTCATCTTCCTTGCTAACTCAGTTTGAGAAAGTCCTCTTTCTTCTCTATATCGGCTGAGATTACTTGTTTTTTTCATATCCTCACTCTCTGTTTCTCATTATATACAACGATATGATGTATATCAACTCATAAAATACATAAAACTTTATATATCATTACAAATACAACAAGTTGTTGTACCCTAATGAGAAAGGAGGTGTAATTATTGAAACAGAAACATTATGCAAAAGTCATTAAAGAGAAACGAAAAGCTCTAGGGTGGACACAAAAAGAATTAGCGGAAAAAATCTTCTCTACACAGCAAGCTGTAGCAAGATGGGAAAATTCTGTAACAGAACCTAATCTAGAAAGCCTCATCGCTCTTTCAAAAGCACTTGGAGTCCCTGTAAGCCATTTTTTAGATGAAGAGATGATTGAAGCGGAGAAAGATTTTGTGACCTTGTATCGATCACTCAGCCCCCATGATAGAGAAAGAACGATTGATTATATGAAATTACTAAAAAAGCAAGAATTTGAACGAAATGAATTTGCTTAAAGAAAGTGCCTACTACGAAATGTTAGGCACTTTCTTTTAGTATATTGATGACTTTATTGCGCAATCGGGCAATCTGTCTGTTGACTGACTCCAGTTTTATACCTTGTTTTTTTGCGATTTTTTCTGGTAACATCGTTACTATATATGTTAGAAGTATAATGTCTTTTGTATTTAATCCATTCATAATGTCCTCTCTCATTTCTATATTTCTTTGGTGACTAGATACATTGTCAGAAAGAACATCGTTTGATACATTGTCTGATGTACTAACTGTAGGCAGTCTCTCCTCGTATCTATTTATACTAGATAAATGATTTTTTTTGATCCTGTCTTGCTTCTCAATTGATAAATTGCCATATCTTTTTTCAAATTCCTTTTCTCGATCTTTTTGACTTCGCCTTTTCATGTTAAGTTCCATTTCGAAAAACCTGTCTTTTGTTGCACGTTGCGAATTTGACAATATTCTTTTTATTTCAAGTTCACTTTCTGAACAATCCTTTAAAAGAAAATCCTCATAAGAAAGTCCGTAACTTAAAGTACTATACCGCTTTTTTCCATTGTTTAACTCATAGAATAAACTATAATCAAATTCCGCCTTTATAGTCTCTCTGTCCCAACGTTGATATGGGAGAAAAAGTGAAATAAGATGTTTGAGAACCCACTTACCTTTTTTTGTCTTCTTTATTTTCCAAATGATATCTTGGAATCGTCCTGTATCTATCTTAGTGATATTTTTTTTCATTTTTTTACCTACTTTCTGTCTGTTTTTATGTTTTTTCGCCCCTAGTAATTATGAAAAGGTCAATAAATAATAAGAACAATATTTAATTTAGTAACTTCATACATATATAAATATCCCTTCTGTTATTAAACTATGAGATAAATACCTAGTTAAATATTTAATTTCTATATATATCAAAAAATTATTATACTCAGGAGGGGCTCTGCCCCTCCCTCGGTCAATCTGAAAGATTGTGGGGGTTTGGGGCGCATAGCCCCAAGGTCTTAAAAGCCCTTATTCTGTTTTTAAGAAAACATATTCATTTGATCAATTATAAATGGTTGATTCATCAGTTACCTAATACTTATTTTCATCTAAAAACTGAATGATATCAGTTTTTTTATAAAGACATAAACCATCTATAGTAACCCGTTTTAAACCTTTTCTTCTTAGCTTAGTCAAGCTATTAGTAGATATACCCCCTAAATAAGCTTTAGTCTCCTCCGTAGTCAAATACTCTCTATACCGAGAACTATCTTGATTCCATGATTCAAATATAATGCTTATCTCTTTTTTCATTTCCTCTAACAGCCCGTCAGTGTTTACTAACAACTCCATAAAAAACCTCCTAAAAATCAATTAAAAGAACAACTTCCATGCCAACATAATATACTCATACGGTTTACTACGCAAGCCTGTTTTTTATAAAAAAACGCACAAAAATAGGGCTATTGTTTTTTGTCAATAGCCCTAATCTGTCTCACCCAAACCCTTATTTATTAAAAATATTATATAACAAAAATTTTTTTGTGTCAAAAAAATATGTTTACAAAGTAAACAGTAATATGCTATCGTAAATACAGGTGATGAATATGAAAGAACACAAATATTATTTCTTTGACAAATCTGCTATCGGTAAGAGAATCAAAGCTATACGTGAAAGTTTTGATTGTACGATGGAACAGTTCGGTCGATTGGTCGGAACAACTAAAGTAGCGGTCTATAACTGGGAAACAGGAAAAAGGTTCCCTAGCGATGATAGTCTTGAATGGATCGCTCTTTTAGGTAAAAAGACTGTGGAGTGGATCATATATGGAGATATAGAAGAATACGTATTATCTTTATCAATAATAGAATCTCCAATCTACACTCAGGTAAAGGATTTCTATACGAACCACCATGCAAATAATTCAAGTTTATTTGAACGATATGAGAAGGCTACGACAGAAACAAGAACAGATATAGTCAAGCAAGTGGTCAACGACTATGCTAGAAGAAATTTATTAATCTACTCACAATTGAAACACATTTTTGACTCATTCATGTCGACTATGGAAGATGCGTTGTCCAAACAAGACACAGTAGAACTACCTGATGAGCTAAAGAATTCATTATCAAAAATAAAAAAGAAAAATTTATCTGAAAAAGGAATAGATTCTTTATTAGAATCCATCCGTGCTTACTTAGAATATTGATTTGAAAGGTGGGATGCGATGAATTGATTCCTTTATAGCTGACGAGCTCTCAGCGGGCTTTTGTGGCTTCGTCAAGGAGGAATTATTAATGGCAACTATACAACAGTACAAAAAAAGTGATGGTACCACAGCTTGGCTTTACAAAGTGTATATGGGTAAAGACCCAGTGACAGGTAAAGAAAAACGGACGACACGTAGAGGATTCAAAACAAAAAAAGAAGCCTCTTTAGATTTAGCTCGATTCCAGATAGAAATCGAATCTAATGGAATAAGTCAACACTCTATCAAGACGTTCAGTGAGTTATATGATCTATGGATGAGCCAACACGTTAAAAATATTCGAAACACAACAGAACAACGGATCAAGAATCACTTCACGAACCAAATCCTTCCCTCTTTTGGAAAAATGAAGTTAGAGGCTATCACTCCTGCTATATGTCAAAAAATACTAACTGAGTGGTCAATGAAGTATCATTCTTACCAGAAAATAAAGAGTTACACTTCACAAGTATTCAACTACGGTATATTGATTGGCGTGATCAAGACCAACCCCATGGAACGTACCATTACACCCAAGTCTAATCATAACTCTGCTGAGATCGAAACGGAGTTTTACACGAAAGAAGAGCTTCGACAATTCTTTGATTGCTTGCAAGAGCTAGAAGATGATCGTGCTCTAGCATTTTTTAGACTAGCTGCTTACACAGGAGCTAGAAAAGGGGAAATACTGGGGCTGACGTGGAAAGACATCGACTTTGATAAAAAGGCTGTGCAGTTTAATAAAACGCTAGTAGAGCTATCTGATGGCTCTCTATATATCAATCCTACAAAGACAGAGTCATCCAAGAGAACAATCACAATAGACGACGGGACTTTGACCATACTTAAGAAGTGGAAACGTACCGTCATAAAAAAGAATCTTTCTAGAGGTATCAGAATCGATAATATGGATGATGTACCTGTTATCAGCACTATTAAAGCAAATAAAAAAAGGGACTTCCTGTATAAGGGCTACCCTAATCATGTAATGAGTAAAGTAGCTAGGAAGTTCCCTGATATGAAAATAATCAAAGTCCATGGCTTTAGAAAGACCCATGCCACATTGCTTTTTGAAGCAGGGGCTCAAGTAAAAGACGTGCAAGATAGATTAGGGCATTCTTCATCTAAGACAACCATGGACATCTATATCCAAGTATCGAAAAATCGACAAGAAGAAACAGTTGAATTGTTCGACTCCTACATGAATGCGTGATATACGGAGTCAAAAACGGAGTCAGCGTATACTAAAAGGACTCATTTTTTAACATGAGTCCTTTCGTATCAATGCTTTAAGCCTGCACTTTCGCAATCTTCCCTTGTTCGATATAGACCATCAAGATACTTAAATCTGCAGGATTTACCCCACTGATTCGACTTGCTTGAGCAATCGTTTCAGGTTGAATTTTTTGCAACTTTTGTTTTGCTTCTGTGGCTAAGCCATTGATTGCTGCGTAGTCGATATTTTCTGGGATTTTTTTAGCTTCCATACGTTTTAGTTTTTCAACTTTTTCCATTGCTTTTTTGATGTAACCTTCATATTTGATTTGTATCTCCACTTGTTCAATTTCTTTATGTGTCAATGTATCGTTTTCTGGAATAAATTTTAACAAATCTGCATAAGAAATCTCTGGACGCTTCAAGAAATCACTTGCTAGGACGCCATCCTTTAATGGAGCTGCTTCAATACTACTCAAGAAAGCTTGGACTTCCGCAGTAGGCTTGATTCGAACGCTCATTAATCGTTTGATTTCTTGCTCAACTGCTGCTTTCTTCAATAGATAAGACTCATATTGTTCTTCTTTTACTAATCCAATTTGGTGACCCATCTCAGTCAAACGTAAATCTGCATTGTCATGTCGTAAAATCAAACGATATTCTGCACGAGAAGTAAGTAAACGATAAGGTTCATTTGTTCCTTTTGTCACCAAATCATCAATCATTACACCAATATACCCATCACTGCGCTTGATTACGAGTGGCTCTTTTTCTTGAACTTTTAATGATGCATTGATCCCAGCAATCAGACCTTGCCCTGCTGCTTCTTCATATCCACTTGTTCCGTTTGTTTGACCAGCTGTATACAAATTTTCAACTACTTTTGTTTCAAGTGTTGGACGTAGTTGATGTGGTTCAATGACGTCATACTCAATGGCGTATCCCGTACGCATCATTTCAACTTTTTCCAAACCAGCAATTGAATGCAATACATCTACTTGAACATCTTCTGGTAAAGAGGTTGACAACCCTTGGACATATACTTCTTCTGTATTTAATCCTTCTGGTTCTAAAAACAATTGATGACGTGGTTTATCAGCAAAACGAACAATTTTATCTTCAATTGATGGACAATAACGCGCACCCACACCTTCAACGATCCCAGTAAACATCGGTGCACGATGTAAATTGTCACGGATAATTTGATGGGTTGACTCACCAGTATAAGTTAACCAGCACGATTCTTGGTCAATTTTATATGCACTGTCGGGTGTGCTAAAACTAAAATGATTAGGCTTTTCATCTCCAGGTTGTTCTTCTGTGACTGAATAATCAATTGTACTTGATTTTACACGCGGTGGCGTTCCTGTTTTAAATCGTTCAATCTTAAATCCTAATTCTTTTAGATTATTGGCTAAGCCTACTGATGGCTGTGAATTATTGGGACCTGATGAATACTTTAATTCACCAATGATGATTTCACCACGAAGAGCTGTCCCAGCTGTGATAACGACAGCTTTTGCGTTATAACGTGCGCCTGTCGAGGTAACGACACCTCGACAGACACCTTCTTCAACGATTATTTCTTCAACAATTCCTTGGCGTAGTGTCAAATTAGGTTCTTTTTCAATTGTATGTTTCATTTCTGACGCATAGGCATGCTTATCAGCTTGTGCACGTAACGCACGCACTGCTGGTCCTTTTCCGGTGTTCAACATTCTCATTTGAATGTACGTTTTATCAATATTTTTCCCCATTTCTCCGCCTAGAGCATCAATCTCGCGAACAACCACTCCTTTAGCTGGTCCGCCAACTGATGGATTACAAGGCATAAATGCAACCATATCTAAATTAATTGTTAATAATAATGTTTTCGATCCTAATCTAGCTGAGGCTAATGCTGCTTCAGATCCAGCATGGCCCGCTCCGACAACGATAACATCATATGATTCTGCTTGATATTGATTCAAAAGATGTTCCTCCTCTATTTTCCTAAACAAAATTGACTAAATAACTGTGTTATCAATTCATCTTGAACACTATCTCCAACTACTTCTCCAAGGTAGTCCCAACAACGGGTCATATCAATTTGAACCAAATCAACAGGCATACCCGCTTCTATCCCTGTAACCACTTCATCTAATGAAAGAGCTGCTTTTTCTAATAATGCGATATGTCGTGTATTGGAAACATAAGTTGCATCTTTCTCACCTGTTTTTCCACCGAAAAACAGTTCAGTAATAGCAAGCTCTAATTGATCCAAGCCATCATTTTTTGTGACTGAAACTGGAAAAACAGGCTCACTATCAATAAACATTGCTAATTTATCTAGTTCAATTTTTGCAGGTAAATCAGTTTTATTTAAAAGAATAATTCTCTTTAAGCCATTTGTTGCTTCCAGTAACTGTTCATCTTCTGATGTTAAAGCTTCACTTTGATTTAAAACTAATAAGATCAAATCAGATTCAGACAAAGCTTTTCTACTTCGCTCTACACCGATTCGCTCTACAACGTCCTCTGTTTCGCGAATTCCAGCTGTATCAATCAATTTTAAAGGTACGCCACGAACATTGACATATTCCTCAATCACATCACGTGTCGTTCCAGCAATGTCAGTTACAATTGCTTTTTCTTCTCGTAATAAATGATTTAGCAAACTTGATTTTCCTACGTTAGGACGTCCAATAATCGCAGTGCTTAACCCTTCTCGCAAAACTTTCCCTTGTTTTGAAGTTGCTAAGAGTTCTTCAATTTTTTGATGAACCATTCTTGCTTTTTCGAGTAATAATTTAGTTGTCATTTCTTCAACATCGTCATATTCTGGATAATCAATATTGACTTCAACTTGTGCTAATGTTTCTAAAATTTCTTGGCGCAATGCGCGAATTAATGAAGAAAGGTTCCCATCTAATTGATTAATTGCTAAATCCATTGCTTTATCTGTTTTCGCACGAATTAAATCCATGACAGCTTCTGCTTGTGATAAGTCCACACGACCATTTAAAAATGCACGCTTTGTAAATTCCCCTGGCTCTGCTAATCGTGCGCCTTCTCTAAGTAAAAGCTGAAGCACTTGATTGACAACAACAATTCCACCATGACAATTAATTTCTACCACATCTTCGCGAGTAAAGGTTTTTGGTGCTAACATTACTGAGACCATTACTTCATCCACTAGATGATTATCTCTTGGATCAGCTATATGGCCATAATGAATCGTGTGGCTAGGTACATCGAGTAAGTTTTTTGCTCCACTGCGATAAACTTTATTGGCAATTTGAACTGCTTGATCACCACTTAGACGTACAATACTAATTGCACCTTCACCTGGGGGCGTCGAGATTGCTGCGATTGTGTCAAACTCCAAAGTAATTTCAGCCATTTTTTCACTTCTCCTTTAATTTTACGCACAAAAAAAGCGCCCACTCCACCCCTTACATAAAAAGGTGAACTTAGCACTTTGACTGCTTGTTCTTGATTAAATTCTTGTCATAGACTATCACATTTCTAAAAATGAATCAAGTTCTTTTGATTGACTAGTCTCTAACCTGATTTTTAAATAAAAAAAGCACAAAGCAAATGCTTTGTGCTTCTTTCTATCAAAGTTAGACTACTACGATCGTATACTTCGATAAGAATGATTTCTAGTAAAATATACTTGGTTTAAAAAATTTTGTCAATCTGATTTTGTTTCTTCACACCAATTAGCCATAAAAACATATTTTGGCATACTTTTTTATCTTCTACGCTATATAGAATAGAAAACAAAAAAGGGAGCGTCATAAGCCAACTGACTTCTGACATTCCCTTTTTGTTGTTTATTTCATTTAGTAGAATTTTTTTGCTGGCTCAACAACTAAATATCGATAAGGCTCTTCGCCCTCAGAGTGTGTTTTTACTCCATCATTTTTACTTAGCACTGCATGAATCTGCTTTCGTTCAAAAGCCGGCATTGGTTCTAGAAATACTGGCTGACCTGTACGAATGACTTTATCAGCAGTTCGCTCAGCTAAACGCTGAATAATTTCTTGACGTTTTTCGCGATAGTTTCCTACATTTACAACAATTGATAGTTTGTTTGTAGCCACCCGATGGATAAATACTTGTGCTAAATATTGTAAAGCATTCAGCGTCTTTCCATGTTTACCAATTAAAATTCCTTGCTTTTGCGTTTCTAAGTGAAAAACAATTAAGTTCGCTTCTCTCTCCATTTTTACTAGCGCGGGCGCATCCAAATGTTTAGAAATTTCAGTAAGATAAAGTGCCAATTCCGTTAAAGCTGCTTCATCATCCAAGTCACTTAATTCTTGTTCTACTGAATTTTCTTCAGACTCGGCTTCAAATTCATCAATCACTGTAATTTCTACAGGAGTTTCCTCTAGGACGTCTTCTACTGTTTCTTCCACTACTTCTGAAATAGTTTCACTAACAGATGGCTCAATAGAAACTTGAGCAGCTTTACGACCCATTCCAAGGAACCCTTTTTTTCCTTCGTCAAGTATCTCAATTTCAACTTGATCTTTAGTCAAACCTAATTGATCCAAACCATTTTGAATGGCTTCATCTACTGTTGCAGCTTTATAAATCGGCATTAGCATTACCTCCCTTATTTTTTACGTTTTTTCTTAGGATTTGTAGCTTTTTTCAATGCTTTTTCTTTTTCACGAATCTTCATTGCTGCTTCTTCGCGTTCTTTACGAATCTTAAACGGATTGTTAATCAACAATGTCTGAACAACTTGAAAAGCATTTGAAACTACCCAGTATAATGAAAGACCACTCGCCAAGTTAACACCCATAACTAAAATCATCACTGGCATAGCAAAGCTCATAATTTTCGTTGTTGGGTTCGACTCAATTTGACTCATACTAGATAGGTAAGTACTTGCAAAAGTAAAAATTGCAGCTAAAATTGGCAAAATAAATGTTGGATCTGCTTCACCTAAATTAAGCCAAAGGAAATGTCCCTGTTTCAATTCTGGTACACGAGAAATCGATTGCCATAATGCCATCAAAATTGGCATCTGTACCAGTAGAGGAAGACATCCAGCGTATGGATTTACACCATTTTCAGCATAAAGTCGTTGTTGTTCTTCTCTTAATTTGCTTTGAGTTTCAGGGTCTTTAGAAGAATATTTCTGTTGTAACTCTTTTAATTTGGGTTGAACTTCTTGTGTTTTTCGCATACTTTTTGTTTGAAAATGCATTAGTGGTAATAATATTACCCGAATCACTAATGTAAATAGGATTATCCCGATTCCAGCATTCCCAAAAGATAAGCCTTTAATTGCTTGAGCAAAATTATAAACAATGTAGCGATCCCAAATTCCTGTACTTTGTGCACTCACTTCCCCAGTTCCACAACCAGACAAGATGACAACTAAACTAATTATGCCAGCCATCAAAAGTAAACGTTTGTATTTCTTCACGTACTCGTTACCTCTCTATCGATTATTTTTGCAAGCTTTAAGACATGGACTAAATTTGAGCGAATCTCATCGTAAGTTAGTCCTTTAACACTTGGTCTTGCAATTACAATAAAGTCTAATTCTGGATCGATTTCATCTTTAAAAGAATAAATCGCTGCACGAATTTTTCTTTTTACATCATTGCGGGAAACTGCATTTCCAACTTTTTTACCTACTGAAAGCCCAACTCTAAAATGAGGTTGGTCTTTTTTATCTAATCGGTAAACAACAAACTTACGGTTAGCAAAGGAAGCCCCTGTTTTAAAGACGGCTTGAAACTCTCGTTCTTTTTTTACTCGATACGCTTTTTTCATTAGTTTTCTTTCCTTTTCTATCTCTCACTTACGTGAACCATCATACCATATTTACTGTTATCAGTTCATCATTTCCCTAAAAAAGGACATAAAAAAAACCACTGAAACCCCAGTGGCCTAAGCTGAAAGAACTTTTCTTCCTTTACGACGACGGCTTGCTAAAACACGACGTCCATTTTTAGTACTCATACGTTTACGGAATCCGTGAACTTTTTGACGTTTACGTTTATTTGGTTGGTATGTTCTTTTCATGTATTCCACCTCCAAAATTTCTTATCTAATTATAAACACAGACATACTTTGATAGTATACCGACTAGAATGCTGTTTTGTCAATATAAAATAATATTAACTCATTCAAAACTTATCCACAACATTCTTTTTTGCTGTGTGATTTTTTTGTGGAAAAAGTTATCAACAGCAATTATCCACAATTTTTTTACCATGCTTTTTACACAGAATAAACACATGTAAAAAAAGAAATCCACAGGGTTTCATTTTTCTGTGAATTGTTTCGTGAATCACTAGTATATATTCATTTTTTTATACACACATACTTGTTGAAAACTTTTTTATATCGTAACTTATCCACCTGTTAATTACTCCTGTGGATAAGTTTTTTCCTCCCTTGTGATTTTCTCTTTTTTCTTTGAGTTAATTTTGTGGATAATACAAATAAATTTATTTTTTTCTTTTCTTTCTGTGGAAAACTATCTAAAAAAATGCTAAATTAGTACTAGTTATTCACTTTTTAATGAAGGAGGAAGCCTT
>NZ_JBZADF010000002.1:0-137725 GCF_058216655.1 Enterococcus sp. DJ147D b
CGCGGAAATCATTGCGTGCAATGAGGTTCCGCTTCTCTTATCTTTTGAACTTTTAAGGAGTAACTACTTTGAAAAATAGACAATAAAAAATCAGCTCAATTCCTCTTCGAGAAGGTTTTGAACTGATTCATTTGAATTTATTTATATGATATACTAACAAAGATAGTAAGTTTATGCGGTGGCTAACCTCTAAAGAAATGGGGTGACGCCTATGTTGATTTGTGGCTTTATCCCTAGAAAGGAATAAGCTTGTCTGTATTTGAAGCGTTAATGTTTGCGATAGCTTTCGCAACATTAGTTCTTACAATCAGCGATAAAAACAACAAAAAATAACCGTATCATAAACTTGGCAAAGTTATCCGGTTATTTTTTGTAACTATATATGAGCCACCGTCTTAAACGGTACTATCAAAATTGGAGTTGTTGACGCAACTCCTTTTTTCATTTTTATTATAGCACGCTTTTTAAAACAAAACTAGTTTCTTGCTATATCTTACAATCGAATTTGTAATAAACTAACAACAACTGTTACGCTGGTTTTGCGTAACGATGATATTTTTATTATTTATCAGCTATAGAGATGCAAAAGATCCAGTTATTCTAAGCGATAGCTAGACTAGCTGGTTGTAGTTTGTTTGAAGTTTGAATAGTGAGATGCCTTGTTGATGGGGATATAGTCATATTCCAGGAGGAGATGAATGGTATGGGCTTGTAATAAATTTTGAGGTGTTTTATAACTTAATTTCAGTTCATCATCGCTCTTTCTCCTGCTAGTATTGTTAGCTAAATTTTTTTATTTAATCCTCTCATTTCAATAACTTTCTCTATGACTGTTAAACGTTTTTTCAAGCTATTTATTTCTGTATAATTTGAATTCCTCAGCTTAGTTTTTGATATATGTAATTCCCTTAGCAGAAGAGCTTCAGGGGCTTCTCTAAGCCAAATAATATAAAGCTTAATTTGTCCTTTTGTTTCTTCAGAACTGCTCCCAAAATCAAACTCAGGGGCTTCAGGATATAATATAATATCTTGTTCTACATTTTTCTCTATACTTTTTTCTTTAATTCCCTTGTTAGCTTGAATTACGCCCAATCTATCAATTGGTCTTTTAGGTATGAAGTAAGGTATTTCTTCTAGTGGGAGACCTATTTTTTCGTGTCTGTACTGAATTGTTTTTCTGGAAATACCCATCTCTTTTTCTAACTGATAATAGCTTGTAAAAGTCTTTCCGTTATAAATGAATTCCTTTTTTTCTGACACTATAAATACCTCTCAGATTCCTTATTAGCAATAAATACTTTATAACCGAAGTTGGCTAGCCACACGCTCTGAAGTTTAACTTCAGTTCCATCAACATCACTTAAACTAAAGCAACCTAAATTGCTAATAGACTCTTCTATCTCGCTAATAATATCTTCACTCGAACGTCCTTTAGACAGCTGTTCATCTATAAATCTTTCAAAGATATCTTTTTTCATACAGGTCTCCCTCCTTCAACTTAATATCAACAAACCTAAACGTCTTCTTTTTTCAAAACAACTTCTATTTCACCATCTACAATACTTGCTATCTCAAGATCTTCTTCTTTTTCAAATTTTAGGGGAACTTGTTTTTGATCAAATTCCCAGTTTATTGAATTTTCATGTTTCTCAAACAAAACTAACTTTCCATTACGCCCTTTGATATGGTACACGTGCCTACTCCCTTCTAGGGATAAAGCTATGAACCATGGGCATCACCCCTTTTTCAAGAGATTAGCCACCATCTTTTCACTTTTCTACCTATTAATATAACATATCCCTTCACTAAATAATCTCAATATTTTATAGCTAAACAACATTCTCACTCTTAATATTAAATAATAATTTTCAGCTTTAAGGTACATCGTTTGAGCCATTAAAAACAGCTTTTTTTATTTTCTCACAATGTTCATTTATTTTTTATCAGATTACCTACACCATTGATTATCACCATGATACACGCAAACGGCGCAGTTACCATAAGGCTATATCCCCCTGCAATTACAGCTAATACTGGATAAGCACCTAAACCATTTTCAGTGGAATCTAAGTTAGGAAAAATATTGAAAATAACTACAAATATGATCGGTATAACTACTAATACAAACAAGCTCAATAAAAACAATACAAAACTTGCTTTCATAATTTTCTTTACCATACAGCACCAAATTTCTATTTTTTTTTATTTAATGTCTAGGTTAACATAATCCCCACTATTCAGTGTCTTTTTCGTTCGTGATCCAATACCCCAACGACGTTTAGTTTATGAAAACATCGTTAAGGATTTGAATGCCGGAATTGCGATTTCAAAAATTGCGAAAGATTGCAATGTTACCAGACAAACCGTCTACAGAATAAGAAACGAATTCGATTTATGGATTTTTTTCGTCATCTTTTTTCCATGTCAATATTTCTTGTACTGTTATAAATAAGGCAGGATTATCTATGATTACTAATACTAATCTATCTTTTGTTCTAGTTAAAGCTTCAAATATACAGCTATCTTCATTATACGGATAGTAAAATTGGTCAGCATATCTTGAAACAAGCTTGCCATCTTCATCGTAATAAAAATAGTTATCTAAAGGTACTAGTACATTATCGTATTCTTCACCAATAACTGAATGAGCTGTTTGAGATCCCCAGTACACCTTTTCTCTTTTCTTTACAAATGTTGATTTTGTAGTGTAATCAGTTACTTCAATGGATACAAAATTTTCATTTTCAACTAAACTTCTTATATATTTTTTTGCCATTTCCTTGGTAGAAAAATATTCTGCTGTTACTTTAGAATATTCAAATTTTTGGACTCTTTTAGCTTTTACGTCTAAAAATTTTTGTATAAATGAGTTCATTGCTGGATCTGTTCGAATTTTTTCTTTTAATTTTTTCGTTTCAACATTTTCATCTTCAGATAATCGTTTTTGAATATTGCGTTTTTTTTCATGAGAAGCTAATGTTTGGTTATGATCGGTAGAAAAAATAAGTCTTGGATTTTGTAACCCAAAAATACCTGTAAATTTTTCTTCCCATAAACGTTGTGCTTCATCTATCAACACAACATCATAGCCTTCTAACTCAGTTACTTCAACGTTCTTAACAGGTTTAATATCAATATTTAATATAGTTGACAACTCTTCACAATTATATTTATTACCTGAGAATATAATTATTACTTTCTTATTTTCACCCACATATTTTCTTGCAAGGTCAAAGAGCAACATTGTTTTTCCAGTTCCAGGTCCACCTTTAATTTGAAAAACTCTTTTTTTGCTACTTAAAATTTCATTACGTATAGAAAACTGTTCATTAGTCAGAAAGTATTTATGTTCCTTAAACAATTCAGGTTGTGAATACGGAGAAATAATTAAGTGAGAAAAATTTATCTTCTCAATTTCAAGTTCATTATTATAATCATCAGGTATCATACTAGCCAATGTCTCAGATGTAATCTCTTCCAAATTATTATCTTCTGTTAATAAATACAATTTGTTTTCAGTCGTTACATAAGTACAACAAACTATCTTTTTCTTTAAAGTACTTAATACAAATTTATGTCTTATCAACTGATTTTTAATTTTTTCGTATCCTTTAACAGGTAATTGGCTCTTTAATTCTATATTTAATACTTTATCAATGCTAAACCTCAAAATATCGAATTGTTCTCTTATACCTGATTTAATTGTATAGTTAAAGAAATAGCCTTTAGACTGTTCTATATTTAGTGAATTTAAAAGGTTTTTATTGCTTAATAAGCTGAAAAAATCAATCACCTCTTCTTCAGATATACTACTTTCTTCTGAATTATTAATTAATTTCAAAAAAGAACTTCTAAAATCTAGATTTTCAGACTTATACATTGAAATAAATGAATCTAACGTGCACGAATGACTCATTGCCTAACTCCTTTTTCTAAATGATTTCTCCCCCAATGTGTATGTTACCCTAAGCTCACTAATAATTCTATTCTACTTTTAATATTGCTCAATTTAATTGTCCATTATAGAACCAACTATATATGCTAAATAAAAAGCCAACAGGGTATACCCTATTGGACTTTTTGTATTGCATAATTTTTAGGTTTCATATAATTTATTGATTACAAATTTTAACCGACCTAGAGCATAAGTGTAATTTAAAAGTAATTCTCTGACTTTCTTTTGTACCAGGCTTTTTTAATGGTATAATTTTTTTGGCAACTTGCCCCCAAAGGGGGTGCTGTCATGCAAGATTTATTCTCATTTGTTATCGCACCATTATTTGTGGGACTAGTAATTACCCTAGTTGATCATTGGTTAGATGATTAGACGATAACTGTGCAAGTTGTCCTAACCCACACGCTTGAAGTCGCAACAAGTGAAAAAAAAAGCCAGTCCTAGTCGCATAGGATTGGCTTTTGTGCTGTCATAAAGACATATTCTCATTTCGCACCTAAATTGTAACACCATTATTTGAAATATACAACTCAAAAGTCTACATGAAGATAGTACTAGTCTCCAGTTTGAGTCAAAGTTTTATTCAATTCAAGCTCTTCCTCTATTTTTGAAATCACAATTAAAAATATTTTTACTAACATTAAATAGTTTGTTTCATGTTGGGCTTCAGAAAAAGTTTTTCCTGCTCCGTGTAGATAGGCATTTCTAATTCCTAACGAATTGATATACTTTTTGTTATTCAAACTGAAATCCAAGTAATTTATTTCATCTATTGAAAAAAAGGTTGAATACTGTTTAAACGAAGGCAACTTTTTTAACTCTTCAATATCTTCTTTTTGTAAATATTCTGTGCAAATGTAATAAAATCCATTAAACATTGACTTTATTTCCAAAACCTCTGGAATTTCTTCATATGAAACTTCAACATATTTATCAGCCAATTTTGATTGGATTTCGCTAAAATTTAACGGAGGCATCCAATTAAGTAAGTTTAAATCGACTTTATCATATCTTGATAGTAACTGATACTGTTTCAGGACAGATTCTAGCTCAACTGCAAGAAGTATATTACGAGAACTATAAGGCAAATTACTGTCAATTTCATCCATAGAAAAACCCTCTATGTCATAGTTCAAAAAAATTTGTTCATTGAAAAAGTGAGCTAGGAGTTTTTCAATTGAAAGATTTTTATCTTTGAAATATCTTAGTAAGGTATCTATGATGGTCGTAATAACCATATTATGAACCTCTTGATGGAGTGGTCTATCATATACATTTTTTTTCTTTGACTTTATCATTCCAGCAAGATCAGGTTCATTTATTGAATCATTATAAACAGAGTATGGTCTTTTATACTTATCAATGAGTAAAGTTTGATTGATAAATTTTAAAATTTCCTTTTTTTCCAAAGAATCCAAAGTTCTTCTATCCAGAGATACCGTAATATCATTACCATCAATACTAAAATTTTCTTGTTCTTGAATTGAAACTTTTACACTGTAAGTAGACTTCTCTATATTTAAAGCCCCCTCTTCCCAAAAGTCTTTCTCAAATCGTTCGATTCGAGATTTTGTTTTCTCATTTAAGGGAAATTTTGTATCCTTATAATTTAACAGCGTCTCTATAAAACTGATATCTCTCAAATTTTTTTCTTCCAATAAATCAATGTAAGAATTTACCATTCCTTGAAATAACTCTGACTGTTCAAATCCTTCTGGAAAAAATAATTTCTTTTTACGTGTAGATCTTTCTGTAATCAAGCGAATATTTTCAAATAACTTCTCTTTATTATCTTTTAAACCATCTAATACTTCTTCAGAATACTTATTAACTATTTTTCTTTCCCCTAAAATATAATAATATTCTGCAAAGTTAGAATGTAGGTATTTACTCATTTCTTGACTGGATAAATTTGTCCAATAGTTATAGTCTGAAAATAATTGTGGGAAACCTCGATAGCATTCTGGATCACTCAAGTATTCTTGCATCCAAGTATCAGCTTCGTTTGTTGCCAATGATTTACCAATAATTTTTTTTAATTTTCTTAGAGTATCAGGAAAATTATCCAGCAATTCTTGTAAACTTTTAATATTTGGTATAGAGGTTTTTATCCATAATTCTAGTGTATTCAAACCTATTATATCTTTTAAGGTATCTACCTTTCCCATTGACTCAACATCTCTTAGAAGTTTTTCAAATTCCAAATTATTCTTATAATAGTAAGATAAGTCTTTGATTATATGTTCAACCATGATTTCTCTCCTCGATTCATTTTGGTCTATTTTTTTATTTTAAAAGATAACTCCATCTCCGTAATTCTTTTATCTCGTTTTGCTGTTCCAGTATACGTGAATCTAATTGAGCTTCTGTTTCTGCAAAGCCAATTAGTAATTCAAATAATAAGTATAGTGGTAACAATACAATAGGATAGCCTACCATCATTATGATTAGCAAAGTTATAGTTTGTAATCTCCAACATTCGAACGGAGTTAGTTTTCTAATTTGAAAGTCTTCAGTCACAACAGCTTGCTGATTGCTTGTCAAAACCGTATTCGCACTTTGCTTTCCTACACGACCTCTTCGCTTGTTTGATCCAGGATAAGCAAAATTGATTGAGTCACCAGCTGAAGCGGAAGTAAATCCTTTTTTTGTTGCTTCTTTTACCAGTATTTTTGGCTCTTGTCCGCCTCCAGACATTGTAGTCAAGGTTAGACTAATTCCTTCAGTAGAAAAAATAGTTTTCGTGGATCTAAAACCTCCATCAATTCTACCTGCTACAATTATTCCGTGACGATCCTGAGCAGTGAGTGTAAACATTTCTTCATTATTTTGTTTTATTCTTCTACCATTTTGGCGTACTTTCATCTTATCTGGAGATAGCACAGGGATTGCAATTTTACTGCCCTCTCCTTTATTTGTAGTTAGAGTGGGAGCGATTGATTGGCTATCATATACTTGACCATTCATCCCATGGGCGCTGGGGTTTACGTTGCCAACTGCGATTGGTTTTATTAATGTACATGTCAGCCGTTCTGCTTGCTCATCAATTTTTGATTGTTCTTGATCAATTGATTTTTCTTGTCTTGTGATAGGAAAAATTTTTCGGGAACATTGGTCTCTAAGATGTCCGACAATAAATACTCGTTCTCGATTTTGTGCGACATAATCTTTGCTGTTAAGTATCTGCCATTCTGAGTCGTACCCCAGTTCATCAAGCGTGGACAAGATAGTTCTAAAAGTATTCCCTTTGTCGTGAGATAGTAGGCCTCGGACGTTTTCAAGGAATACAATTCGTGGTTTGATTTGTTCAATCGCTCTGGCAATTTCAAAGAATAACGTTCCACGAGTTTCATCAAGAAATCCTTTTCTTTTCCCTGCAACTGAGAACGCTTGGCAGGGGAATCCCCCACAAATAAGTTCGATTTTTCCTTGTAGTGAATTCCATTCTTCGTTGCTAACTTTTGTAATGTCATGATATTCTAACTCTCCTTCAGTATCAAAAATCGCTTTGTAGCTTTGTCTAGCAAACTTATCAATTTCGCAAAAACCAGCACATTTGTGGCCAGCTTTTTCTAAACCCAATCAAAATCCTCCAATACCAGAAAATAGATCCAAAAAATTCAATTGTCTTGTTGTCATGAGAAACGTTCTTTCTCACAGCGCTGTGTTCTTTATTCAAGCTTGTAAAAGAAGCATACAGACAAATCAGTTGGCAAACGGCATTCAGATAGTTTCAAGATAGTTGATTATCTAAAAACGATTAAATCAAGGGCAAGGCTAAACTGAATCATGGCAATTTTAGACTCATCAACTACAATGTTTTTTTGATAATTAATCCTCTCGCTGATAAGAGAAATTGATAATCCATACAGATAGCGATAAAAAAAACACGCCGCCTCCGCTCTGTAACTTCAGGGCGGAACGGGTGCATAATTGCTGCAAAAGCATGTGAAAAACATTGTTCTGTCTTTAAGTATTCTTTCTCATAAATGGTTAGCTCTATTCCTTCACTCATATTTTTAACAACTTGATCGGGACTGCACACAAGACAAAATTCTTGTGTAAGTTTCGGATAAGCAGGCATTCCCAACCGTTCCCGATTGGTTTTATATGCTACCAAAAAAATCCCGACAGATTCTTTTGTTTTTTGTAAGTCTACACTCTCGTTAGAAGGTAGTGTATACTCATCGACGTCAAATAGTCTCCTGGTGTCCCCTCTTTTATGCTATAATAAAAAAGGTTGCCAGGAGACTATTTGTTTTTCTGGTGATTTGAGAATGGCCAGAGCATATGCTCTGGCTTTTTTCGTTCTTTAAATTTTATAGCTCTGCCACGCGTTCTTATAAAACTTCTCTTTGATAACTTCTGCTTAAAGCTACTTCTAAGTCACGTTTGTTTTCTTTCCAGTTGATACATTTTTCTTTGTCTAAGAAAATATTATTTTTGAAAATGACACTTTCTTTGTTAGCAGCTGCCCACTCTGGAAATTCATTTATTAAGAAAACCAACTCGTCTATGCTAGTTTCCAACGTCGGCAATATGCTTGGGATATCATAAGACAAGCTGCCTTCTTCTTCAAAATATTCTTCCATTTCACGCAATACCTCTTCGCGAGTTATCACATAATCATGATGACCGAATTTTGCCTCTAAACTATCATTTATAGCATTCATTGTTTCATCTGCTAGATACGGACTATTTCCGTGCTCAATACTTCTTATTCCATTCATCATGCTATAAAACTCCCCAGCCTGACTGATATTGTGAACTGCAATTCCACTATCAGGTAAAGCAATATAACTCTCTTGAGGTTCATTCACTGCCAAAGTCACACGCCCAGAAATATTTGCAGTAATCCGTCCTGGCACCTTTTCCTTTCTAGCAGTTTGGTTGGCTGGTAGTAAGTGAATTCCTGCAGACCGTCCCATTTTAGCTAGGTATTCCAAAGTTTCAACAATTGACTTTATAGCATATTCATCGCTGCTTAACAGAGCATCTAAGTCGGTTAGAGCTGAAAATTCATCAACTACAACTAAAATCTCATATAGAAATTCATCTGGAAATTTTTCATTAAATACTGCCAGTTTTGATGCGCCACGAACTTTAAATAGCTCAATACGTCTTCTACATTCTTTTTCGATATGTTTAAGCAAAGCTCTCGCATAATCAATATCACCACTTCCATCTGCTGGCTGTGCATACATGAATGGGTTAGGATGGTAGTTCTCACTCCCCTTGTTGTCACTACGCAGAAATTCAAAAGAATTCCCCTTACCATCAATTGTTACGATTTTTAACATGGAAGGATCCACAGCGTCCATGACAGAAAACAGTATATTCATAATTGTTACTGTTTTTCCTTTACCAGTTGCCCCAAAAAGCATACAATGCGGTGTCGTATCTCCTAATTCAACAACAATATCATTTCCCATTGCATCCACTCCTGCAACCCCTGAAATAATAGATCTTAAACCTTTCTCACGATTTGCAATCATTTTTCTAAAATCAACAGGAATTTTAACTCCGTTAACCATTGAAACTGAGAGTATTCCTGCACGAACTTCAACCATTGGTATATCTTTCGTTTTCAACAACTGAGCAATCCCCTTTTCTACTTTTGATAAATCAGTAGGTAAAGTGGTTGATCGCGGTAACGTATATTGATAAATGGCTGTATTTCCACCTACCAACACCCTATCAAAAGTCCCACTAAGTTTAAATGCATTAAGTGCATTTGAAACATCTTCGATCCTATCTTTTGCAACCTTCTGAGCAATTTCTATCTGCATCTCAACACTATTCCCTGTTTCTGGATCAGTAGGCTCTGGAATAACAGATAAATCAATATTACCTTGTACAATATATTTTGCTTTTTCTAAA
Source organism: Enterococcus sp. DJ147D b (assembly GCF_058216655.1). Taxonomy (NCBI): domain Bacteria; kingdom Bacillati; phylum Bacillota; class Bacilli; order Lactobacillales; family Enterococcaceae; genus Enterococcus; species Enterococcus sp. DJ147D b. The sequence continues at coordinate 9,836 of NZ_JBZADF010000002.1, forward strand.
GTTTTATCTGGGGAATATAATCTTTTTTGCTTGGCAATAATACTTTCGTAAATAGCAGAAGGCGTGCAATGTTTTAAATATTCAAGCATTTCCTTATAGTTTTTAGACATGGTCCAAAGGAAGCCATCTCCCCCATTTTTAATTTTATTATCCTTCGATAAGGGGTTAGCAAATATAGCTCCCCACGAACCTAATATATCAGCGGAATTATATGCAACATCACTATCAAAAACATATCCTCCTTGTTCTCCATTAAAAACTGGATTTTCTTGGAATCGAATACTTGAAGCTGTGACTCTATCTCCAAAGCCTTTTAGTGTTTTCTCAATCAATAAATCTGTATCAGTTTCCCTAGATTTTTTAGTAACCATCTTGGCTCTACGTACACCACTAGCAGTTTTTATAGTTGATTTAGTCCGTCTTAAAGCAATAGTTGCTGCTTTAATTCGTTGTGTCTGAACTGAACCACCAGTCCCACTGTCAAATTTATTACCGTTTTGATCTACTCCCTGCAAAGCATCAAACCAACTATCGTTAATATTTTCCTTTAATTTTGCTAAAAATAGTCTTGAATAAACAAAATCAAAGAACGGTGTTTGATAACCAACCAAGTATTTAGCAGTCAAATATGGTGATAAAAAAATCGTACTTAAAATAATACTTACACATCGAGTAAATTGTATTCTCCAAATCAAACTTTGGATAAGTATTAATGTTGAAGTAATCCATACAATAACCATTGCTCTAAAGTAAAAAGGAAGCCAATAAAACAAGAAATTAAATACAATCTTAAATCCTTCAGCACCTTTGCTAGCAAGATACTGAAAGACAGTTGTTTTTGAAAGCCAATTTGCACTTATACCTAAAAAATTTGCTGTTATCTGAAGGATAGTAGAATCGACTAAAACAATCCACACAATCGTTATAATACCAATGATTATGCCCGATTTTACTAAGTTTTTCCAAATTCTATCAACGTCCAGTTTTTCGTATGTTGAATATAAATACTTAACGAATCCTAAATAAAGACCGAAAAACAATGACATCGGTAAAATCCACTCTAAAACAAGATCAATAATAAATTTTTTATCCAAGACGTTCCCCCCTATTCAAAATCTCTAAAGCTTCTTTTATTGTCTTCTGATTTATCGTTTTTTTATTGAACAATACAATTGATGGTTGTGCTACTAGATCGTCAGAAGATAATCCATTGCTCTCTAATAAATGTTTTAAGGATATGTAACCATCTCTATTTGAATAGATAGCTACATATCCTTCTTCTGTTTCATCAAGTTGTAATCCCTTTTGTTTTGATTTCTCAAAAACTTTTCTTAATCCTAATATCGAATCGTATTTTATCCTAGTTGTTTCTTCTTCTAAGAAATGAACAGTTTCGATAATTTCCTGAACATTATCATCATTAATAACTGCATCTTGAATTTCTTGAATTGAATCGTTTTCTTTTTTCGATTGGTTTAATTGTATTTCATTATCTACTATCTTCTTATTCCTTTTTTCCCACAATATAAAGTTTTTTCTTATCTCAATTGATTTAACAACCGTTAGTGCCGCAAAAAATAAGCAAATAACGATGAAAGGAACAACTAACCAATAAAAAATAAATTTTTTAGGTAAATATTGATAAAATGCAGAAAATATTGAATCAATAATCAATATACCCCTACCTAAATAGGGGATTTTATTTATTTCATCTATCTGCATTACTAATAAATAACCTACCCCTGTCGTAGCAATTAAAATTAAAGTAAATTTAATCCATCTAATATACCCTGCCTGACGATAAACTATAGCATTGTAACTCGTCTGAGAAATCAGAATAACGACGCTGACAGTAAATAGTTTGAGTAATACTTCTACCAAGCTTTCCATCCTCCTTAAACAACAAAAGTGGAATAATTTCTTATTCCACTTTGTTAAAATACTCTATTTATTTCCGTAATAAGCTCATTTTTTTGATCAATAGTTACATCATAATAATGAATCGAAATAGTCTTATCTTCATCATCTCCATACCAGCTTCTATACGCGACTTCCACTAAGACTGGTAAATAAGTATTTTCATTAGTTGAAGATACATAAACAGTTGCGCCTTCAAAAAACGCCTTTAATCCTGAAGTCTTTATATAGTCTCCTCCTGTAGAATCGATACCTTTATCAAATATCTTTTCGTCATCTTTTACTTCAGTAGCAATTATATCTGATAATTTAGTTACTCTATCATGATATTCCTCAGAGTTATCCCAATTAAAAAATGTACTGAAAAACTCTTCAGATAAAGTATCAGCTTTTTGATAACTATTATTATAATTTACAATTTTCATAACTATTTCTGAACTATTTTCTCTTTCTTCTTCCTCTTGCCTCGCATAGATTTTTTGTAAGAGCTCTTCTTTATATATTTCATATGATTCTTTTGCGGCTACAGCTTCTTTATTAGCGTCTTCTTTATCATTTTCTAGCATCTGTACTTCGTGTACAGATTTAGTTATTTGATAGACTTCAAAACCAATAATCCCTAAAAGAAAACAACCTACCATGACCCTTAAGACAGTGGATTTACTCATCTGTTGTATCCTCGCTTTTAATAAAATTTTGATAATTTGTTAAGCTTACTTCTTCTGTTTCTAAATTAAATAAAAGAGTAAAAGCGTCTGTACCATGAACGACTAAATCCTTTGCGTCTTTAGCCCTTTCTTCTTCACTAGCTTTAATTGTTGGCGAACTATATTCCACAAAAACTAAACATGCTACTTCATGTGTATTTATGTTATACTCCCCAAATTTAATTTCTAAATGATCTAAAGAATCAAATTGATTTAATTTTTCTCCAGATTGATTGATGGTCGGTTTTGCTAAATCTAAAATTTTTTCTGTAAATTCTTCTCCTAATTTACTCTGTATTTCTCCTTCTAACCGGTCGTAGTCTGCATCCGTTTTTGTTTGATTGTAAACTTCATTTAATGCTTCATTGATTCGATTTTCGAGTTTAGTAAAGCTAACAGTGATATCAATATTATCTTCTTCTATCTGATCGTTCACTGTTTCTGGGTTATACTCAATTTTTAGTGTTTCATAGTTTTCTTTCTCTTTATTTAGAGAAACGATTTCTTTTTCTATTGAACTAACAACTGCTTCATTATTTATTTTCATCTTGATAAACATGACCGTTGTTGTAGCTGCTACTACTATCAAAATCAACAATAGTACATTTTCTATAGTAAACATCTTCTTTAGCTGCATCTTCTTTAGCTCCTTCATTTTATACGGTCAATTGTTCTATTATCTCTTCGTTTACTTGACTGCTCTAGCAAATACTATGGTATGGCTACCATGAGTTCCATTTACTAAAGATAAAAAAGATTGTCCAAATGTGCTTTCATTAACTCCAATAGCTGAAGAAATGCCACCCATCTGAATAATCTTTGTAGTGTTTGTCGAATCTGTTTCACCATTTTTCCAATCTTCTAATAGAATTGCCGTGTGTCCGTTGCTTCCTGCTCCATTACCTGTGTTGACAATAACTATATCTCCTGCTTTTGCTTCTTTAGCCGTCACTTCTTCAAGATATTGTCCTTCACCTTTAGCATCATTTTCCATTGATTGTGTATACCACTGCATATCAGCTGGTGTTTTGTATCCAGCTTTTGCTAAAACTAACCAAACAAAGCCTGAACAATCGGTAACCCCGTTTTTGTTAGGCGCATCTACAGAACCAATATATTTCTCACCATGCACTTGTGAGTAGGTAAAATACCCTAACAGATCTTTTGCAACCTGTTCAATTTCTCCGCCTGAAGCACTTTGACTAGAATTCTTTCCAGTTGTCCCACAATTAAAGAGGCTTCCTTCTTCATCATCTGAAATTTCATTTGAATTTTTTTCAGCATCATTATTGACATTGGCTAATTCACTGTCCCCTTTGATATCTGCACCACCAAAAACTTGATAGGCTTTCTTTCCTGAGGTAATTTTCGAGCTATCTAAAGAAGCACCTCGCTCGTAATAAGAAAACCACTTATCTACCGCTTCATCTACTGAATCTAATTTAAGATATGAATTTAACCACGTTGCATTTTTTACTTCAGAAGTCCAAACATAATCACTTTGTGCTGATGAATCTAACCACTTTTTATCATTTAATGGGGCAAACTTAGAGTATGGAGTAAGTTGATAGTGTCCTCCTCCTCCTTCAGCTTTTCCAGATGATCCTGTTGGATAACCTGAACCGACTGCGGGAATATTTCCATATGCAATTCCGTTTGTTTTGGAATCATTTCCAAAATGACCTTCCGCTCGATCTGGAATCTCAAAACCACCCTCATGAGCAATATTTCCTAAAATACCGCTGATAGCTGCACCACTAAATCCTTTGTCTTTCCAATAATTCCAGATGCTCAGTGCAATCTTATATGCATCTGTTCCTTCGGTATCCCACGTACCAGCACTTCCAGAGGAAGATCCATCATCAGTATCATTTTTTTCATCTGAATCATTATCCACGTCGTCTACTGTAGTGACGCATGTTGATGGTTTAAAACCTTCAAAATTTGCATATACATTGCTAGAAAAGCAAAAAAAGATCCCTGATAGAACTGTGATCAATGCTATCAGAGAGCTTAACTTATTTTTTCTATTGTATTTCCTCATCTTTCATCTCCTAACCCAAACGTTCATTCAACATCTTTATTTACACTTCTTTTTCTTGCTATATCAAAGAATTAAATGTGTATCCACTAATGCACTAATTCGATCTTTTTTACGATAGAAGTATAGTGAACCATTATTTGCCTGTAACAAATAATTTGTGATGATAGGTGAAAGTTTTTTTTGCCAAGATTTATTAATATACTCTAATTCATCTTCAGTAATCCCACCCAAAACAACCATATCTTGTCTAGATAAGCGCCCCACAAATTTTGAATAGGTGCTTGGATTAACTGCACTTTCTGACTTCTCAAAAATTGTAATCAGACCAATATTTTTACGTTCGATTCGTTCTTTATACGGAAGTAGGATATTTACTGGAATATCTATTGAATCTAGACCGTGAATCACTATCTGTTCACCCTCTAACGCACGATTCGTTACATATGCAAGCACATTTATAAACACAGCTCCAGCAATATTTTTATCTTCGATATACCCCGACAAATCATAATATATGTTTCTATCGTTTGCCGTGAATACATCAGGTAGTGTCGTCTTTTTATGAAATACATTAGGATATTCTGTAAAAGTATTTTTTATAATTTGTGCCAGATAATTAGCATTTTCCCAAGCTAATTCTCCTCTATTTGAGCTTTTACTTTCATAAGAATTCAAAGCTGCTACAAAATCTCGCGGTGTAGGATAATTTTCATGATTAGAAGTTGCTAAAATCCTTCTTGCTCGTGTTGGTTCATCTTCTGGATTTGCTGTATACATTCCATTATTATTCGCTGTGTAAATCATCCAATCGATTAATATCGATTTCAAATCAGCTTCAAGTTTTGCATATTTTTCTGGATTTATAGTATTTGCTGGCATCAACATCATTGTCGTTGCTTTACTAAAGTTGGCATTAGCATCTTGTTGGACTGTTTCTGGTGTCCCAAAAACTTCGAGTGGATTGATTGCTTCTTTCGTCATATCGAAAATAAGACTGTCTGTTGCTCTATAGTCAAATCTATTTAGTACGATGTGATGAATTCGTTTTCCTGTTAAGTAGTTTGCTTCAGATATCGTATGTCCCACAGCGCTGCCTCCGTTCTTAATCATCCCAGCGCCTTCTAAGCCACCTACGGATACACGTATATTAATCCCACCCATAAAAATTACTGCATTGTTGATTCCTGTAAAATCGACTATTGAGGGATTATTTGAAATCAATGCGCTTAAATCTGTACCTATATACGTTCCAGTAGAGTCCGCAAATCCGCTTGATGGTAAGAATAATTTGCCTGCTGCTGTAGTAGTCATATCTGAGCTATGCCAGGGATCCGAAGATACTTCAGTAAAAAGGTTCTTCATTTCAGATAATTGATTTCCTGTCTGTCGAATAAATTTAACCCCTTTTACATCATAATTTTTATATATACCTTGGAGTTCTTCTATAATTTCTTCTACAGCTTCAGTTGTCCTAGCTTTTACAATCATTCGAATATCACTATCTACTATCGAATCCTCAATACCAGCAAGTTCACCTGCTAGCCTCATATCATTAATTTTCATTGAAGCTTGTGCTCTAGCTTTCTCACTTCGCATTTTTGTTGAACCTATGGTTGAGATATTAGAACTCAAATGCTTATCAAGAATATTTGCTTCTGTCAGTACGTCCATTCCTTTTTGTCTCTGAACAAATTGAACATCCCCATTCTCAATTTTTTCTTTGGGTATTACTCGTAACAACCATCCGATTGATGCTGGACTATTAGTTCCATAATGGAACAAAACATCAAAAACAGAAATGACCGTTTTTTTACCTACAAAAATATATGCATCATCCTCCTTATAACCAAAAGGATACGTAAAACCTGAATCACCTTTGAAACCAGATTCTTGTTTTACTTTATTTTTTTTAGAAACAATTTTTTCACTTTTTTTCTTAAAAAAAGGCATCTATTTCATCTCCCCATATATCTCATAAAAACTTTTTTTCAGTTCTTTTCCTTTAATCCGACGATAGCCAATCACTAATCCTTGTCTAAAAGCTGTTTCCGCTGACTCTATTCTTGCTCTCAACACATCCTCATCCGGAGCAACTATAATTATCTTGGTATCTATTTGTTGATTATGTCTAAGATTAGAAGTGATCTTATAATTTAAATCTCGTTTTCTGATCATGGCTGGTGTCGCATTATCTGGTATCTTTTTTAGCTCAATCTTTGTTGACTGAATTGAGTTTATCGTTGTTATCACTGTATCTCTTTCCATATTTCTTAATAGCTGACTATTTTTTTTTGCCAGATACTCTAAATCATTATCAAAATTAATATTACTTACCGATCCGCGTACTTGATACACAACTACTAGTCGTTTTTTTCCTTTATATCTTGTCTCTAGTACACTTTTATCAATAATTTCTTTATAGAATTTGTATGGTGAAAATTTAATCCATTCTTTTCTTTCTTTTCTCGTGCTTATTTTTTTGCTTAAAAATTTTAAGCTGACTATAAATTGTGATCCAAATGAGGGATTGACCATTAACGTGTTTAAACAAATTAAAATAGTACCTGCCAAGATTAACGCGATTGGTAGCAAATTAGGCTTAATTAATTTCCCATGCTCTGCCCATGCAAAATGAAACATTAAGTAAATTCCAAAAGCCATCGGAAATAGTGTTATTAACATACTTTCCATTGTAGTCACTAACAATTCCCCTAAAGCTCCCAATCGATTCGAAACAAAGTCAATACGCTTAATTATATGATTTGTTTTTGAGCGTAAACTAAACCGATTTCCTGAATATCTTTTATACTCTATTTCCATTTTTCACACATCCTTTTTCCTTTTACATATGAAAACAACCCACAAATAAAATATTTGCAGGCTGTTACATTTTCTCTTATTTTTGTAAAACCATTAACTTTCTAACTTTTCTTTTTCCGATTCTAATTTTTTATTCAATTCCTCTTTTTTCGTTTTGTTTGTCTGAATTTCTTTTTCTTTATCGCTTACCTTTTTATCTTTATCCTTGTCTTTACCGCTCTTAAGCGTGTCAATTTGTTTATTTAAGTCGTCATTTTTTTTATTAATCTCAGATATTTCATCTTCAATCTCTGAGATGTTCTTCTTAATTGATTCTTCATTCTTTTTCTTAGCTTCAGATAATTCTTTGCTTAACTCTTTATTTGGATTTTTTTCTAATAATGACTCTGCTTCGCTAAAATCTTTTTCTTGAATAAAGTAAGCAACCGCTAAATTTATTGTGTCTTTATCATCTTTTACTTGAACCGCTGCTACTTCCAAATCACTTAAATTGTTATCTAGTATAGCTAATCTTGTATCAATACTTGCTACTTGTGCCTTTGATAAACCTTTAATTTCTTTCAACTTTGTCATATCTGCCTTTTTGTCATCACTATATTTATCAATAGCTGTTAAAACTGCAGGTAGACTATCAGCATTTTCTTCAACAGCTTCATAGAATTTATTGTTGTCGATATACATTTTTGCAATCTCTTCTGACGTCGCTCCAAACTCTTTCATAGTATCTGCAGCTTTATCATATTTTTCGTTGATTTCCAATTGTGAGACAAATACTGTTTTTTCTAAGTCATTCCTTTCTTTCATCTCTGTCCTAATCCCATTGAGTACAACACCAGAAACTACCATTGTTGCAACTGCACAAGTTCCTAGCAAGTATGGATAAACTATTTTCTTCAACCAACTATATTTATTAGTCTGTTCTGTTACTTGATCCTGTACCTCTTTATTATTAGATATTTCATAATCATTAACAGGAATCAGTTTCTCTTTTACTACTGTTTTTTGTACATTAGAATCTTCACTCTTTTTTAATGCATCTTCTAATTCTTTGATTTTAATCAACATTTCATTCGATTCTGATTCAGCCTCTTTAATTTTTTTATCCGCTTGTTTTTCAGCATTCTCTTTTTCTTCAAGTACTTCTTTCAATTTTTCGTTTGACTGCTTTTCAGAAATTTCGATTTGATTCATTAGTTTATTCTCTAACTGATTTTTTTCATTTTGAATAGAAGTTATTTCATCCTTATAGTTTTTTCGTTCCTTCAATAATTTTGTAATTGTCTCTCCGATTTGTCCTTTTAATCCTTTTGCATACGTCTTTAATTGTTGTAACTGTTCTTCAGCAATTACATTATATTCAGCTATCACATCATCGATTTCTAACGAGCCTAGCATCTTCTCTTCGCCTTCATCAAATATTTGATTCAAATAATTCTGATATTGCTTATTCTCTTCCATGATTTTAGTGACTTTTTGATTATTTAATTTCGTTAATAAGTTGTCTAGCATTATCTCATTATTCGTATAATTTAACGCATCGTATTGCTTCTTTAACGCTGGTATTTGAGCATGGACAAATTGCTCACGCTCTTTTTCATACGCTTCATTATTGTCTGCAATTAATTTTTGAGCATCGGCTTTAAAATTTTCTACAATGATTTCTACTGTACGATTATGATTCTTTCTAGCATCGACTAATAAATGTGTTTCAATCGTTTGCATAGACTCGTTGTTTTCTTCTTTGAGGCGATTATAAATCTTATTGATTCCTTGTGCTCGTGCTCTTTCAATCTCCATTTGAGCACTGATGAATTGTTCTTGCATTTCTTTATTCGTTACTTCATCAAATTTGGGTAACTTCAAAGGTGCTTCAGCCTCAAATAAACTTTTAGCTTTTTCCAATAAGTAGTCATCTGTCGCTATTTCTTTTCTAAATTCTATAGATTCTACTTCATTCTTTTTGTTGTCGTTTGTTTCTAACTTTACCCCTTCAGTAACTTCTTCAACGACAGGATCTTCCTCATCCTCTTTGTAATGCTCTGTATCTGTCCCTACTAAAAGTTCTTTATCATCATTGAAAATCTCATCAATCATTGAATCAAAATCTTGGTCGAATCCATCTGATTCCTCTATCTTTTCATTAGTCGCGGACTCTTGAGGGAATAGTTCTTCAATTTCTTCATCTACATCATTTTTTCTATCATCAATCAACTCAATTAAATCTGGAATATTAGCAATCGACACCCCATTTTCACTGTCTGAGATTTCTTCTACTTCACCATATAATTTCATTAGTTTTTTCGCTGGTGCGGCTTTAGATTTTTCCGTATCAAAATAAATCAATACACCTTTTGAGTGGGCAAGTCCTAATTCAAATGCGTTATCTTCAATAGACTCAATAAATGCTTCAGTTTCAGAAGAATCTTCAATTGAAAATAATGAACGTTCTCCCAATTTAATTACCTGAATCCCCTCATCTTTTAAATCGTTTATTACTTGAGTCAATGCTCCAGTATTTGTATCTTTCATTTCGATTGCTTTAATAATCCTTCTTTTCAATTTGTTCACTCTCCAATTTCTTAAAAGGTTTTCATTCCATCTATTTAGAGCCTCAATGCTTCTCTACTAAGTTTTATTTATATTTACTGATAAATACTCAAAAATAGCGCAAAATGCGGTAAATCGAATTTTAAGCGCATTTTGCGCTATTCGATATTTATAATACAAATCAAAAGAGCTTGCTAAGTGTCATTAGCAAGCTCTTTTTTTCATCCCTATTTTTAATGTGGGATGGTTTGTCCGTTTGTCTTGAAGTAATTAATTACTCCAGCAGCAGTTAGAAGTAACATCATACCTCCAATTAAAGCAATCGCTATACCAATGATAGCCTTTTTCCAGTCCTGCGGATCACTACCTAACCCCTTAATTACTGATTTAATTCCAGTGTACACAAGGTATACCCCTCCAAATGTCAGTAATAATCCAATTGCAAATCTACCTATTTCTAAAATTGATTCAGTCATCATAATTCCTACTTTCGATTTTTTTATAAATTAAAAGTCGCAAAGTAATCTGACGATTTACTTTGCGACTTCTTTTATTTGTATTTACTTTTTGTTACTCAAACTCACTATCTGCAGATTTAGGTCTATTTCTATTAATTGGTAAATCCTCATTCATTTTGTCTGTGTCGTATGTTACTTCTATAAGTTTTTCATCAATAGGATCTGTACTGCTATCCGGAGTCGCACTTGTTGTAAACTCATGATCTACCTCTGAACCATTTCATACATCTTTCGATTTATAATTCGCTCTCTTAATCGGTAAATCTTCATTCATTTTATCCGTATTGTATGCTTCTTCTATAAGTTTTTCATCAATAGGATCCGTACTACTGTCTGGAGTTGCGCTGGTTGTAAACTCATGGTCTATTTCTGAGCCATCTAAAAGGTGTAAGTGGTATGTGACCTTTCCAGTAATCGTCAACATATTCGGTTCTTCTTCAGATGGTTCTGTTTCCAAATCTGAAATAATCACATAGTCTATATCTACTCCCTGATACGGATAACCACTCCAATGTAACGCTTCTGGATAATGTCTCCATATATTTTTACTTCTTAACTTATTTTCTTTATCAATACCTGAAGTTAGATATGCAACTGCACTCAATTGAGCCTTATTTAAGTTATTTTGGTCGGCAAACGCCACCTCTGATATTCCTGTTTTTGGGTCATCGAAACCATATGTTAAAAAATACTGTCCATCTGTTTCATTATAAAACTCTATAGGTTCATTAGTGTAGACCGTAGAAACTTCATCATCACCGATAGTATTAGCTTTAAACTTAGGCTGCACACTATTTAATGCTTTAATTACTCCATCTACATTCTTTTGATTCTCGTAAACGACTTTCGATTTTCTACTCACTTCTTTTGCTGCATTAGCTGTTTCACTGCCCGTTGAGTTACCACATGCAACTAACCCCATCGTCATTAGTGATAGACCAACAACTAACCCTAATTTTTTTAGTTTCATTTCTATTCTCCGATCATTTTTTTATTATAAAAAGTGTATCGAATAATTCGCTCAGTGTCTATTTTTTCGAAGCCAACTTATTCTTCTTCCTGTGTTTTCGTTGCTTCTTCTGCATCATTTTTGTTAATCCTTCCTGCAACTCGTCTTTATCTATTGTTTGAATTTCTTCTTTAGATAATTCTCTAAAGGAATAACGCATTTTTTTAATACTTTCGATAAAGTCTTTCGGTGTTTCACTTTGCTGCATTTCGTTTAACACTTTAGAAATATGCTCATTTTTACTCAAATTACCTAAGCTGTTTTCTATTTGCATAATTTCCTTTACTTCATTTTTAGAATGACTACTGTTGGCTTGTTGATTATTTATTGGATAATTAGTTTTTTCAGTAGAGTTATTGACTATTTGATTAACTTCTTTTTCAAAATATTTTTGAGTATTCTTTTCGGTTTGAGCATTGTTCACGTTTGATTGATTGATTGTAGTGTTACCTAATTTTTGTAATTGACTCTGTTTATTTTGAGTTTCTGCATCTTGCTTCCAAACGTGATCCAGGCCTTGTTCTTTTTCCTTAGTGATATCTTTGACTGTTTTTATTTCAGAGTCAACAGATTCTTTATTGACCGTTCGAATTTCTTCTGAATTTTCTCTGATAATTGTTGAATTTTTTTCCTCCTCAGCCTTACCATCTTTTAACCTATTTTCTATCTCTCTATGCATCTTTTCATTAGAGGTGTCATCGCTTGATTTAATTGATAATTCTTCATCGTTACTCCCTTCATTTCCGACCAGGTTTGTTGATGAATCTTCATTATTATTGTTTTGAATAAAATTTTCTTCACTAGTATCATTGGCTAGATTATTCTCAGCTTTATTGTCTTTATCTTCAAACTTAATTGAGAAACTTTCAGCTAAATCATTTAATTCTTCTCTGACATCATGAACTTTTTGGAAACCTGATACATCTTCGATATCTTCATCTCTTAAATTGTTTTCTAAAATGTCTAGATCCTTTTGTGCTTTTGTCAAATTTTCAGCAGTTGGATTATCGTAGAACTCTGAAATTGATTGTTCCGCTACTGTAATATCATTTTTATTGTCATCGGGAATATCCTCACTTGCTTCCATTTCATTTAAAGTATTCAACATTCTTGCTTTTTTTCCTTCTCTAGCTAGGTCTGCTGAAGACTGCGTAGGATTTGTTGTACTGTTGTTTTTTGGCTCATTAGGTGTAAAATCTGTATCATCATCTGGAATATCGTCTGTATTCGTTCTGAGAAACGACAAATCATTTTTAATCCCTTCCTTTGTATCATTTGCCCATTGTTCAAGAGCACCAAATGGTGATGTATTATTTTGATTGGCACCATTTAATACAGCATTTAATTTGTTTTTCGAGCGCATCCTGTCTCTTTCTGACTGAGCTCGCCTTCCTAAGCCACCTGAAGCTTGTATTTCTAATCGATCTCCTGCTGCACAAGCATACGACCAGGGCATTGCAAATACATCGACTAATTGTTTTCTAAATGTTGGTGATTTTAAATATAAGTAACCAAAACCCATCGCCACCACACAAGAAAATATATGTTTCACACCTTCCAATGCAAGTGATGCTTGTGGTGAGATAGTCACAATGTCTACAAACTTTTTAGGAAATGTGATGAGTTCAGCTACTCCAGTAAGCAGTAAAATTAATAATTCTGGAAGAATTACTAACAGTGCGATTGTAGCTCCTATTCCTATCACATAAATTAACATTGCTTGACAATATTCAATGGAACCAATTGTTAGTCCTTTGAAGTACGCCATTAGCGGTCGGATATTCATGTCAATAATTCCCAAAGAAAGCACTGCTGTTAATACTGTCAATAAAACAACTAAACGAATTAGTGGTAGTGCAACTAATGCAAACATTGTAAAAAATGGTGTTCCTAGCATAGATACCACATAGTAATTACTTCTATTACTATCGAAAGAAGCTAGCTTATCGTATGCGCCTCTCGTTGGTGTATCCATGTGATATTTCCCACCAGTTTCAGTAAAAATAGTGGATAGCATTAAAAATACTGATTGGGTAGTAATTCCATACTCCTCTTCTCCATTCGATCCTACATTATTGTCGATTTGTTCCAAACTTGGAGCAACACTATAGTATTTATCCATATTTTCTCCAGATGTTTTTCCACCATAAATATACCGATCCCGCCATGCAATTTGTGGACTTACTTTTAATGTATACGTTTCTCCATCATCTATACGATAATCATCGATTGCGTTCGCATAGCCACCTTCTTGCATATTGTTAGAATTTTCCTCCTTTTTTCTTGGCTTACCAGTTGACGGAACATAAGAATGTTCTATATCCACTAAATTATCACCTACATCATTGGCATATGTGTAATAGCTCCCTATTGTTTTGACTGTACTAACACTTGAGCCGTACAGTCTAGTTGAAGCCTCAGTACCCTTATAGTTTAAATAATCTGTAGCGGAAAACGTAGCACTTGTCATATACGCAAGTACAAGCGCACTATTCGAGAAGACTTTATTACTTTCATTATTTAGTATTGAGCTATTCTCATTAATACTATTAATTCTTGAAACGGCACTACTCTTATATGGATTCAAATCTAAATCAACATAAGAGCCATCAGAAGAAGGGACAATATTCGCATCGTTCGAATCATTTCCATTTGGTGCAAAATTAAAATTGTATGCCCATGAACGATCATCGATTAAGTATCGACTAAATTCAGCAGAAGTAGCGCTAACGGATGTACTAAAATCCATTGCTTTACTTAAAAAATCTGCGCTTATTCCTACAATTAGTGGCAAACAAATCAAAGTGACTAATCGACCTTTTAATTTACTTACTTGCCGTTGTTCAATGGTTGAATCTGTCCTAAATATACGAATGGCTGTTAAAATAATCATTGCGACAGCAAAAGACATTAAAGCAGTAGCTAGCTTTGCTATCGTGCTAGCAGAAATACCTAATATACTTTCTAATGCTGACGTGTATTGACTACCTTCGATGCTCGTAGCCAATAAATTGATGACGTTCAACTTCGCAATAAGTCCAACGATTGTTGGAATGATTAAAGCTAACAAGTCCATCATCAACGCTAGTGGCATTAAAATTAACCCTAAAATTGCTCGCACTACAGATGGTATGACACTCGAAAATCCTTCAATCTGATTCGAAAAATAATTAAACGTTGAATAGGTTGACATCATTGAAACGAACTTTTTTGCGTCTTCTTTACTATCATCATTTGCTGAATTGATAATGTCATCATACGAAAATTCTCCTGCTGCTCCTCCAGAACCAAGACTTCCTAGAACCATCACCTTTGTATCAGAATTACCTTCAATCAAATTCTCAGACTGCGTCCCTAAAAGATAATGTTGATACACAGAACCAAAAGAGTAGGCATCAACGGTTGTCATTTTAGATCCTACTGACCAAAAACCAACAATTGCTAATAACACTACAACCTTACTTTTTAGACTAGAAAAAAATATATTCATTAGTTTATTGCTTATTTTCTTTCCAGCTAATTTAAACCTAAGTTTCTTATTAATCAGCATTCCCTCTCCTTCCCACAAACCTTACTGAAACATCTGGTCTTTCATGACTATGGTCCTCAAAAGATGCCTTTCCGTTTGTCGTAATTTGAAAAACGCCATCCATTGACAACTCCAACCTTTCTCGTTCTGCAATTGCATTTGCTACTTTTATCTTTACTGAATTATCAATGAATCGGTTAATTGCACGTGCACCTGTTGTTGAACCTTTTCGGTTAATGATGTCCTCAGCGATCATCACACTCACGCTATCTACATTTTCATACTTAACCTCTTTTGTTTTCCAAAATTCTTTTGATTTGACTTTTGGTAATTGAATAAGAAAGCCAATCGACTTCATTTCATCACGAAATTGTTCCAATTTTTTACGAGCAATTTCAGCAATAATTTGTCTAGGTAACGGAAAATAAGGAACAAATAATTGGAATCGTTCCAAAAACTCAGGTCTAATTCCATTATTTCTTCCTTCATCTCCATTTTGTAGCGCTTCTCTCACAGATGTTTCCTGTTTATACCATTCATCTATGATTGCCTCGCTGATCTCATTAGGATTATCAATTGTATTAATTTTCATTGTTTCTGCTAAATCTGAAAATGTTCTCGCTCCTAAGTTTGACGTCGCAATTAAGGCTGTATTGTTGATTGAGCGTTCAATTCCTAAACTATCTCGTACAATCCCTTCATCAATCATTCGTAAATAGCCATTTAAAACATTAGGATGAGACTTTTCTATCTCATCAAGTAAGATAACCTGTTGCTTATTTACTGCTACACTATCTCCAATAAAATGTTGGGCCAACATGACGTCTTCTGGATTTGAATAATCTCCTCCGTTTATGGTAATCATGGCATCCTCTCTACCAAAAAGCGCAGTCGCCAAGGCTTTTGCTGTTTCAGTCTTTCCTGTCCCTGTTGTGCCTATCAGCAAAGCAAGAATCAATGGCCTTTTAAAGTTTCTCTTGGTATAGAAAAAAGAGTTCACTAAATCTTTTAAATACATTCGCGCGAGGGGTTGTCCTCGTATCCGCGTCTCAATTACTTTTTCTACCTCGTTTGCACTAACTTCTGATTCAATATTGTAGCCTTCAGACATAAAAACAAACCTTAGAACATCATGGTCTAAGGTTTGTTCTTTTTGATATTTAATTTTTTGGTTTTGTACATAAGCTACAGATGAAGCAAGAATAGATAAAGATTTTGCTGGATTCACTTGATTTCGAATGAACGCATCTGATAGATCAACTAATTCATCGATAAACGTACCTTCGACAGCTTCAGTAATTACTCCTCGATTTTGCCAAATTTCAATCCGTCTTTTTAAAATTTTTTTAACTGCTCGCTTATTCGGCTCTGAAAGAATGATTTTTGAAAAACGTCTATCAAACGCTAAATCAGGTGCGATATGTTTTCGATACTCATAGTCCGTTGTAGCGACAATTAAAGGAAATTCTCCTCTTGCTGTGCTTTCTTTTAGAGCATTCATTGCACCCGATGAGCCATTAGAAAATCCGTAACGATTTAACTTATGAACCTCGTCTATGAACAAACATAAGTCAAAATTCTTAATAGCATTTTTTTTGATTGTTTCCTCTTTAATTTTTTTCATATCATGCAACAGTGTGCGCATTCTACTAACCATGATATTCTCTGGTAACTCCCCCAAGGCTTCAATAGATAATGAGACAATCAACATTGGTCTATCCGAAATATGTCGTTCATATAGAAACTGTTCAACTAGCGCTGTTTTACCAACACCTTGTTCTCCTAAAATCATGCAGTTTGGCATGTCAGGATTCATCATCGATACTTCTAACATTTCTAACTGAACTTGATTTCCTACAAGCGTGTTCTCTCCCCTTTGTAACTCACTGAGTGAACCCTGATACTTTTCAGCTATATTTTCTGGGATATATAGTTCTAATATACTAGGCACTTAAAAAATCTCTCCTTTCAGATGCTTACTGCAAGCTATTTGAATGTTTTAGTGTTCTTGTGCTATACTGAAGGCAAGAAAAAGGAGCTATGCTCGAACATAGCCCCAATGTAGAACCGTTAAAAAGACGGTGACTACGATATAAATAGTGTTTTAACCATCTATAACCGGTCAAAGTGTTAGATGGTTATTTTTTTGGTCTTTATGATCAATAATCATCAAGACTAGGACATTATGGCATATCCTTTTCAGATGCTTACTGCAAGCTATTTGAATATTCTAGTGTTCTTGTGCTATACTAAATCAAAAGAAAGAGAGCTATGCGATCACATAGCCCTCCAGTAGAACCGTTAAAAAGACGGTAGCATCATTAAGTGTATATTGTAACCATCTTAACTCGCCAAAGTTAGAAGATGGTTACTTTTTTTGGTCTTTATGGTCAATAATCAGCAAGACTAACGTCGCAAAAGCGATCATCAGTTGAATTGCTTCAAAAGTTGACACGTGCCTACTCCCTTCTAGGGATAAAGCTATGAACCATAGGCATCACCCCTTTTTCAAGAGATTAGCCACCATCTTTTCACTTTTCTACTCTTAAATTATACCATAATACTAAATCATTGAATTTGTAAGACTAGGGCACTATGGCATAGCCTTTTCAGTTGCTTACTGCAAGCTATTTGAATGTTTTAGTGTTCTTGTGCTATACTGAAGGCAAGAAAAAGGAGCTATGCTCGAACATAGCCCCAATGTAGAACCGTTAAAAAGACGGTGGCTTTTGAATAAATGTTTTGAACCATCTAATTCCCTGCCAAAGTAATTAGATGGTTATTTTTTTTGGTCTTTATGGTCAATAATCAGCAAAACTAACGTCGCAAAAGCGATCATCAGTTGAATTGCTTCAAAAGTTGACACGTGCCTACTCCCTTCTAGGGATAAAGCTATGAACCATAGGCATCACCCCTTTTTCAAGAGATTAGCCACCATCTTTTCACTTTTCTACTCTTAAATTATACCATAATACTAAATCATTGAATTTGTAAAACTAGGACATTATGGCATAGCCTTTTCAGATGCTTGCTGTAAGCTATTTGAATGTTTTAGTGTTTTTGTGCTATACTATCCATGCGTCAACATGACTTCCCTTTGTAGCCTTAGACGGCAGCAAAATTTTAATGGTTAATAAACCCGTCAAACTTGCCAGAGTTTTATGACGGGTTTATTTTTTGTTGTTCTTACTTATAGTTAACATTACGCCAACTAACGCAATAATCAACGATCCAAATTGAATCATCAATCCAATTGCTTCAGCAACAGACAAAAATGCTACTCCCTTCGACGAAGTAGGAAAATGCTCATAAGCATCACCCAAGAACACTCGTGAATTTAGTCGTACGGAGTTCAAATCGTTGCTTCATCCATAAATTCTTCAAACTCAATTTCGGCAATTTCTTCTTCGAATTCTTCTAAAAGTTCCACTCGATCATCTACTTCTATTGGCGTGTATTTGGGTAGCGTCTCAACAACTACTTGTTTCCGAGCACTCCTTACTATTTTATAAATAGTTTCATCTGTTTCATCTGGATTATCCTTCATAAATTGTATGATGATCCGCTTTAACTCGTCTATTGTCATTTGTTATCTCCTTATTTAACTCTCTCTAAATCTACAACAGTAAATTTCTCAAATTGCGTTTGTTTGGGTTCTAAACTATCTGAAGATATACTACTTCTATTTAGTTCTACTATTTTATTTTCAATTTTACTTATCTCACTATCGATTTTTTTCAAGGAATTGTTTAAATCTGTAATTGAAGTTTTAGCTGTTTCGTCTTTTGGGTTTTCTTTTAACCGTTTTTCCATTTCTTCAAGTGTATGTTTTCCAGTTGCTTGTTTTTCAACTAATTTCTTTTTTTCTTTATTTAATTTTTGTAAATTTTTATCAATAATTAAATCTTCTAACATTTCTCCATCATCGTTCCAGTTACGTAATGCTCTTTCCGCACTGAAAGCATTAAGTCTAACAATGTATGTTGGTGGTAATGTTTCTTTTTCATTTGTTGTTGCTTTTTCTTCGGTCACTTTATCTAATTGTGCTAACTGTGCTGCTAAAGAGCGATCAATTTCACCATCTGTTAAATACGTAGAGGTCATTAAGTCTGATGATGAAACCAATTGACCTTTATCAAGAATGAAAACCATAAACGCCTTATCCTCAAAACCCTTGTCACTGTGTAAAGTTAAAATTCCTGAGCCGTCAGTTTCAAACATTCCATAAGATACTGTAACATCTTCCATCAAGTATTTTTCTGTATCAATCAAATATAGATTGTAGTTATTACCGAATGAGGATAGCTGTTGATGTGCACTTGAGTCATATTGAATTTCTGCTACTAATGTTTTCCCATCCTGACTAAGCAAAGTATTTCCCAGCGTCAATTTCCCTTCAGAATTCCCTTCTCTGATTTTCAGTTCCTCACCTTTGGCCATCGAATGTGTCAATATCTCTCGCTTGTAAGCCGATATGTTGCTCTGACCTATAGTTATACCTAAAAACATAAGCAACGCCCCTAGAACTAAAAACAGGGGCATTCTATAGAACAATTTAACATCTGATGGATTTTTGTATTTGTTCAAACCTAATTTTTTCTTTTTTCTTCGCTCATCTCCTTTAGGCTCGAATTTTTTCTGTCTTTTTCCAAGTAGTTTCAATTACTATCACTCCTAACATTAAAATTGATACTTCAAAAATAAACGCAATACCTTTATACCAATCTTGATTTAGCAGTAACACATTCATATTGACATTAGAATTCAACATTTCCGATATTTTCTCATAATCAAAATCATTACTTGTTACTAAGCTCCTAAATAATTGATAGTCTTCCACAAAACTCCATCCACTCACTGCATATGGGAGAGAGATTAAAAATAGCCACCAATTATTTTTAAGAATTTTTCTTTTTAGTAAATAGATAGTAATAGTCATACCTATAAAACTTAATAAAGCGAGGAGACCATAAAAAGCATACGTATTTTTTACAACTGCTTCCACTGATTTAACATTTGATCCTCTTCTAATTACAAAAAGAGGTACAAAAGACGTAAGAATCAGCACACAATTAAATATGGATAGGATAGTTAGTATTTCTTTATTATCAAATTGTTTTCTCTTTCTCAGTCGAATAAGTAAATAACAATTAAATACAATGGCCATCACCAATAGGATCAAAAGAACCATATTTTCGAATGATTCTATGAATCTAATCGACATATCAACTTTTCCTGAGAAATAAATTACTGTAGTCAATAGAGTAATAACTATGATTACCACCAGAAACGTTAAGAGTATTGAAATTAAATACTTAATTTTAGCAATCATTTTATGATAGTTTATTTTATCCATACCTTGCCTCCTCTTTTTTAAGTATGTATTTGTGGCAACAACAACTGTATCTGCTGCTCCACATTAATTAAGTTTTATCTTGTACTATTCAATATTTTTAGTATTTTACTCATATCACCATTTGTATTTTTATCAATCACTTGGATGTGTCCATCTAGCTCTATTTCAATGTTTGCTACAGTTGGAGTAGAGATTTTATTCCCATCCACCAGTAAATCAGGAAATTTTTCTTTTACGGATTGTAGTTGCTCTCCTGTCATCGCTTTTACATCCACAGCAACATATTCTCGACTACTATCCTCATTCTCTTTCTGTATTACTCCGCGCACAATCTTATTTTCTAATTTTTGACAAGCAGGACAGTCAGTGTGATAAATAATTAATGTCATTTCCTGATTAATCTTTCCGTTATCCGTATCTAACATATTGAAAAATTTTGTTGGTGTTATAGATATCTCAGAGTAATGATGACTGTTACTTAGAGCGATAAACGTAATTCCTGTAACAGCAATCAAAAGACCAATGATTATCTCTATACCTGCTTTGAAAAATTTCTCTTGTGGTTTTAATTGCCCAATCAAAAAACTTACTTTCCAGAATGCTTTTTCTTTAATTTTTCTCATGCTTACTTAACCACGTTTTTTTTGCCCTTTGTAAACAAATTAAAAATCTGATCTTTTCTTGCTGTTTTTTCTTGGTCGATGAAGAATAGAAACCCTTGATTATTGAACGGTCGCTTATTTGCTTCATATTTTAGCGTTTGATCCCGATCAATTCGTACATAGGTTTTTCCATTCGTTCTACTAATAATGCCGATATATTCTCTATCAAATATATTTTGTTCTGTTATAACACCATTTCCAATAAATTCGCCCAACTTGTTCGGTTTAAGACGAAGAGTAAGTAAGTTCTCGTTATTATTGGTATCAAATTCAACGGTTGTATCTTTTCCTAAATGTACAAATAAAGCGCCATCTACTGTTTTTTTCATCTATATGTTCCTCCAATTAATCGACTAAAGAGCCTTGTACAACTACTCGATTTGTCGTGTCATAAATATTTTCACATGTAATTAATGTAACGACTGCCTCGTCTTGATCTTCTAAAAGAGAAGCATCCTTATAATTCACAATATCTACAGACGTTGTTTGATAATGAAATGTTTTTCCAGATTCATTATTTTTCAAATAAATATCATCGCCTTCTTTTACCTTATAAAGTGAAGTAAACATTAGTCCTTCTTGACCCATGTTATGACTAGCTAATGCATAGTTTCCTTTACCCATCACAGAATCAGGAAAAATTGTTGTTGCTGCATACAACATTCTTTCGTATGTTGTACCTTCTAAAATATTGATATCAAGGTTAATTGAAGGGATTTCAACAGTTCCAACATACATTGCATTCAGATCATTTACATGCGCCTGCGCTTCTTCAATTTCTTTTAGTTTTGGACGTTTCATCGCTTCGTAATCAGTAAGCCCATTTTCATCCAGTTCACTTACATCATTCGCTAATTGAATACGCTCATCTGTATTCATATTTTTTCTGATTTTTAATGCTTCTTCTTCACTAGATACCGTTTCTTCTGTGGCTTGAACATTTTCAAAATCTTTTAGTGTCTGATAACCTAAAAAAATACTTCCTGCAAAAATACTAATCAAAGCAACAAGTATTAAAGCTCTTCCCTTTTTTGATTTAAAAAAATTTTTCATATATTCTCCTTAAAAATAGAAGAAGGAACATTTGCTCCTTCTTCTCCCTGTTTATTCTACTATTTTATTTTTTAAAGAATTTAGCAAAACCAAATAATGAAACTGTTGTACCAGTAGCAGCCGCAACTGCTTTCAACACACCATTTCCTGAAGTTTCAGCTTTCGTTTCTGTACTCGCATCTACTCCTGTTTTAGGTAACGTTGTTGGTAAGACTTTTGCGCCAGTGTCTTCTTCAACAACGGATTCTTTTGGTGCTTCAGAAGGCGTCGTTTCAGGTTCTTTAGGCGTTTCTGGATCAGTTGGTGTTACTGGTTTTTCGTCTTCCGGAACTAAACGATCCACTTCGTTTGTATCTTTGTCATTGTCGCCAATTGTTTCAGTTGCGACGTTTGGTACAATCGCATACCCATCTTCTTGTTCAAGTAATGAGTAGTCTAAATCTTTGCTTAATGTTCCGCCAAATGTTAGACGATAGTGTTTGCCTGCTAATAGTGAACTTTTTTCTTTCGATAACGTCCACTTGATTTGTCCTGTTTCTTTATCAGCGGTTAACGTACCTTCATCAGTAATATCTGTCCACTTCGCATCTTTCACATCAACTGTTTCTTTGTTAGTAGACGTGTCTTTATCAGAATCAACGTCTTCATCTAAAACTTTAATTGCTGAAATCAACGCATCAATATCTGTTTGTAGAACTTTATCTGATACATCTTCTTTCGCTAAATCTTCTTTTGCTGTGTCTGTGAACTCTTGTAGTGTCGCAATTGCTGTTTCGTCATATTTCTCTGAATCAGCAAGATATTCTTCTGCTTTAACAATCCATTTGTTCAACGTAACTTTTAAGTCTTCATCTTCATCAGTAGACGTGCTGTTGTCTTTCCCTGTATTACTTTCAGTCACATTGTCATCAGTCACTTCGACCTTAGGAGAAGCAGGATCAATATCAACATAATCTGAAACATTATCTGTTAATGAAAACTCTTTACCTGTAATTGAATACGGTGCTTGATTACGAATAGAATAGCTTACGCTATCACCTTTTTTGCCTTGTAACGCATCAGTTGTTTCTTCACCATTTTCGTCAACATTATATTTTTGTGGATCAGAATCATAATCCTTTACAACTGTGTCAGTTGGTGGTGTTGTTTTTTCTTCACCATCAATGATCGCCTTTGCCTCATTCGGGAAATGATACAATCCGTCTTCACCTAGATATTCCGATAAATCAGCTCCAGCTCGAACTTCCGTATCAAATTCGAAAGAGTACGTATGTGCGTAGAAATCTGGATTACTCAATGCTTCTTCAGTCGCTACCATACGAATATTATTGCCTTCAGACATATCTTTAAACCAACTTGAACGGTCTGTTCCTGTTTCATCAGAAGTTCTAACATCAGACGTACGTTTTAGCACTGGAATAATCGTATCTAACAGTTCATATGATTTATGGTGGAATTTTTCTAGTTCACCGGGAATAATTTGATAAATCGTATAAGTGAATCCTTCTTTCATTTCGTTTAACGTATTATTGATTACGTCTAACTCATCAGAATCGGATACTACTTTCGTTGGCGCAGGTACTTCTGACTGCGCAGGTTTCACTGCCGTATTTCCCTGCCAAGCATATTCCCAGTCGTTTTCCTCTGTCCATTCTTTCGATGGATCAGCATTAGTGCTGAATGTATAACTAAAATCAGATACATCTCGGAATAACACAGTAAACATTGCCCATGGATCTAAGTCATCACTGCCTTCGTTGTTCACTTCTGCAAATTTTTTCGAGCCATCTTCTAATGTTTTCGTTTGTAACCAGCTGTCAGAAGAAACTAAAATACCATCTGATTTATCAACCATATCTTTATTAATCGTAACGGACTGTAACCAATCGATATCTGACCATGTAAAGAAGCCCTTAAGCGTAATTTGTTCATTTGTACCAGCTTTTAAAAATTCCACATCAAACGTAATATCGACCATACGATTGATCCATGAACCGATTTGATCTTGTACATTCATCGCCAAAGTACCAATTTGACCTTGTTTATAACCAGTAAAGTCTTTTACAGTCATTTTCATATCAACATCTTGTCCGTTTGCCGAAACATGGTGATAAATGACACCTGTTTCACCTTTGACAATGTCTTTCTCATTGATATGAATTCCTCTTGAACTTAACGAACCATCAGGTTGTTGTAAGCCGTCTTCCCATCCAGCACCAATCGTTTCAACCGTTGTTTTCCCTTCAATGAAGCCAGCAGAAAAATCATAATCAGAAGAAATGATTGTTTTATCATCTACAATTGTTGATTCTGGATCATCGAGTACAGACACATAATCGCTTGAAGCAAACGAACTGATTGCTTTTTTTGCATCTGATTTTCCTAGTGCTTTTTCATATTTTGTTGGACTTTCTACTTTTTGCTCATTTCCTTTTTCTGCAAGTACAATGGTACTTGTTGTAGCAACACCTGCCACCGTTGCACCTAACACCATTGTCGCGGCAAGTCTTTTTTTCCATACCTTTTTTTGTTTATTGCTTAATTTACTCATTTTCCATCCTCTTTCTAAACCAAATTATTTTTATCTATATAAAAAAGGACATGAAATTCATGCCCCTTGTGTTTTACCTATTTATTTTTTGATTCATGGATCACCACGAATACGAATGTTACACTCATCTGTCATGTGTTCCTCCTTGCAAATAAAAAAGCAGTGAATGATTGATTCTCCGCCTTTTTTCTTAGTAATATTTTTATTTCACCTCTACGCAAATTCATTATTTAGAGTAAATAAAGTGAGCATAGAGTTCGATACCTAATTCAACTAGTAATCCAATAACCAAAAGACACATTATAACGAAAATAACGCCAACAATTTTATCGCATACATAAAGAATTTTTTTTCTCCTGTTTGACTCCTGAAAAAAATTAGCCAGGACGATAACCAAAACGGCACACATAAGTATTATCAACATTACAATTAATATTATCCCTATCAATTCCATCTATTTACCTCATCTAAGTGAGACTCATCAAATCGTCTATGCTGACAATCAAGTTCTAAAATTCTCTTCACTTCTTCTGCATTTGATTTACTATTAAATATCATATGTGGATAGAGTTCACTATCTATAAAAATTCCCCAATCACATACAATTTCTTTTACTTCGTAGTTCATACTATTCTCCTTTCTTCATTTAATTGCAGTACCTCGCTTATTTTTCACTAAACCTCTCCTTGTTCTGTCATCGTCATTACCTCTTCAAAGAATTGTTCTGCTTGTTCTTTTAGTTCAAAATATTTATAGAGTTGATTGCAGTAGTAAGGTTTTTGAAGTTTAGTAATACAGATACTCACTACAAATTCCTTCCCTTGTTGCATGAATAGAACCTCTGTATCTTTTCCAATCGCTTTTCTTGCCAGTAACATTGATGTTTCTTTCATCTTATCCTCCTTGAATATGACTAAACATCAGATTTATTTTTTATTCCATTCGTTTATGGTAAACTCGTTGGATAATGAATGTATACATTCATTACCATATGCAGGCGGAGTTGCTTGACGGAAACAGGCAACTCCATTCTTCAATATTCTGTGAGGTAGCGAGTGGTCTGCTACCTCTTTTTTATTTTTGCAAATAAAAAAAGCAGTGAATTATTCAATTCTCTGCTTAATAAAAATTATTTTTGTGTATTAAACGTTAATTTACTACGAGTTGACGATCAATTGTTGCTTTTCCTGTTGCATAATCAAATATTACTTTAGGTTGTACGTTAAACTCATAGACATTAAAGTCCAATGTTCCGTTTGTATCTTTTGCTTGTAGCCAATAACCTCGTGGCATCAACTCATCCCCACGAAAAATGGTAGTAATTTGATAAACAATTTTGTTTTCATTCATTTTTTGTGCATTACGAACCATTTCTTCATACTTTGTTTGTACTTTTTGATTTGAATAAGCTGTTTGTGTTGCTAAATTTTTAGGATTATCTTCGCTACCATCTTCACCTTGTACATAGTTTCCATCTGAATCAAAATTGAAACTCGACGTATACGAAAGTAGGTGCCCTCGATTTTGAATGGTTTCACCATCTACAGTTTTTTGATTCCAGCCTGTCGGTTGCCATACTTGTCTAGATCGCCCTTCAGATTTGCCAAGGTTATTCTTATTGATGTAGGCAGTGACTGTAGTTGTTCTGTTTAAATAATCTAAATCGCCATAATAAACACGGTTTTCTATCCATTCATTTGTATCTAACGTACTGTTATTCCCATTCACTTCAATGATCGCTGAATCACCACTTGAAAAATCAAGATCTGAAAGCTGTTCATAGATGCCTAAATCTATTTCATTTCCTGTATCGCTATTAAATTGGTCACTCACTAATTCTAGTGTCTGATTTGTAGAATTTGAGTCATCCGTCAATAGTCCTTCGTTTGAAACATATTCATAACCACCAAGAGCAAGTACAGCTATAGCTGTTATTAGTGCAGGAATTTTCTTATTTCTTTTTTTCTTCTTATTCATGATCTCCTCCAACTGATAGTCTAAAATTCTATTTTAACTTTTTTATAGACACTAGAGATTAGCAACTCTTTCTAAAACCATTTCTATTTTACCTGCCTCATCTTTCACGTAATTACGCTGAATTGCTTTTGGATCTTTTAATCTGCTAATTATTTGAAACTCGGTGATTTTTAAACTCTCTGAACACTCTTTGACACTTAATTTATTTCTATGATTTTTTTGCATTAGCTCTAAAATCTTCGTTTCCATACTGTTGACTTTTTTCATACTCATTTTTTTATTCCTCTCAATTTTTTGATTGTTTTTCTCTATGTCTAACTGATTGCAATTTTGTCATTCTATTTCATCGAAGCATCGATATACTATTTAATTTAGTACATATTTGATCCTTTTGTTTGTTAGCTTTTAAGCTACTTTTTTCTACAGGTTATTTTTTTCGCAAGGTTTCTAGCGTCAGCAACCTCAAACTCTCGAAAAGTAACACGGCTCCCTTGAAATCGATTAGACAATAAAATTGTCATTTTAAATTTTCTAAAATCTGATCGTCGCACCTGTTCTTTTCTGTGTGTGCCATACCCATCAACATACCGCAAACTTCTACGAGCTCTAGCCGTACTCTTATAGGTGATTTATCCTTACTAAGCCCTTATTAGGCACGCTGATTAACTTAGTAAGTCCTGTAGTTATTCAATTTTCAATGTTCTCCCGAAAACTTCAAATTAGTTGACGTGTATTGTTCAGGGTTCGAAAACTACTTCCTTCACCAGCAACATAAGGCACATTATACTCTATGTTGTTTCGTGTCCGTGTTCTAATTTTGTCTGTTTCTTCGGTAGCTTTTAACCAACTACTAGAATTTGCTAGTAAAAACTAACAAACAAAAGGATCAAGTATTTAACTAAAAATTTAACTGACAACTTTTTTTATATGCTGAATCATATCCTTATTCCAGTTATACAATTCTTTTTGTTCTAACTTTCGATAACTTTTCTCAGATTCTACTAAGAGTAATTTTCGTTTTTTTAATTTGGCAAAATCATGATTTGAAATTTGTAAAGGTAAGTCAGAACAACCTCTGCAAGCAACTGTTTTCCCATCAACATAGATACTTTTTATTTGATCGAAAAATTTTTTAAGCTCGTGATTATTCGTTATTTCTTTAGTGCTTATGACTGTGACTTTCCCAGAATAATCGACGACTATTCTTTTCACTGTTTGATTTGAATATTTAACATGCTGTCGATTGAATAAAACAAATTCACACGTAATTCTTTTTAGATCCACTGGTTTTAACTCCATTTTTGATCATCCTTTCTTTTTCAGATTTCATTATCAATTCTCTTCCAGATACGAAAACTCTTTCCTGTTCAGATCTACATAGTTCTTTCTGGCGTAGTTTCTTACAGTCACTATCGGTTTTTTTATAAATGCAGCTACTTTTCTCGCATCCCCACTGACCAACATTTTTCCTTGATGATAAACAACAATTATTTTGGCTCTAGGTTCGTCGTTTGTGTTTTTTTTACTCAATTTTTTAGATAGCGTCTGCACAGTACGTCCAACTTCCTCATTTTCTTGCCAGCCTGGTTGCGTCAAACGAGCAATTTCATCCATTATTTCTTTTTTCGTCATAACAAATACCTGTCTTTCATTAAACTTAGAGATTTTCGATACTGAATTTAAGATATTTTTTCCAAAAATGATTGAATAGAGCCAGTCTCTGGATCGATTTTATACGTTCTTCTCACAAAATTTGCATGCTTTAATTTGCTAAGTAGTACTATTTCACTCATTTTGAAAAATGTAGCACATTCTTTCACAGACATTTTTCTTTTATGTTTTGATTTCATTAAATTAATTATCTTTTCTTCCATAAAACTCACTCCTTATTTTTTAAATCTGCTTCTTATCAAATAGTCATTGTCAATCAATTCTTCAAGTGTGTTGCACGGATAAATTTTGATATCAGAACGTTTTTGGTGCTCTTTTACTAACCACTCCAATTTTTCAATAGTAGCGTCAGATAGAGCAAATTTTTTCCTATTTTTCTTGGTTGACATCAGGTGTCCCCTCTCTTTCGGCTGGGTGTCCCCCGCTTATTATTCATTTTCTTTCACCTGTAAAGATCACAAAATCTTTCATACTAATCTCTCCGTTTCGTCAGCAATAAAATCAACATTCCCCAAAATTTCTAGTTCGCCATCTGGATACACATCTAGCCAATCATGAGCGCCGTTAAAATCATTAAAAGCATTTAAACCCTTCGTTTTGTGATGATGATTGACACCAAATCCAACTAATAAAAGCTCACCTTGTGACGTACGAACAGCGTCATGATATTTGATTATTTTCCCATTTTTGTCTTTTACCTCTTCAACACAATTTTTGTAATTTTCGTAGCTCATTCTGCTTCCTCCTGTTCCAATCCCCATTCTGCGAACGCTACTAGGACTTCAAATTCTTCTCTATCACTTAAATGATTGTAGTGACTAACAATTTTTACAGGCATTTTTGCAACTGATTTTCTTACTAAATTCATCGGATAGACAGGCTTTTTACCTTTACAAGTATTCTCTTTCAACCACTTCAACACGATTTGCTGGTTGTCGTTGAGTTGTGGTTTCTGACTTACTATTTCATAAATCTTTTCGAAAATATAAGCTTTACGTAGGTAAAATTCATCATCCGTACCTTTGATGATATAATCTCCGTAATTTGCTTGTGTAATACCTTCTAAATTTGAAATACATAGATCGTATTCTCTTGTTTCTGTATTAGGAACTAGTTCACCGTTACACCACTCTTTCACTTCTAACAGATTTTCATTAGTTAGCTGCATAGCTTCAACAACCGCTGGTTTTTTTCTATATTTCATCTTTCTACCACCTCCAAAAATGGCTTGATTTTTTGAATACCTTGCAAAAGCCCATTCATTTTTTCTTTATTCAAATAGCCAACAACGTCATAATAAAGATCAGATTCAAGCTTTAAGAGCTGACTTTTTACATAATCTTCATCAAATTCATAATCTGGCGTTATTAACATCATTTCTAATCCATAGCTGTGTTTTCCTAGAATGATACTTGCACCAAATCCATTTTCAAAAATGTATATGACTTGCTCATTAGGATTATTTTCATATCCTTGCTTTTTAAATTCTTCCAACTCTTCAATTAACGGTATTTGTTTCATCCTTTACCTCTTCAACACAATTTTTGTAATTTTCGTAACTCATTCTGTTTCCTCCTGTTCATTCCCCTCAAAAGTTTCAGCCTATTATTCTAGCTCTCTTGCTCCGTTTAGTTGAATACTATTTTTTTCAATATCAAAGGAGATGGCTTTTAGAGGTTGAAATTCTCCTCTTTGATAGCCTGCGAAATGAGTGATTCCTTCGTAATACTCAGTTGTTGAAACTAAGATTTCAGCATCTGGATTTTGTTGAAAAATACTGATCAATTCTTTTGCCTTCATCATCTCTTCTCCAGATATGAAAATTGCTTCTGCCATGATGATTTGCGTTTTTTCAGTTCTTTTTCTCGTTTTCTTCGTAACCGTTCATCTTGTTTTTCAATCATTTCAATCATTTCGTAAACAGCAAGTTCTGAGGATTGCTTATACTTGTTTTCTCTTTTCAGCCAACTGTTTTCTCTTGTTGCAATCAATAATTTTTCAGGACTTGACCGTTGAGCGATGACTTGATTCTTTTTATCAAAAAGTAATTTTATGCTAGGAAATATTTTATCTACTTTGGCTCTACGAATGATAATTTCGGTTGGGTTCCCATCTTCGTACCAGATTGCGTACCTTTCAGCATAGCCTTTAGCTAAATTCCATCTCTGACCATTAAACAGTTGAACTTTCGTTTCAACACTTCTTAGATCTGCAGGTGTCACTGTTAATCCACGCGTCATATTTCATCACTCTTTCTTTTAGTTTGACATTCTCAAATTTTGCATAACTAGCTCTATAGAGTATCTATTAGTTGTTTTATATGTTTTTAAAAATTTAGTGTATATTATATTTCCTTTTCCAACTTTACGTAAAAAATAATTTAGAGTTCTTCTTCTAACCAATTAACTATACTGACTTTCGGAAGAGTATTATCCGTAGCCAATTTTTTTGTCGGAACAATTGTATTCATAAACCAATTACGTACGTAGACGTGAATTACATTTTTTATATCTTTCACTTTTTCTGTTTTTTGTAGCATGTATGCTCTGTGTAACGTTGTGTACAATTCAGCTTCTGCATTTATTCCATATGATTCTAGTTCTTCAAATACGATATATTCTCCTATTTTTTGTTGTGCTCTTACTTTTGCATTATGGATTGCTTTGACTGTTTCTTTTGCTTCTTTAATAGAATTCGAAAATTTTTGAATGAGTGTTAGTGCGTTTTCAGGAATAAACGTTCGACCAAACGATTGAATAGTTGTTGAGAAATTACTTAGTAATATTTGTTCGTTCTTTTCTTCTTTGACAGCTGCTGTTTCTTTCTTCTTGTCTTCTATTTGGTTGACGTTATCTTTAGCCGCAGCTCCTTTTTCCGCTTTCTTCTTTGGTTTTTTTTCCAATTTGTTTGGTCTGTTGTACTCATCTTTGTCTGATGAGTCTAACGCCCCCAAATATAGTAAGGATGCTTGAAACTTACTAGTACCATCTTCCATTCTCATCGGAGGTCTACGAACAACCTTCAAAAGTCCATGATCAATCAATTCTTGTTTAATTAGTGAGACTGCACGATTCGCTCTTCCTAAATTTTGCATTAGTTCCTCGTTCGTGTAATAGAAATAAGTGTCCCCAAATTGATCTTTATATCCGTTAGCCTCTGAGCAGTGATGTCTATTCAAAAACAAAGTGTAGGCCATCTTTGCACCTAGCGATAAATCTTTATATTTCTCATTTTTCATCAATCCGATAGGCATTTGATAAAAGCTCTGATTCGTTTCTTCTGTTTTTAATTGGACAAATTTCATTTTTAGGATCTCCTTTATTTTGTAATTGATTAACTAAGTATTTTGATTTATAGGTTATTCACATTGTGGAGCTTAACAAAAACAAAAAAGAGGGAGAACCATCCACTAGCACTACACTAATGAACGATTCTCCCTCTTTTAATCTACAGTTCCCCTACAAATCCCCACGTAGACACTAAAAATTCCTTTTAGTTGTAAGTTCAATAAAATTGAATGTGAACGGTAAATCAGCATTAAACTTTGCACGTTTTTCACAAATAAAATTATTAAAAATACTACTAAAATATGTTATAGTATCTTATGTTGCAGGTAAAACTGTAACATTAAAAGGGGCTCATCGGACATAAGGGTAGTTTATGTTCGAACGACATGGCTTCTATGACCTGAATTCTGGACGGCAATCCTAAATTCGGCGAGAAGTCACTGTCGGCCTCCTTTTCTTGTTAAGTTCCACGATATGAACAACAAAAAAATATTATTTAATTAAAATGATTCTTGTTATTTGTCATTTAATACGCTACCACAGAATCTTTTTTTTGTACAATATTTTTTGTAGCTTACTTCAGCCACAATTACCAAAAACGCACAAAACCCTTGATTTACATGGGTTTATTTTTTTACATAAAACTTGCGAATAAAATTGACAAAGAAGTTGTCATATGTTGAATTCTTGACATCATTTTAGTTCACCTCCGATTGAAAAATTCTTAGAAGTACTTCTGAAATAATTATATCAGATAAAAAAGGCTTTTTTTTAAATTCTCGAAAAACGGGACTAAAAGTCTGTTTTTCGACTAAAATTGATCAAATTTCAAAAAAAAAGGGCTTTTTTTGCCCGAAAAACGGGATTTAAATAACTTGCATTATGTTTCGAGTTGTGATTTTTTTAATAAAATTATTCAGAAGGCATCTTTTCTTCAAATATTGGAACACTTATTCCAGCTACAATTTGTTCAAGTTGAAACTCAGCACCTTTTGCAAACACATCTTCATCAAGATTTTTCAGTGCTTCGATGTATGTCTCAGTTTCAGTGATTATTTTTCTGTCTAATTTTGTCGAAAGTGCTAAAAAATTTTCATTTATCTTCAACATAAGTTTAAATCGCAAATTTGGAAAATGTGTTAGAAACTCTCTCAGATCATCCAACGACTGTTGCGCAAGTTTTAAATCTCCATGCTCAGAAAAATCATCAAATACATTTGAGATAAACTCTCTTACAGCTTGTCTTTCTTCGGCAGTTACACTGAATAAATAATTTTTGTCGACAGGAATAAATGTTTGATACATTTTTTTCAAAAAACTATACGGAATTTCTCTTGCAGTTCCTGCAAGAATATAAAATTCTACAGAACTTAGAACTTTACCTTTTCCGACATTTTCGACAATAAAAGCAATACTATCCTCTGGTAATCCATCGAAGGGTTTTTTTTCCAGTTTTGGGACAATAAAGTTTTCTACTCGTATATATTGCAGAAAAGAACTTAAATTATCAAATCTCTTAGCTGTATAATAATTTACCATTTCTGTTGCCTTAATTCTTTCTGAATCTGGTATGTTTTGAATATATCTACGGTATTGGGTAATCATTTTCTCTTTTTCTGTATCTTCTTGAATAACACTCATGAATTCGGCTAATGTGATCGCACAATAGTCACAAAAAAGAACTATTTCTTCAAAAGTTGGTTTGGTCACTCCACTTAGTACTCTCGTCAATCTAGAACGCAAAAATATTTTTTCGGCTATGAGTTCTTTCCCAGATATATTTTTTGCATCCATCACACGGGCAATTCCTAACTCCGTATTCATAAGTAATAGCTCCTTTTGCTCAAATTTTCGCACAATGAAATTATAACATTCTGTTTAATTTCAAATCTGCAAAAAGTGGAACTTAAAATTGCCAATTGTGTTAATAACATGAATTTGTGACGGAACTATTTTAGTCACTCTTCTAGCCAGTTAGTCATCAAGACTGGATCTCCGTTTTTTTGTGTTTCTTGCTGTTTTTTGGCAGTAATCGGATGTTCAATAAACCAGTTTTTTACATAAACAAAAATTAGATTTTGGATATTTTGAACTTTTTCTGTTCGTTGTTTTTGATAAGCTTTTAGTAACGTTGTGTATAGAGCTTGTCCTGCATTTATGCCGTAACTATCGACTTCCTCGAATACAACGATCGTATTCATTTCTTTTTCAGCTTTTGCTTTTGCATTGTGTATGGTTTTCACTGTTTGTTGTGCTTCTTCATAGCTAGAAGAAAAAGTTTTAATTAAGCCTAATACTCGTTCAGGAACGAATGTTCCAATGCTCGATTCCTGCATGATAGTTTCAAACTCATTGAGCAACAATTGATCTTGTAGCTGGTCTTTTTCAGTGTCTATTAGTGTCTAAAGAATTATTAGAATATAATAGATTGACTCCCTTTTTCCCACCTTCGAAAGAATATTGATTTGACGCTGTTTCTGTCGAAAGTGGGTTTTTCTCTTTTAATTCTTTTTTTATTTTGGAGATTTTATTTTCTTTACAACCTAAAATTTCCATAAGCTCGGCTCTGGTGAAAATAAAATAAACTCTGTCTTGTTCATCGATCCAGTTATTTTGAATCGACGCTTCACATCTAGCTTGTAACTTTGCATATGCAATGTTTGAATCATTACTCATTTCTTTGTAGTAAGATGAAGTAAATAATACTTTTGGCAATTGGTAGTATAGCGCTCGATAAGTTTCTTGCGCTGTAATAAAATTGAATTCCGTTGTCATTTTTGTAACCTCTTTCTATTTTTTGAGTATATATGTTAGAACAATCAGAGTTCTAATAAGTTTGATATTAGCTCGTATATAAAAGAGTACTTGTTGAGTAATATTTTAACGTTGTCAATAAAAGCTTTCAACGCACTTTGTATAAATATATTTTGATAAAACGAATATATCTGCTATACTAAGTATATGAAATATATTAAGTATACTCAGTATAGTTCTTATATTAAAAGTATTTCGTATATTTAATATATTAGCTATATTCAGTATACTTAATATAACTAATATATTTTACGTGATAATTGGAGGGATAACATGTATTCATCAAGTGAAGAAACTTTAACAAAGAGAATGGGGCGAGTAATTATGCTGACAGCTCGTAAAGGTGGAACAGGAAAAACCACTGATAACGATTTGTTGGCAGTGGTTGCAAGTCAATTATTTGGGAAAAAAATATTGTTGATAGATTATGACCAACAAAGAAATACAACTTCGAATATTGGATCTACTTATCAAATTACTAGCTTCAATCGATCAATGGCTGCTGCTATCAAAAGTAACGATTGGGAATCTGGAATTACTCAAGTTAGCCCAAATTTATATATAATGGCTGGCTCCCCAGGATCAGAAGAACTGAATGAATATCTTTCACAAAAATATCCAGATAGACATAAGAGACATCTAGCATTTTTAGAGCCTTTAAAAAAATTAAGGGAACAATTTGATTATATTTTGATAGATTGTCCACCTTCAACTGATAATGTTGTTAGAGCATTTTTAACTGCTGCAGATTATATTGTTCCAATGCAAGAGCTTAAACGTTATGCAATGGAGGGGACTGAAGATTTTATAAATGAAGTTTTAGTACCAATTGTCACTAATTTTCCAGAAACAAATCTTCAAATTATTGGAATTTTACCTGTTTTATTTGCTGTCCGTAAGTCGTCACAAAATGCTAATTACAAAAAAACAGTAGATAAATATGGAGAAGCAAATATATTTAAAAGTATAGTAAAAGGATCTGATAGACTAGAAAACTATGGTGAATATGGTATACAGTTAAATGACTATGTTGACAGACGGTGGTGGGCTATCTTTGCTGATATATTTACTGAACTGGAAGAACGAATAGCCTATTATGAAAAAAATGGTGACATTGAAGGATTCGATTATACTCTAAAGTATGCCGACTCAATGGCAAATCGTATTCTTCCTGGAGGAAAGGAGATAGAAGTTAATGGCATTATTACCAACTAATAAAGATAAAAAGAAAATTGGCGCTGCCGATATTTCAATCAAAGACGATTTGAGTGTAGAACTAGGTGAGCACAAGTATACTGCAAAAGAACGAAAACCTGTACAGGTAGATCCACCTGTATTGAAAACAATTAGAGATATTAGTTACGTTAAAGATATTCCAATGTACGAAATTGTGAAACTAGCAATGGACGCCTATGTTGCTACACTTAATGATGAAGAAAAACAAATATATAATCGTCGATTAAATTCATAAAAATATACTAACTATATTAGATATACTTAATATAGTTAGTATATTTTTTTATATATGACTAAGTAACATTGGTTTGTTTTTCACTGTGAACTACTCACCACTTAGCTAAACATAGCGGTTCTTAACGCTTGAAGTGGGAGCTTCTTAGGAATAGAGCGTACTTGCAAGCTTATTTCTTTACTCACAGAGGTTTCTCTTCTTTACCAAGCTATCCCCGTAGTTCCTACGGTTCTTGATTTCACCTAAGATAACGCTTTCATTCTAAGACCTTCGGTCAGAATGTTTATACTAGCGTTTACATCTCGGTCATGATGAGAACAACAAATAGGACAAGTCCATTCTCTAATTTTGAGATGTTTCTTGCCATCCTTATGTCCACAATTGATTCATGGGTTACTAGAGAAAAAAGTGTCGAAAGCTTACCTACTACGTTTATCTATTCTTTATCATTATCTGCTGGAAAAAATATGTATGAAATATGTATGAAGTCTATAATGATTTACTAGCTATTCAGACAAAAAATGGCATTCAATTCAAGGAAAACATCGTAAAAAAATGACCAACTAGAAACTTCAATGATTGATAAATGTATATTTAGGTACACTCAAAAGACGCATAAATGATGTGCATTATAACCTTTAAGAGGTATTATATATTTATAAGTATATAACTTATAAGTGAAAAATGGATAGCTGATATCACTTACATTCCGACCTAGAGTAAATAGAAACGAACTAAAAATAGTTGAAAGAAGGTATTATGATGTGTACAAGTTTAACCTATCAATCTGGAAACAGTCATCATTTTTTAGCACGAACAATGGATTTTGGTTTTGAATTAAATGGACTTCCTATCTTTATTCCTAGACAGTATGAATGGAATGCTACGTCGAACACAACTAGAAAAACACGATTTGGTTTTATTGGCACAGGACGGAATCTAGACGGATATTTGTTAGCAGATGGTGTGAACGAACAGGGACTTGCGGTGGCAGAACTCTATTTCCTTGATGAAGCAAAATATAATGAATCAAGAGAAGGAAAGTTGAACATATCGCCTCATGGATTTATTATGTGGCTGCTGGGTGAAATTTCTAGTGTTGAGGAGTTAAAAAAACGTATTTTTGAAATAAATATAATTAATGAAGAAAACTCACTTTTGTCTTTAGTACTGCCTTTACATTATATTGTGACTGATAGAACAGGTATGACGGTAGTAGTCGAAACAAATACCGGAGAAATTGAATTGAAGGAAAATCCCGTTGGTGTAATGACTAACAGTCCTGAACTTGAATGGCATTTAAAAAATTTAAATAACTATCTTTCCATGCGTCCCACAAATTTTAAAGGAAAAAAAATAGGAGCCTATTCTACTAAACCATTTGGACAAGGTTCTGGTACATTTGGGATGCCTGGGGGACTAACGTCACCAGAACGTTTTGTACGAACTGGTTATTATAGACAGTTCACTCAAGCAGGGAAAACTACGGATGAAGCAGTGAGTGCGATTTTTCATATTTTAAATAGTGTCACGATTCCAAAAGGTGTAAATATTAAAAATGATGGATCAATAGATTATACACAATATCGTTCGATTTTAGATGTAGATGAGTTAACCTATTACTTTAATCCATATACTACCGAACAGGTGTACTCAGTTAAATTAGATGACGCGTTACTTTCTTCTGAAAAGCCGATTGAATTTACAGTTGATACTGAGTTTACTTCCGTTCAGTTAAACTAAAAAATATTTATCATTATTGTTAGAATTTTTAACTTTTACGGACTACCATTGAGCATATACGAAGAGTAACGTGCAAGCTTCATTGAATGTGAATGTGAGGATAAGGCACTAAAAATAGAAAAGAGAATGTTTATAAATGCGAAAAATGTAATAAGACATTCATTTTTCCTGAAGCCCGCTTTTCGATCGACGATAAGTAGGCTTCAATGAATGGATTACAATTCTCAAAGAGATTAGTCGGCCCAGATATATTTTTTCTATCATCAACAATATACTTGGAGTAATTATAGGGATTTCGTTGTTCTTTGATCCAGTTAGCTCGGCCTTAACAGCTAGTTATCTGATTGGTTTTTATTTTTTAATATTAGGATTAGAAGAAATCGTACTATCTTTTTAAAAATGTATACTATAAACTCCTGCATTACTAATCAACAACAATAAGTTCTATAGCTTTTCATATCTTATAAAAATAATGAACATTTAAAATAACAGTGTACCATGATGAAATTTGTCTAGATAATTTCATCATGGTACACTGTTATTTTAAATGTTTAGGAGGTTGAGATGGATATAAATTGTTTTATTGATAATGATGTGAAAAAAAAAATAGAAATACTTGATTATTTAAGAAATATCGAGGGGTATAAAAATGGTATTGAAATAGCTCATGAACTATCGATTGACCGGAAAACAAGTTACAAATATTTAGAGGAATTATTAATATTTGCAGAAGAACAAAAAGTATCGTCTTTGCTTGATTATGTTAAGGGAAAAGGTTATCGAATAAATGAAAATCATACGAAAGAATATTTATTTTTGAAAAAGAAAATGGTTGAATCTTGCTTTCCTATTATCTTTTTAATTAAGTTGTTATCGAAAGATGAAAGTTTGACTAACTTGATAGAAAAATATCATATAAGTGAAGCATTTATAAATAAAAAAATGTGTGACATGAGAAAAAATTTAGAAGAGTATAGTCTAACGATTGTTTATAAAAAAGGTTTTTTCTCTATTGAAGGACCAGAAAATAAGATCCGCTTTTTCTACTTTAATTTTCTATGGACTATTTATAGAGGATCTGAATGGAAGTACGCAGGAATATCACAAGACGAGCTATTAAAATCATTGAATCACTATATCGAAAAATTGGATATCCCAGTTAGCGGAAATGGTCGCTTACAAATTGCTTACTTCTTAGCAATAACTATTATTAGATATAATAGAAAAAAAGAAATTTCTGCTGATTTTTTTAACACGGAATATAGCACGCTATTTACGCTAATAGGTGAAGAAACAGGGTTACAGAAGTATTGGTTTGCTAAAATAAATAAAAGTAAGGTAGAAAGCAATTACTTTTTGGCATTTTTAAGTACTAGAGTGACATTTACATTAAAATATAGTGATCTTTATTTGGAGAATAATAATTATATTGAACATACTCAAGCTTGGTTGGCCACGCAAGAGGTTATTATGTATTTTGATAAAAATATTTGCTCATTGGATTCAGATAAAAAAGATGAATTTAAGAAATATCTCTATTCTATTAATTTATATGCTGATTTTTTTTATGACAAAAAAGATTCTTTAGAGTTTTTTCTAAATTCGAGTACAGAAAAATATTTAATCAGAACAACTAATATTTTCAATGAAATGTGTGAAAAACTTTATATAAAAACTGGATATTCACTTTTTGAAAAAGTTGAATATTTAGTGAATCAATACAGTTTAGCTTTAGCGAAAGTAGAAGATCTTACTTTCTTAGAGCCTCAAATATCTGTACTGGTAGATACTGATATGCCGTATAGTGAAACAAAAATCTTCTTAAGAGAACTATCTAATATAATGACGTTACACTTTAATGTCGTACTATGTGATAGATATAAAGATATTCAACTTGAACAAAAATATGATCTTTTAGTTACCACAACAGACATCAATTACAGTTTGGTCGAGCCTAAATTGAGATATGAGTATATTGCTTATGTAGATAGTAGTGTTTCATTAAAAGACTATAGACAGTTGGACCTAATACTTTTAGAAATATATGAATCAAAATTAAAAGAAATCTAGATTAGTTTTTTAATAGAATGTAAGATAAATTACTAAATTTAATTCTGTTAGGCTGTCTTATTTTGTAGGGGAGATTCTTGCTGTTGTAAACATAGCGAGGTCCTCTGTTTAGAGAAATGATGGGCACACAACGAGATTGGATTTGTGTTAATGCCGATTATAGATTGAATATACCCACAACAATGGAATATTCTTTCAATACAAGTTCATCGAACTTTACAGGAAACACAAAAAATTCAAAAATCAATTTTTAATCTAGAAGTCTTTGAAGAAAAAAAGAGATCAAAAAGCTGTAGTAATGTAATGACACCAAAAAGTTAGACTTTTTTGGAGTGGAGAAATCCACTCTTTTTTCATGCTCTAAAGTGATATTTTTACGCAAACGTTACGGCTGTTTTACGAAATTGGACGGGACTTTGCCAGTTGAATTTCTGTTTTATCCGTTCATTGTGTAGTAATAGATATAGTTATCGATGGCTGATTTTAATTCCTCGAAACAGTTATAAACTTTACTGTGAAAAATTTTGTATTCCTTCAATTTGTTTCTATAAGCTTTTATTTGATATGCCCAACCTTGATCTGAATGAAACGTACGACGATAAGGACAATCGTTAGAGGTCTGGATAGCTTCCTCCAAACATTCCATTATCGCTAATGCATTTGAAATGCATCGGACTTTTCATAGGTACGATAGGATAAAATTTCACTATTGAACATATCCATAAAAGGATCTAGATACAATTGCATCCAGCTTAAATAAAACAGAATACTTTTCCATAATTATATACGTTAGGCAGTCAATGGAGTATACTTTCATGGAAAAAGCTGCTGTAATTTAATTGCGAAATGTGAAGGTTTTGTATAAGAAAAGTGAGAACAAGGATCAGTCTATTCTCAGTAGGCTTATCCTTGTTCTCACTTTTCTTATGACAATTCGTAAATTTGATAATGGGGCATATACGCTTTACAAAAACAAGTTCTGGATTTTTGTAAAGAAATTCGATTAATCTGATTATACTATCTTAGTTTTTATTATTTACTTACTAGCTTAAAAAATTTTTTACAATTTAAAGAACTCACTAGCTTCATGTAAAATTTTCTTGATGTCTAGTAAAGCTTTTTTTTGTGCAAAATATCTCTTCATTTTATTTGAATCACCAGTCAATGTTTTTAACTGTTTATTTAAATTAACCAATTCGTTCTTTATTCTTTTTAAAATTTTTTCTTCATTATCTACCCATTTATCAAACTCTTTTTCATCTTTCGCAGCACTTTTATCTTCTAATTTATCAAGCTTTGTATCATTTTTAAGAATAGAGCCAATTGTTTCCAATGCATCCTGTTCTTCGGCATAGGCAACATCAATATTGTCAGTATTATCCATGTCAGTTAGATCATAATTCAAATTATTTATTTCCCCTTGAATCTTACTTAAAATATGGCTTTCTTTTTTTTCTAAATGTGTCATAAAATTACCTCTTTTCTATTTTAGATAGAATTGATTGTAAAGCATAGAGAATAGAAAAAAGAGAAAAAAATACACGATTAAAGTGTATTTTTTTCTTTCAACAAACTCTTGAATTCTAGATAATGTAATCATTACATTAGAATAGGAGTGTTTAGATGCAAGAAAAACATCAGTTTAAATTTAGTTTATTTTTATTAGGAATATTATCAATTTGGGCTTCATTAATTGCCTTTAGGAACCCTGTAAGTAGTTTAACTTCTATTGTAGTTTTGGTAAGTATCATATTAACTTTAAAAGGCATAGTTTTATTAGTTAACTTGAATGAAACAACGGGTTTCTTTGGAAATACTAAAGCGAATAATATTATTCTAGGAACTATTTATCTTATTATGGGGATTGGATTAGCACTTCATATTTGGCAAGGATTACTTCTTTTACCTTATGTTTTTGCTATTTGGTTTATTGTTAATTCAATTTTCTACTTATTTAATTCTTCCTATTTGAAAGAATTTAGTAAACCTCGATATATATTTTCACTAGTTATTAATATTATCGGAATTTTTATTGGTATCTCTTTATTATTTGATCCAATTTCTTCAGCAATCACAGCAAGCTTTTTACTAGGCTTCTATTTTTTAGTGTTAGGTATAGAAGAAATTGTCTTTGCTTTTTAACCAAACAATAGATATATAATTTAAATAAAGAGAGTGGAGGAATGTAGTGAACTCCAAAAGTTAACTTTTTCTGTCTAACTTTTGGGGGTAGGTACATATTAATCAGAAAAAATTCTGATTAATATTCCACTCTCTTTCGCATTATTTGATTACAATTATGACGTTTATGAAAAAGCTCAGCAAGGTTACACTTTGCTGAGCTTTTTGCTTATTGTATGTTCAAGAAGTTACTATTGATTATTGTTACGATTGATCCATTCCGTAGATAAAGTCATCGCAGCTCTTGCTGCTTTTGTTTGATCCAATACATTAACCATCACAAAATCGTGAATCATTCCTTGAAATCGGACTTGTGTGACGTCAACTTCAGCTTCACGTAATTTTCGTGCATAAGCTTCACCTTCGTCACGTAAAACGTCTGCTTCACCATTTAAAATCATTGCTTTTGGCAATCCTTTCAGTTCATCAAGAGTTGCTCGCAAAGGTGATGCAGTGATTTCTGCACGTTGTTTTTCATCAGTTGTATATTGATCCCAGAACCATTGCATACCTTCTTTTGTTAAGAAATAATTTTCTGCAAATTCGTTATAAGATTCCGTGTTAAATTTCGCGTCTGTTACAGGATAATACAATAATTGCTGGTTGATTGTCAGACCATTACGTTGTTTTGTCATAATCGTCATTACTGTGGCCATATTTCCACCAACAGAGTCACCTGCTACAGTTAAACGGGAAATGTCCATTTTTTTTGCTTCAGCCATTTCTGGTAATTGTTGTAAAATTGCGTAGTTTTGTTCAATGGCTGTTGGATATTTTGCTTCTGGAGATAATGTATACTCTGGAAATACCACAACTGAATTCGTTCGAACAGCTAATTCTCGCACTAATTTATCATGTGTTTTGGCACTACCAAATACCCAACCGGCACCATGGATATAAAAAATTACAGGTAGAGTAGCATAATTTCCAGCTGGTCGAATAAACCGGACATTGATTGAGCCATATTTTCCAGTATCCATCAGTTGATCTTCGATATCTACATTATATTTATTAACAGGAGATTCTTGTACCTCTTCGAGTAATGCACGTCCATCTTTTGGATCTAATTCATAGATACGTGGATGTGGGGCATTTGCCTCGCTAAAATCAATCGCTTCTTTTTCTAATGAAATTTGTTTTTCCATAATCAATCACTCCTTTAATTTATGTTTTTATTATAATCTCACACGATTTAATCGTCAAAGATAAAAACTTGTGTGAGTTACTTTTTTGTTTTAAACTAATGAATCAGTAGATAAGGAGATAATGTAATGGAAAATGAAAAAAAATTAACCCCTTTAAGTGATCATCTGTGCTTTTTGCTTTATGTTACATCTCGATCCGTTCAGCGTATGTACAATCCTTCTTTAGAAAAAAATGGATTGACTTATCCTCAATATCTGATTTTAGTTCTTCTTTATGATGTAGATTGTTTATCCATAAAAGCATTAGGTGAAAAGTTAGATTTATCAAGTAACACACTGACACCATTATTGAAAAGGATGGAACAACATGGATTAGTGAAACGTACAAGAAATACAGATGATGAACGCATTGTGTTAGTGACTATCACAGATTTTGGTAAACAGAAAAGACAAGATTCTTACGATCTTCCTGCTATTCTTTTAAATCATTCAAGCTTAACCGATTTAGAAATGAATGAGTTGACACGATTAATTGAGCGATTGCATGAAGATACAAAAGATGGATAATTTTTTATTATATGTGTAAGCACGCTCTAAAACTATAAAAGGACATTTTTAAGGGTGAAAAGTAAATATGGAAGTTGTAGTCAGATGGCATTTTATGCTTAATGATTATTTGTTAATATTAAAGAATGGAACTTAAAAAAGGTTCCGTATAACTAATCTGCAGACCCTCACTCTAAAAGAGTTTGTTGTTTTTCAAGTTACAATAAAGTGATATACTAATTAATCTTATAAATTGAAAGAAGAAGTAAAGTAATAGATTACTTCTTCTTTTGTGTATTTAGCTACTTCTTCTTTATCATTAAGAACATATGTTTTTGTAATACA
This sequence comes from Enterococcus sp. DJ147D b, assembly GCF_058216655.1. Classification (NCBI taxonomy): domain Bacteria; kingdom Bacillati; phylum Bacillota; class Bacilli; order Lactobacillales; family Enterococcaceae; genus Enterococcus; species Enterococcus sp. DJ147D b. Next base: position 53,799 of record NZ_JBZADF010000002.1, read on the forward strand.
TAAAAGAAGAGAATTAGAAAATGTTTTTTTAAAGATTAAAAAAGTAGATAGCTTAGCTCAAAGAATATTATGTTGAAAGTTGCAGTTAAAGGAGAAAAGGGGACATAGATGTGCTAAATCAATTGAAAATTCCTAAAGAATTATTTAAATAAAGTATTTTAGGCGGTATTCGAATAAGAACATCCGAAAGGTATATCGAGAACGTTGAGAAAATTGAAACTGACGTGAAGAGTAACTTATATTTTTAGCTTTCTCATAAAAGAAAGCAATGTCCCGATTCTTCCTAATATAACATTAATAATGAATAAAGAAGCTATCGGAATGACATTACCGCAGTATTAGCTCCAATTCTTAAAATACTGCATGTGAAATGATAATAGTTAAAAAATAGTGTGGATGCCAGTATATATAAGAAAGCATAAAATTCTGATTTGCTCAATAAAGTACTATTCTAAGTATGTATTTTGATTATTTCCAAATCATCAGAATGATAATATATTGTTTACAGCTCCATTCTTAACAATAAAAAAATATTGGTTCTATATGTCAGACTAGAAAATTTCAACTAGTAGGAAGTAAATATGGCTAATCAGATTGAATCTACCTTGATTTATAAAAATTAGTGTTTTGCAAGGTTCTTGATTCTGGTCCCGAAAATAAATTGTAAAAAAATTTCAAACTATTCTATTATGTTAGGGAATTACAAAATCAAGTAGATGGTTAAATAAATGAAATTTTAAAACAAAATTTTAGAGATACCTTACCTAAACATTCTTGATTAATCTTCTAGAAATAGATTTCTGAAATTAATCAAGAAATTTTGGATATAATATTTAAATAAAGAAATACCTAAATCTATTATATAATCTGAGTTCTATGATTACTATTAATATCAAGTCTTTGAAATGTGAAACAGATCAATATTTATACCAATGGTGAAGATAAGGGAAGTGAAAGCAAAAATTCTCCTAGTAAAATAGACACTTCACAGAAAAAAAGCTATCTATTCTATTGACATATTTGAATAAGAGATAAAGCTTAGATAGATTTTTACAAAAAAAGTAACTTAAATGCAATAAAGGAAGGAAAGAAAAAAGTGAAAAAAAAACATATTTCAAAAATAGCTTCTGCTGTTCTTCTTTCTCAAATGCTATTGACAACACCGTTACAGGTATTAGCAGATGAACAGCTTTCAATACCAACCAGTCAATCTAGCACGATGAATAATCAGTCTGAAGAATCTACTTCAAGTAGTGATGAACAAACAGGAACGTCTACTACGCACACAACGACTGATTCCACAGAAAGTAGTACAGATCAAAGTACACCTGAGGATACGACATCTACAACAGAATCGGCTGAAAAGCCTACAGAAGACAGTACAACAGATTCAACGAGTACAACGGAATCCAGTAGTGAGTCTAAACCAGATGAAACCAAACCTAGTGAAACAAAGCCAAGTGAATCAAAACCAGAAAAGCCGAATACTGGTAGTTCTACGAATGAATCACAGACTCAGTCAACAACTGAACCTTCAAACAATCAAGTAAAAGCACCAAATGAAGAGCAGCAAGCTATCCCAGCAGAAAGCGAGTCAAAACCGTATCACCAAACGCCAACTGCGCCTATTCAAGAATTAGTTCCTTCAAGCAAAGAAACGGCTGAAGGAAACATTCATTTTGAAAAAGATGAGTCCGTAGAAAGCTTTGTCCGAAAAATCGGCGAATCTGCTCGCAAAGTAGGGCAGGAAAACGATTTATACGCTTCTGTCATAATTGCGCAAGCCATTTTGGAATCAGCTAGCGGCCAAAGTCTGTTAGCACAAGCACCGAACTACAATTTATTTGGAATAAAAGGTACGCATAACGGAAAAAGTGTTTCTTTTGCTACACAAGAGGATTTAGGTAACGGCACTCTTTACAACACACAAGCCACTTTTAGACAGTATGAAAACTATGAAGATAGCTTAAATGATTATGCACAGTTGCTTAAAGAAGGTTTGACTGGTAATAGTCAATTTTATAGTGGTGTATGGAAAACAAACGCAAAAACTTATCAAGAAGCAACCAAATTCTTAACTGGCAGATATGCAACTGATACGAAATACGATCAAAAACTAAATGGTTTGATCGAGACCTACCATTTAACGGACTACGACAAGGAAGTCGCAGGACCACAATTAAGTAAAGAAGGCTATATTGTACCAGTGAAAAACTATACGATTTCTAGTCCATTTGGTACTCGTGGGGGAGAATTTCATAGAGGATTAGATTTGGCAGCAGCACAAGGCGAGCCAATCTATGCCAGTAAAGCAGGAACGGTCGTTAAAGCAGAGTTTCACCCATCATGGGGGAATTATGTAGCTATTGAGCATGAAGACGGTACAACGGCTTTATATGCGCACCAACAAGAATATCAAGTCAAGGTTGGTGACAAAGTAAAACAAGGTCAGATCATTGGTTATGTTGGCTCGACAGGAAATAGCACAGGTAGCCATTTACATTTTGAATTATGTTTAGATCATAGTTTAAGTCAATCACAATTGGTTGATCCAGAAACGGTCTTATTCTAAAGAATAAGACCGTTTTTTATTTATACTACGAATCTGTTATCTGTATCATGAAAACAAACAATTATAAAATATTTTTCAAATTCAATGGCTAATGATGATTCAAGTGATGAAGCTAATAAAAGTGTAGCAATTAGTTTTGATGATGGACCTAAACAATCGACTACACCACAACTTTTTGAAATTATAAAGTTTAAAGATGTGCATGTTACATTTTTTCTATTAGGAAAAAATACAGAAAAATATTCTCAAATCGCTAAACAAGCCTCAGAAGAAGGTCATGAGATTGGAAATCATACTTTATGATCATGAAAACCAAAGTACCAATGATGCTATTAAACAAGCAACTGGTAAACAAGCACCCTATGGCTCTATTACGAGTGAAAATACCCTTGCCGTTAATAGACCATTTATTCAATGATCTGTAGATTTTGAAGATTGGAAGACAAACTTCGTTAATCTGTTTCTACATTGCTAAAATTTCAAGATACGCAATGTCTTTGCTGATATCAAATATATTGTTTAAAGTGTCGGGAGCCTTTGGTTTGCATTGTGTTCCAGAATATTAACCATATTGTATGAGTTTAAAGACAGATATTTGTTTAAACAATTAATAAATAGTGATTTTAAGGCAGTTTCGGTTGTTTGAGTGGGTACTTATCCATGAAATGTGCTTAAAAAATACCGTAAATATAACAAGCAAGTTATTTTTAGAAATTAGAATTTCACAAAGTTAAGGTGAAATTGGCTTGATAGTACGGATACTTATCGTAGCGATTATGTAAAATAAGAGGAAATACATCAATTAAATAAACAGATCCATACCCCTTGCGCCTTTGTTACGAGTTTTAGAAATATTATTCTTTACTAAAACTATATTCTACTTGATTAGCATCCACGAGGCGGTTACCTTGATCGTCTACCCAATAGAATTCTTTTTTATACTGATCACTTTGAATCGTTGTTTTCCTTGTCTATATCGAACAAGGGAAGATTGCGAAAGTGCAAGTATAAAATGTTAATATACCAATGTTTATAAGCTGATTAAAAATAGGTATTTAATCATTGAATGCTATTTTGAATGCCATAAGTTTAAAAAGCCATGTAGTTAGCAAATTGTTCAGCTGTTTCGTTCTGTTTTGCTTCAGTAACCATGATGTAAATGTCTGTGGTTACTTTGGTTGACTTATGTCCTAGGCGTTGTGATACGTCCTTGATACTAGCGCCACTTTCAAAGAGAAGTGATGCATTGGTCTTTCTAAAATCATGAACTTTAATAATTTTCATGTCTGGAAAGTGCTTGTGTACCTTTTTTAAAACATTATTTGGATAAGATTTATACAGATAAGCATTATCTCGATATAAAACAGAGTTGCAAAAAACCACATTTTTATGGAAATCTTTTTCTCTTTCACCGAGTCGGAGTTTTTCCTGTAAAATGTGGTTTTTCCATTCTTTGAGAATACTCATAGTTTGATTATCAACTTTGACTATCCGATTAGAAGATTCTGTTTTTGTATCCTGTACAAGCAAGTCTCCGTTTTGAAGTTCGACTAAAGTTTTATTTATTGTAATAGTGTTATTTGAAAAATCTATATCTTTCCAAGTTAAAGCCAATGCTTCACCTTTTCTTAATCCTACAAAAGCTAAAACTCGAAAGAACGTATAAGCTCGTCTTTCTTTTAAACGCAATAGACACGTAAAAAAATGTTTTAGTTCACTTTTAGTGTAATAATTATCAGTCGTCTTTTTTGCTGTTTGTTTTTTCTTAGGTGTAATGGTTCGTTCCATAGGATTATCAGCAATAGCATCAATTAAAACACCGTATTTAAGCACCATATTTACATGGGTGCGAAGATGTTTATAAGTCGCTAAAGATTCTGCCCAACTATTTAGTACTTTTTGGCAGTATAAAGGTGTTATATCACTGATTTTAAGTACTCCAAAATGTTTCAAGATATGGTTTTCAAAATGAATTTTAATACGTTGTTGTGTAGTTATTTTAATATCTTTTGAATGTTGCTCAAACCACAAATTGTATAATTGATTAAAGGTCATATTTTTATGGTTAGACAAATCATTTTTTTCAAAGTCTACTTGTAAACGAGATAATGCAAGTTGGGCTTCTTTTTTTGTTCTGAAATTTCTTCTAGTTATTTTAATTGATTTTTTTGTGACAGGGTCAATTCCTAAGTAAGCTTGGAAAGACCATGCCTTACTACCATCTTTTTTTGAATATTGTTTAAATGTTGCCATAAATGTCTCGTTATCTATTACGTGGGGCGTATAGGAGAATTGAAAGAAAAAAGCATTCTAACCGTTGCAGGGAAAGAATGCCTAAAGCAATAAATAAGTTTAAAAATTAGGATAGGATAAGTATAACACAAGTTGATTAATTCTTCTATGTACTGAATAAGTCCCTCTTTTCGTTGAAGGAGAAATAGAATGCATTATTATGAGTATGGTGAGGTCGTGAAGCGTGTTGAAGGACTGAATAGTATTTAGTTCCTTAAAACGTTGGCGAAAGCTCATAGAACAGCGTACAGATATGAAATTTAAGTTTTCAACTAAAAGAATTGGAAGAAAAAGTGCAACGGTTATGTATCTTTTTAGTGAAGAAGATATTTTAAAGTTACAACAGGTTGCAAACCTAAAAAATGAACTTGGACTGGAAAAAGCGATTGTACAAGCCTTTTCCAGTCAAGAGAAAAAAATGAATATGGAAGAAGAATTAGATGGTTTAAAAGAAGCTGTACAAGTTTTAATTAAGGTTTCAAAGACGTATAGCAGAGAAATTGAAGGATTAAAAAGAGAAGTTAGAGAACTACAACAAGAAGGAGTGATGAAGAAAAAACGAAAGTTTTTTCATTAGAAAATGCTGGCGACAAGCACTTCAATTTTGAGCGACTGCCTCAAGCAGGGTAGCTCAAAATTTGAAGCTTAGCGATGGCGATAAATTTTCTGAAAAATAGAGAAATAGGGGTGTATAGTAACACCACCCTCTAGAATAGAGACAAAACTGGTGTAGAAACCGTCAAATTAACGTTTTAGACGTTCAAGCTTTGGCAAAAACATCCCTTGTTTTTTTCTCTGGAAAAAGGTGGAAAATGACAACGCAGAAAAAGCTACATGCATTGATAGATTGGTTGCAAATACAAGTGCTAAATAAAGAAGAGTTACAAGAAGTGGTGGAAGAGTTACTTGAGATACCTTTTGATTATTTTGTAGAGAGAAAAGGCCAATTGACATATTATAGCTACAACCGAGTAATTGAATACGCAAATATTCGAATATACTTTCGTTCGGAGAACGAAAAAGAAAGCGAAGATGGCGATTGTATGATTATTATTGATGGTACAGGCATGAGATTTCTTCAAGAAATCTATTTACCAGAAAAAGGAATCACGCTTAAAGTTTTTTTAAAACAATTGTTATCAAATAAACGATGGCGTATGAAGGTAACAAGAGTTGATGCCACTATCGATGATTTTAATGAAATTCCTTATTTTACTCCTAAACAATTATTGAAAATATGTGAAAAGAAACAATTTTTCTATGGGAAAAGTACCACATATGATGTATATGGTCAAGAAACCAAAGAAAAAGGAATGACCTTGTATTTAAAACCTCCTAATGCAGATGATCGGATAAAAATTTATGACAAACAAGCCGAACGTGCAAAAGCAAGTGGGTTAAGAAAAAAAGACCTGCCTCCATGGATACGTGTAGAAATTGCATTTAGAAGAGAAAAGGCACAGAAATTTGTTTTGTATTATCTTGCATACGATTATGCATTGATTGATGTAATCAAAGGATATTTAAAAGAAAAAGTAAAATTTTTTTCAGATACTCAAATGATACAACCGCTCAGAAAATGGGAACGATTTTTAGGGAAATCTCTCCCAGTAAGTATTTCGGTTCCCAAAGAAGATTCTGAATTAACTCAAAAATTTAGATGGTACTTTTATCAGGGAGCTTATCCAGTTTATCATGCATATCATTATTGTTTAAAGAATAAGTTACTCAATGAGTATGAATTAGAAGAATTTAAGCGAATGCAAACAAGTATGGAATTGGAGGGAATCTTTTCTCCACAATTAACCAGTGAATTGATTAAACGAGCAACAGAAAAAGGGCGAATTGAGTTAATTCCAGAATTGAAACATTTAATAAAACAACCAAAAATAAAAGAATATAGAGAAATGAGGAAATGAACATGGCAAAAATGTTATCAATAAGAGATTTTGATTTAGCAGCAATTGGCACATTGTTTGAAGTAGATGAAGTGATGCCAAAATTTGCGACAGAAGAGCGAAAGGATAGTACAGGAGCTGTTATTTTAGATACAGAAGGTAGACCAAGAAAGTTTAGTACGGCTGAAATTGTCGGTTATAAATATTCCGTCACTATCTTAGATGGAGCCTTTCGAAAAAAATCAACACAAGTGACGATTGATGGATTGGGTGAAGTGATTACGAATGAAGAGATTCAAAAACGTGATAGTGCAAAATGTCGTTTTAAAAATCTAATGGTTTCTATGTCAGGGAATCCAATGTATTATAAAGCAGAAGAAATGAACCTTCTCTCACAAGAAGAAACAAAAAAATAAGAATTATCACAGGAAGGGGCTAAAAGTTTAGCCTCTTTTATTTTATTATTTTGAATAGTTATGGGTATAATTAAGTTGCTCATTTGTGAGCAAAAGAATTTAGGAGGGAAAGAATTATGGCAGGTACAGTAGCAGTAACACCCGAGCAACTAAAATCTCAAGCAAAAGTTTATTCACAAGCATCTTCTCAAATCCAAGATGCTATCCGCAAAGTGAATTCAATGAATCAACAAATTGCTCAAGAGTGGAAAGGACAAGCTTTTCAAGCCTATCTTGAACAATACAACCAACTAGAAGGCAATGTTAAACAAATGGAACAATTGCTAGAAAGTATCAATCAACAATTAAACAAATATGCGGATACTGTTGCAGAACGTGATCGTCAAGACGCAAGTTCGTTTGGATTTTAATTTAGTGAGTGATAGAAGCGCTAGAGCAATAAATTGCACTAGCGCTTTTTCTAAAGGAGAGAAGATAATGGACAGAAAAATTAAAAAAAGTATCCCTTTTTCCTTGGCAATTCTAGCAAGTTTCTTGTTATTGCTTTTTTTCATTCAAATAGGGTTTAAAGATGACACTGTTACTAGAAGTAGTAATGACCAGACAATGAAAATGCAATACGCTCTAGTCAATGAAGATAAAGGCGCAAGTTTTGAAGGAAAACGTTATGCATTAGGCTCTGATTTTGTCACATTAATTAATAAAGATACAATTAATCGCTGGGAAACTACCACTCGAAATATTGCAACAGCTGGGGTTGAAAATGGTCAATTTGATGCTCAAATTATTATTCCTCAAGATTTTTCTGAAAAACTATTATCATTACAAGCGGTTAACCCTGAACAAGTATCTATTGAGTATCAAGTACGAGATGGACAAAACGAATTGATGAATCAAGCAATCCAGGATAAAGTAAATACTATTTTAAAAGATTTTAATCAACGAGTGATCCAAATGTATTTTTCAAGTATTGTTGGAAATTTAGTCACAGCACAACAAAATGTTAACCAAATTACTGATACACAAGTATTGTATCAAAAACAATTAGAAGAAAATGTGTATCAACCATTTAAAGAAATTCCAACGAATTATACAACAGTTTTAAGTACAGCTAGTATTTTAGACGAAGATAATAAATCGTTTACGACAGAACAAGAAGCATTTGTAAAATCGGTTCAGACATTATTAGAGGACAACAACAAAAGCTTGGAGTCAAGCAAAGAGACAACAACTGCTGTGAAAAAATCGGTTGATGATTATTCAAAAGAAGCAAATAAAAAAATTAAAAAGTCAGTTGAGCAATTTAATGAACAATTTGAACGACAAAAAGAACAACTACGGAAACAATGGCAAGAAGATGAGACAAATTATAAACATCAATTTGATCAATTAAATACTATAACTACTAATCAGTTTGAGGGGTTCTATAGACAAAGTGAACAAGGAGATTCAGGAGTTTACGCTGATTTTCTAACAGAATCTAAATTGTTTCAAGTAACACAAAGTAATCGAATAAGGGAACTACAAGAAGAAATTGCAGAATTACATACGAGAGTAGAACAGTTAACTGCGCTTAAAAAACAGATTTCGACCAAATACTATAACGATTCTGAAGCAACACCTGAGACAGTAACCGATGCTCAAATTAGACAGGCAATTATTCAATTGATTACTAACGGAAAAGAAGGTGTTCCTAAGTTGAATAAAAATTACAAAGAAACGATTAACAATATTTTAGAAAATGTTCCAGTAGAAAGTCTTAAACAACTCACAGATGAATTAGTGAAGAAACATGTATTAAGTAAAGATCAAGCAGCTGTTTTTTATGATGAATTAACAATTGTCAATAAGTATGCAACGGATTTTGAAAAGCCCGTAGGTACAGATGTGTACTTTTCTTATTTAGATACGAAACCAACACAACCTGAGATTATTCAAATTAATTCACAAATGATAACACTATCTTTAGATACAGCTAAAGATAATATTGTTATTGTACAAGGAAAAGATTCGAGTCAAGGGAATATAACTTTTACATTAGATGATAATAAAGTTCAAGAGATACAGACATTTTTAAATAATCAATTAAAACCATATGATTATCAAACATCAATTACCTCAATTTCAGCTGCAGGGAATAGTTTTACTATTGCAAAGCCAACAAAAATAAGTGATATAGAATCTAAAAATAATAATAAAAAAGATCAACCCGCAGAAAATAATGAAATGAAGATACCTGCAACAATGAGTTTATCAGTTAATCTTCCACTTGATTGGTATTTAACAGAAGAACAACAGAAAACTAGTTATAATACTGTTGATTATACTTGGTCTGTAAACGGGAATCTACAAGAGGATAAATTTTTTGCGTGTTATGTAGCCATGGATCAACCTTTAGTTAATGATATACCAGAAATAATGAAACAGTTTCAACAGTTGGATACGACAGCACAACAAATTGTGACATTATACGGTACTCCTAATCAAAGTTTATCAATTCGGGAGTATGCAGCAATGCTTCAGGTCCCCGAAAATCAAACAAAAACAATTGAAGAATTAGCAGGAAAAGAATCTATTTATTGGCTGTACGATAATATCACGGATGAAGAACAACAGAAAATGATTACAGAACGCCTTTTAGCAGAATATAAAAAAACAGGAAATCAATTATATCGAGAAACAGATGAACAAATTAATCAATTAAAACAATTAATTGGTACTGAAACAGATCAAAATACAGTCGGCAATCCAGCAACGCTATATGGAACCTTAAATTTAATGACGATACCCGATAAATTATTGCAAGAAGCGGAGAAATTAAATACATGGTTTGATGAAGCAACGAAACAAGTAAATGCGACATATGCTACTTGGCAAGTAGCTGGAAAAGTGGAAGCTACTTCTGTAATTGATGAAAAAAATCCACATCCAGAAGAAAATCAAACCACCCCTTTAGACGTAGAAACAGAAAATTTAGTTAAAATAATGCAAACGTTAATGCAAACAACAAAAGAAACAAGCTTAACAACAGCTGATTCAGCAGCTAAAGTCAAAGATGTTGCCCCGACTATCAAAGAATTGAAAACCTCAACAACCAAAGTTCAAGATCATGCACAAAATATCCTGACGAACTTAAATAACTCAATTGATGAATCGAAGAAAACAACAAAAGAAAATGAAGAGTACGCGAAGACCTTTGAAAAAGTGCTAGCAAACACACGCGACGGCGGTGCCGATAATCCTAAAGTGTTTAGTTTTCTTTCAAGTCCGATTCAGGGAGAAGGGGTGTTTGGTAAAACACATCTACCGTCACTAATCCCTTATTACGCTACGTTAATCAGTGCTCTTTTGACATTAGTTATCGCATTAACTTTACAAGGCTTTATGAAGAAGAGAGCTGTCACTGCGGCGGATGCTTTGATTGAACCAACGAGAGTTTGGCAAAATGTCCCTAATCTGCTATTGTCTTTGATTGCTGTTATTTTACTTGCAAGTGTATTTTCACTTTTATTGATGCATAATGTGTCAACGACCAATAGTTTCGCTTGGTTTAGTTACAGTTTCTTGGTATTTGCCAGTGGTGCATTATTAGTGTTAGCTTGTCTGCGTCAATTCAAAAAGCTTACGTTATATATTTATGGTGCTATCTTAGGTTTATTCTTCATGATAACTCCTTTATTGGGAATCGAAACTAAACCAGGTTCCTTGAGCAATTGGCTTTATCGGTTATCACCACTTCAAAATATTCAAAATGGATTCACTGCCTTAGTAAATGACGTACAAATTGGTTGGATTAGTTATTTGGTTTTAATCGTTATGCTCATTTTAGGTGTGGTACTGAATTTGGTGGTGCGACCGGAGGAACAAAAATGAGAAAAATAGTAAAAATAATATTTGTTCTAAGTGTTAGTTTTATCTATTTATTGTTTCCAATTAAAATGACAGAGGCGGAAACAGCAGGAGCTTTAAAAGTGAACAATCAAGTTATTTATCAAGATAATACACAGGGTAGAAGTTCAGAAACGACTTTTGTTATACCTGACTTGTTTTTACCTGAAAAGATAAAGTTGGAAAAGGCGACAACTAGTAAGAAAGAACAAATTGTTACTGTAGCAAAAAAAGATGTATTTATAAATGACGAAAATACAGAAGAAAACGACATTGAGCAAAAAATCAATCCTTACCTATTTAAAAATATGCAGACGGTAACTACTCCAGAAATAGTTGAATCTGCTAATACTCAGAAAGAGTTACCTACTAAATTTTGGTCATATGGAGGGATTTTTTTAGGAGGCGTAGTGATTTTATTGTTTGGTATTTTTTTAGGTAGCCGCTTTTCATACCATCGAATACAAACAGGAAAATAAGGAGAGAATGGAATATGAATAAAGGGACGTCGATTAGCATAGGCTTACAGGTGGGAAAACAAATTGTAGATTTACAAATTCCTAATCAGATATCAATTGCTCGGTTAAAGGAATTATTAATTGAGTCGTTTGACTTATTGCCAATTCGTTTGCCAGAATCATTTGAATTAGTTGTTTTAAATAAACCAATCCATCTAGCGGACAATCAATTAGTCGTGGACTATCCTTTGGGAAACGGCGATCAACTATTAGTGAAAGAAACTGTGAAGGAGATAAATGAATGAGCGAGTTAAAGGATATTTCAGAGACAATCACGTTAGAAGCAACAAAAGAATATGTTCAAGTGACATTACAAGCAAATCAATACCAGTTAGAAAGACTAGAACAGTTTCAACAATTTTTAAAACCAAGTCGCGGATTTTTATCGGGAAAAATAATGCAAGCAACGGAAGAAGCGTTAGTGATTCAATACCATAAGGATCAATATATGCAATCCATTTTACAAGCGATAAAAAAAATGGATCAATATGAGCGATTATTGTTAGCGCAAAGAGTTCATTATTTGGTTGATTTCTTAGGTGCGCCGGTCCAACCCTTTATTCATCCAGAAAACATCTATATCTTGGGAGAAGAATTATTAATTGCTCATCGTGGTTTTATGCAGGTCATTGTGCCTTATTCAGCAGATGAAAGAGAATTTTTTAAACAATATCGAGCGCTGATTTTAGCAATCTTACATCCAAAGTATGAGTATGAACAATTGATTCAAGGGAATGGTACCCTGAAAGATATGCTATCTAAACAATTACAAGAGGCGAAAACAATCAATGAAATTGAGCAAATCATTGGTGAACAAATCATTCGTCAAAAAGCCAAGCGTGAAGCAGAAACCAAATTAGTGAGTAAAAAAAGTTATTTAACCTTTAAATGGGCCAGCTTAGTGTTATTGGCTTTAACGCTACTTTTTGCAACTACAACAGGGATTTATGTCTTAAAAAAATTACCAGCCCAAGAGCGAGTGAGTTTGGCAGAAGCGCAGTATATTTCTAATGACTATGCGAGTGTTACGAAAACATTAAAAGAAGATACACCAGAAGAATTGCCGATAGGAGCTAAGTATGTTGCTGCTGTTAGTTCTGTCCAACTAGATAATTTATCAAATGAACAAAAAACAGCAATTTTAAATAATTTATCTCAAAAATCTAGTGAAAATACCTTACTTTATTGGATTTATATTGGCAAAGGAGACTTTGAAAAATCATTAGATATTGCCCAAAATTTAGGCGATAACCAATATATATTACATGCCTATACAAAATTATATGATGCAACCAAAGCCAATAACAAAATGAACGGCGAGAAAAAACAAGCATTGTTAACAAAATATGAAGAAGCGATTGATAAATACATGAAAATCTTGGGAGGAAAAAAGGATGACAACGAAAATCAGTAAAAAATTGGTCTCTGTGAATGATCAAATTCATACATCTAGCATGATTTATTTTGACATTTTTTATTTTGGTCCCCAACTTCTTCACCGTCAAATTACGGCTAAAAACCCAAGTGTTTCAATCAATCAACAATTATTTTTTTACGAAAATGAAGAATTATTCTGTAATGGTGAAACCTTTGATTCTGCTGAAAATTTTTCTGTTTTTCCCCACGAAGAATTGATTACTGTCACCACCAATAAACCGCAGAAAGATTTTTTAATTGCCTCTGCCAAAAATGCTGCGATTTCATTAGAAACAGATGCCATCATCAATATTACACTAACATCAGAAACTGGGGAATATACAGCAACGATTTATCCCGGAGAAGATACGATTTACTACAATCATTATTTAGTTGAAAAAGGAAGCTATGCTTTTGCAGTCGGTGATCAATTAGTTGTCAATGGCTTAATCATTGAAGTTCGGGAAAAACAATTAAAGTTAACAAGTCTAGGAGCTACATATTCCCTGAATCCTTGGCAAATTGTAGAAGAGGAGGCTATTCCAGAATATCCTGTGGATTTCCCGTCATTTCGACGAAGCCCACGGATTCACTTGAAGGAGCCAAAAAAACAAATAGAAATTGCTGCCCCAAAAGCCAAGCAAACAGAAGGGAAAAATGAACTGTTACGGACGATTGTCCCACCTTTAGGAATGGTCGTTTTGAGTGGCGCAACAAGCTTTTTAAGTGGGGGCAATCCAATTATGATGCTTAGTATGGGCGGAGCGAGTTTGTTGACGGCTGGCTTTTCAGTCTCTAGTTATTTCACCAATAAAAAAGAAACAAAGCAAAAGAATATCGAACGGACAAATAGCTACGAACAATATTTAATACAAGAGAAAGCTCGTTTGAGTATACTGCAACAAAAACAAAAAGAGGCCTTGGAATATATGAATCCTGCCATGAACGAATTAGCCTTAATGACAAAAGAGTATCATGCGCGGATATATGAACGCATGATGACTAATGAAGATTTTTTGACAGTTCGCTTAGGGGTTGGTGAAATTTCTTCAAGTTTTACGACAAATTATCAGTCAACGGAAGATGATTCACTAAGTCAAGAAGCTGAAGAACAATTAGTATGGCCATATAAACAATTAGAAAAGGCGCCGATTGTTGTACCACTAATGGGACAAACCTTAGGATTGGCGGGAACACCTGCTGTTTTAAGAACAGCCATTCAAACGTTGTTATTTCAAGTGTCTGTTTTACATTCCTATCGTGACGTAGAGTTTGTTACTTTAGTACCAGAGGAAGATTATCAGAAAGATTGGCATTCTTGGCGTTGGTTGCCACACGTCAAAATCCGCAGCCTGAATTTGCGTGGGATTGTTCACGATCCTCAAACAAGGGATATGGTTTTAAATTCTTTCTATCAAATGATTACGAAACGTCGTCAACAAGTGCGCGAAGCCGGCAATGAAAAAGTTCACTTTCAACCACAGTATATTCTGTCGATTTTAGAAGAAAGCTGGTTGTCAGGGCATGGCTTAAATGAATTTTTAGCTGAAGATATGAGTCAATATGGTGTGACAGTTATTTGGGGAAAAGATGCTTTAAATATGTTACCAGAAACGACAACTACACTGATTGAGTATCAAAGTAGTGAAGCGGCGACTTTAATCAATCAAAATAATAAATATGTGAACCAAAACTTCGTTCCTAATCATTTACCGACTGCTTATCCGCTTGCTTATGCGATTCAGCGCTTGGCGAATTTGCAGCATGTGGAAGTGGAGAAGAATGCGGTGCCAGAAAGTCTGAGTTTACTTGAGCAATACGAAGTAACAAGGATTGAAGAATTAACTATCGATCAACGTTGGTTGAATGCGCAGCCAAATAAATCAATTCGTTCACTAATTGGCTGGCGTGGTAAATCAGATTATGTCTATTGGGACTTACACGAACGTTTGCATGGGCCTCATGCACTTGTTGGAGGGACCACTGGCTCGGGAAAATCAGAATTTTTAACAACTTATTTAATTGGCTTAGCGATTAATTTTTCTCCTGAAGATATTGGCATGTTGATTATTGATTGGAAAGGTGGCGGAATAGCCAATACATTAGATAAGCTACCGCATTTTATGGGCGCTATTACCAATTTAGACGGAGCCGGAACAGCTAGAGCCTTAGCCAGTATCAAAGCAGAATTGGATAAACGTCAACGTGAATTCGCTAAATATGGTGTGAATAATATCAACGGATATATGAGTTTATACAAACAACGACATGAACCGAAACCTGATATTATCTATCCTACTAAACCATTGCCTCATTTAATTTTGGTTTCTGATGAATTTGCTGAATTAAAAGCGAATGTTCCAGAATTTTTAGATGAGCTAACTTCGGTGGCACGAATTGGCCGTTCATTGGGTGTTCATTTAATTTTGGCGACACAAAAACCAAGTGGTGTGGTAAATGATCAAATTGAAGCCAATAGTACCAGCAAAATTGCGTTAAAAATGGCCAGTGTTCAAGATTCTAACGAATTATTGAAAACACCGGACGCTGCTCAAATTACCAATCCTGGTCGGGGGTATTTAAAAGTTGGAGAAAACGAAGTCTATGAAATGTTCCAAAGTGGTTATGCTGGAGTACCTTATGATCCTGACCAGGTGATGGAAGAAGTGGTGGATGAACGGATTTATCGGATTAATGATTTAGGTCAAACTGAATTGCTTTATGATCCAGGTGAAGAAGTGGTTCAAGGTAAAGATACGAGCGACTTACCAACCCAATTGGAAGCTGTTATTACTACGATTGGCGAAATTTTTGAACAATCAACACTGACGATTCCTGATAAACCGTGGTTACCGAATCTTGAAGAACAAATTCCAACCCCAGTTGTAGAACGAGCGATAGAAAGAAGTATAAAAATCCCACTTGGTTTACTAGATATTCCAGCAGAACAAAGCCAGCAGGTTTATGAATATGACCTAGAAAAAACTAGTCATACAGGGATTTTTGCTAGTCCAGGTTATGGAAAGTCGACGATTTTACAAACGATAGCAATCAATCTTGCCCATAAGAATACTCCTGAGCAAGTTCAATTTAATTTAATTGATTTCGGAAATAACGGCTTATTACCACTAAAAGGTCTACCTCATGTAGCCGATATTGTGACTTTGGAAGAAGCAGAAAAATTACAGAAAATGTTGGATAAAATTAGCCAACTTCTAGCACAACGGAAAAAGCTTTTTAAAACTAACGGTGTGGCCAGTTTGGCACAGTATGAAGCCAAAACGCAAAGCAAATTGCCAATTATTATTAACTTGTTAGATAGCTACGATGGTTTAAGCTTAGAAGATAAACGTAAAGACGGTATTGACGAATTATTATTACAATTACTACGAGATGGTGCCAGTCTTGGTGTTTACTTAGTCTTTACTGCCAGTCGTTCAGGAAGTATTCGGATGAATATGATGAGTAATATTGCCACAAAAATGGCATTGTATTTAAACGATGAGAGCGAATTAAATTCTTTACTAGGAAGGGAAGTCTTAGCTGCCCAAGCCATCAATGGTCGTGGGCAAGTCCTATTAGAAGTACCAACTGCGATTCAATTTTATTTGCCAACAAAAGGAGCGACTAGTGCGGAGCTGTTGGAAAACTTAGAAGCAGAAGTCAATAAAATGAATCAAGATTGGACAGGCGCGCGCCCAGAACCGATTCCAATGGTTCCTGAAGAATTAACCGTTGAAAAATTTCAACAATTCATCCCAGAAAAAGAAGCCAATCAATTCTATTTGGGATTAAACAAATTAAGTGCTTTGCCAGAAACATTCCCGTTATTCCAAGGAAAAACATTGGGGATTTTTGTTGAATCTAATAAACAATTCCAGTTATTAATGCCTTTCTTTATGCAGCAACTGGAAGAATTGTCTGCTGATCACGAAGTTATCTTGATTGATGTTACGGGGAATTTGGAAACGATGACAGACAAGGTCGCAATTTACATTGAACGAACACAAGTGGCACAGCAAAGCGCTGAACTTAAAGAAGCCCTAACAGCAATAGCGTTAGAAAAAGAAAGACAGCGAATGGTGGTTATAAATGGTTTAGTAGATCTAACAGACAAGGGTAGTTTTGATTTAGAAGAAGTTAGCCAACTATTAAACCAATCACGTTCCAATACGCAACTTATTGTTCTGGATAGTTTAATGAAATTAACAGCTACGTATGGAAATTTTGTTTCAATAGTGAAAGAAAATCTTTCTCAAGTTTTATTTGGTGGAACCTTACAAAATCAATTATTTGTTGAAAATGTTCCATTCAACCAACAAAATATTCCAATACCAAGAAATATCTTAAATCATTTACAAGACGATATATTAGATAAAATTGTCATACCAACGGAGGTGAAAAAATGAGTGAAAAATTGACGACACCCTTTTTACCATTGGGGAGTATGGTTTATTTAGAAGACAAAGACGCTTATGGAACAATGCTTTTTCTAATTGTTGCTCGAGCAATTGCTAGAAATGAACATGGAGAAGTTATTTCACGTTACAAAGTGGCGCCACATCCTTTTGGTGATATACCGAGTGAACAAATTTTTTCAATCAAAGCTAGTGATATTTCCGAAGTTGTGTATGAAGGCTTTTCAAATGAAGTTGATAAGCAATTTTTAGAAGGTTTGATTGGACAAATGATAAATGCTAAGTCGAGCCCAGCAACATCACAAACGAAAGCAACGACAATCCCAGACTCTCAAGAAGTAGAAGAAGTTGAATTAGAAGAAGATGAAAAAGAAAAATTAAAAGCAGACCCTTTTTACAAATTTAGAAAGTGAGGACTAATCAATGACAAAAGTTGCCTCTAACCAAGGAGCTGCCCAAGCGGCAGTTTCTGGGATTAGTAATGTCTCAGTGAGCGGAGGACAAAAGTGTACACTAGGAAAAAGTAATATTGCTAGTATGAAAAAAGGTTCAGAAATAGGAAATAAAATGTTAAATGATTTAACCAAATTTGTTTCTTCGGTTAATACACAAGCCAATAAGTTTCCTAAGTTAGCTGCTGTGATTGCTGCACGAGACAGTCAGACGAAATTTTGATAGGAGAATTGACCGATGGAAAAGGAAACCAATGATAAAATAAGAACAGAGTTTAATCGTAAAATAGTTGAAACAGAGCAACGAATGGATACATTGTCAAGTACAAGAAGGCAAATGCAAGAGTTATATGGTAACTTAGAAGGGGAACTAACAAGAGATTCACGTAAATTACAGAATTTAACGAATGAATTAATCCAAGGCGGTAATAGAGAAGCCCGTTGGTTCCAAGAAGAATTGATAGATAGACAAAGAAAATTTAATCAAGCCTTTCAACAGGCCAGCCAAGAATTTTGGCAACAATGTACAAGAAAAAATGAAGAACTAAATGAAGAGCGTCTTCAATTTCAAAAAGAAAGGAATGAATTGCCATGGGATTAATTTATTCAAGTAGTGATGCGAGTAGTGTAATAAACACACTTACTACCAATTTATCTATTGCAAATGCAATTGTAGCGCAATTAAATACTGGTAGCCAACGTTTAGTGGCAGCTGTCGATGGTCATACTTTATCGGGAGCCGCGTATAATGCAGGCAAAGGGCTGTTTTCAGAATTAATTATTCCGTCCATTAAACGTGTATCAACAGCGATTACAAATGTTCAAAATGATTTGACGAAATTTTCTGCTGCAAATAGTTTTATTTCTGATGAAGGATACTTGGATGAAGATAATTTAAGAGAACAACTGACCATTTTACAAAGTTCCAAAGCTTCTCTTGAAAACTCGGCTCACGTAGCAGGAACACTGGCGAATATCCCGATTCCAGCAATTGCCGATATGTTGAGAGAACAACAGCGAGACTTTTTAAAAAGAGCAGAAAGCTATCAAAAAGATATTGACCGAATAAAAAAGAAAATCAAAAAACTAACTGAATTTAATGGCAAAACAAAAAACTTATTCCAAAATAGTTTAGATGATTTCAAATTGGCGATGCAAGGAGTCATGGTATTAAATGGAACAACGGTGAATAGTAACGGGAGTTATTCATTGCCGAAAGGGACGGATAAAAAGTGGTTTACTAAAATCCAAACAGGTGCTGAAAACTATGGAGAAATTATTTCTGTTCTTCAAACAACAGGAGTAACACTTGCTAGTGAAAAAACGGAGAAAGTATTTACAAAAAAAGGTATGAAATACAGTCAAGAAGCTTCTAGCTATATTTGGCAGAATCGTTATTCATTGGAATTGCCAGATGGCAAGATATTAGGAGAAGTTCCTGGAGCAACTTTAGCTGCGAGAGAAATGACTGAGGGAACGATTAAAGGAACTTTTAAATATGTAGGAAAAGCGATGACAGAAGGAGCAGGAACATTAATTGGTGTAGGAATAGATGTGGCAACAGGAGATAGCGCGGAAGAAGCTTGGGGTAAAGAAATTACGACGGGCTTGGTGACAGGTGTTGGAGTAGCTATTTTGGGTATGACACCTATTGGTGCAGGGCTCGGAATTACTATTGCAGTAGGAACATTAGTAGGGTTTGGCAATGATTATTTGAGAGATAATTTTAAAAATGTCAAAGACTTTGAAGATAATGTTGGCAATGCGGTAGTATCAGGTTGGAAAAATTTAACAAATAATGTCAATAGTTATTTTTCTGGGGTGTTTGGATGAATGAATTAGAAGGTAAAATAAAAAATTTAAGTTTCGATCAAAAAAGAATAGTTCGTGGATGGTATCTATTTATTTCAGATGATAATAAAGAATATTTAATCAAACAAAATAATTTATTAGTAGGGTTCAAGCAATATAAAATTCATAGAAAAATATATCAAACAAATATTTCTTTAAATAAGTTTTGTATTTCTGGTTTGGAAATGAAAAAAATAATAAAAAAGAAATCGGAGAAAAGTTATTTAGGAATAGCAATTATCCTTCCTTTAGGTGCGTTTATGAGGGGGGTTGTTCCAAAGAATTGGCTTTGGGGTAGAGGTAATTTTCCTATAAATATTTTAGATGGAATTATCAATTTAATTCTTTTCTGGATAGTTTTAGTCGCTTGCCTTTCAGTTGTATCTTATTGGCGTAAAAAACACTTAGAAAAAGAATTGAAAAAGAGAGGTGCTGTTTTAAAAAATGTAGGTAGAGGGTATGCAGTTACACCGTTAATAATTACACAAAAAGTTTTAAAATGGTGGTGAAAATAATGAAAATATTTTGTTACGTAAAATCGTTAATAGTGTTGATAGGATTAACGATTTTTTCTGGATTATTTACTCTAATTCTTCCGTTTATGGTACAAGAGAGATTGGTATTAGTCATTACAATAATTATTATTGTAATGACTGTATTTAATGGAACGATATATTCTACTGAAAAAGTAAAGTTTAAAATAATGTTTAAGAATAAAGAAGATTAATGATTTTTATTTGATTATACTTTTATAAATATAAAGTATAGGTCTTTGGAATGTTGGAGGCAGCAGTAATAACATAATTAGAATGGAGGATGTATTATGAATCAAGAGAATTTGTTACCACTGGGAAGCGTCGTGTATTTGAAAGAAGGGGTTGTACCACTATTAATTGTTGCGCGACAACCACTTCTTGAGTTGGAAGAAATAATTTATTATGTAGATTATGCAGGAGTAAATCAACTAACGGGTTTAAGTAATATTGAAGAAATTGCTTACTTTAATCAGGAAGATATTAGAGAAGTATTACACAAAGGATATCTTAGTGTAAATGAAAAAACAGTGTTGAAAGCTTTGAGAGAATGGAAAGAAAATAACCTAGAGGTTCCCAAAGGTTCTGTTGTTAATCTAAAACAAACTATTAAGGAAAACGAACAGAAAAATTCGAATAAAAATAAATTTCAAAATGAAGAAACTTTTGGTTTCTAAAAAATAAATCATCTAGAGGCTAATTTTGTTTGTCTGGATGAAGATGATTCGTTTTATTTGGTTTTTGATTTATAAAGAATTTCTGTTAAATTTGTCGAATCATAAGAATAAAAAATACTTTACTTTCTAACCATAGATAGTAAAGTGTTTTTTACTAGATCAATGCTTTAATACATTAATTAATATCCCCACGTAAATTAGTTTATTGAATGCTAAATTGAATGCTATTAGTTAGAGATGTCGCGATATCTGTTGATTTTAATGTTATATATAAATGTTTCTAGAGGTTGATTTGATAATAATTGATAATTTTAATGGAGTAAATTGCAGTCTATTTGGATCGAGACATCATTTATTTCTTTCGTATAGGTTTGGAATAAACCATTTTGTTCAGTTTGTTGATCGTCTTCTGTAAAATCAGGTGCCAATAAATGCTTGATTTCTTCTTTTTCACTCTCAGTAGTAACTAACTGTAAGGGATCTTGATTAATATTTCTAGATAATTGAATCTAAAAATCTGCAATGAGCCATCGGTTAATAGGTAACTGCCTCGACTTTGCAACGTCCCACCGTCTGTAACTTGTTTGTAATTCAGCATTTTCTATTTTGCTTTTCAATATTAAATCACTCCTTTATTTAATATTGAAATATCGATCATAAAAAAACAATCAATAACATATCAAACATTAAAAATAAAGCATAGTTACTTGAATGATAAGAGCTACCACAGAAGTATTGTGGTAGCTCTATTTTTTCTTTTTAAACTTTTTACTTATGTCTTGTTGAGCTTTATAAAGAATTCAATGCATCTGTAGTTGTATTGTTTTCCACGTGGACATACAAGTTCGTCGTAAGTGTTGAACTGTGTTCTAGTTGCTGAGCAGTTAGGATCAAATCTCCTCCAGATTGCTTATATAATCTTGTAGCAAGCGTGTGGCGAAGCTTATGCGGCGTTACACGTACTTTAAATCCAGAAGAGTATTTCTCCACCATTTTTTCGATTGCTGATTCCGTAATTCTTTTAGCTATACCTTTGCTAATTGAGACGAAGAATGCTGTTTCGTATTTATCTGGGTGATAACGTGAATCTCTAATAGTTAGATAATTTGCTAAGTATTCCATTGCAAAAGATGCGATCCTAACTGAGTCTTTTTTGTCACCTTTACGGACGACTGAAACTCGATTTTGTTCAAAACTAATATCATCGACATTCAAGTTGACTACTTCGGATAATCGAAGACCGCTACCTAACATCAATGCATTAATTGCAAGGTCTCTTTCTCGGTCCCGTTTATAGTACTTCATCGCTTGCGATGAGAGAATGCTAGGATAAACATCATTAATATAGTTCAAATACTCTTCAGTTTCATTACCGAGAAACAGCTTTTCTTCTAACAAATCTGCTCTAGCTTGAAGTGTTTGTCTTTCAGTCACATTTGATATTTCCTGCATAATATTGTGAGACAGGTAAGGTTTGCCGATTACATTATTGTGACTTTCCGATAGATACTTAAATAAAACCTTTAATGCAGTAATATTTCGCTAGATTGTTACTTTTGACAAAGTTGCAGTGGATTCCTTTGGAGAGCCATCCTTATTGACCTGTTTCGAATTTTGTTTTTTTCTGCTAAGAAGGTAGGCTTTATATTGCGTAGCAATCCGTATCTGTAGGGAATCTAATGATTCTGCCTCTCCTCCCATTCTGAAATCTTCTATTATGTATATTACAAATTAATGTACAGATAAATATAAAATATTCTGAGTTCACTATTTTATGTAAAATCATGAACTAAAATTCGCATTTATTAACGTTTTGTTTTTTAATTCTTTTAAGTTCATTAGACTTTTGGTTACCATTACTACAAACGAACACACGATATTGCTACACTGATGTTTATTTTTAATCATAGTTCTCAGGCAATCACTAAAAGATACATTGGAATTACAGAAGATGAAATTGATGCTTCACTAGCAGACTTTAAAATTGGCATATGAAAAATTCACTTACGATATTATGAAATATTTAGTGGATGAAGAGCAGCTAACATATTTTTAAGAGCATAAAAACCTTCTACATAATAGTAGAGTTTTTTCATGATATTATTGAACAACACAAAATTTTTTATCTTGAGAAGCAAAAAAATTTTTAGCTACTATCAAACTATGATTAATTATCGGCGCTAATACTAAAGCGAGTTTTCTTATTCTAGTTTTCAAGATTGAGTAAAAAAATAAGATACTACCTCTATTAGGTAGTATCTTATTTTTAATTTCTTGATTTAGAATTCATCCCCCAATTACTTTGGATTGATTCCTTTGTATCTTTTTCAATTTGTTTGGCAGAGCGAATAATCTTGCCATTACTATCTAACTCTGGAATAATTGGATACTTTTCTCGAAACAAATCCAACTCTTTGTTCACGTCATTAAATAAATCTTGCTTGTCTTCTTGTGTCAAGTTTTGTTTAATGTACTCATCTAAGGCCTTTCTCAGCAATTCATCACGCGTCATACTCGTTTCATATTTTTCAACTAAAACTCTAGAAGTTGCATTGAGTAACGTTGATAATTTCAATGGATGCTTTGCAGAGTAGACTTTATCAAATTTCCTAATAGGGGCTCCTGCTTTTTTTACATGTTCCTGCTTCAATTGATTTTGACTTGTAGGTACATTATTCAAATTATTATTTTGTTCTTTTGGCTTTGCTTCTACTTTAGGTTTAACCACTGGTTGCTTTTTCTTTGCTTCCGCTTCTTTTTTTATTTTAGCAAGCCCTTTATTATTCCCAAAAATATCTAACCCTTTAATATCTGCCATTGAATTAGTTCACCTCCGCATACCAATTTTCATGCTCTTCCAGTTCTTTTAATATGTTGATAAACAATTCATGGCTTTTTCTATCCCATTGTTTTAATAAACCTTTTTTCGTTTTTTCCATAGTAATTCCCGAGCCGTCATAACGCTTCAAACGCGCATTTTTTAATACCACATTTTTAATTAAATGTTCACCATAAATTTCTTGTGCTTGCTTATACATTTCTTGATCAACAGCGTCACCACTTTCTAGCATGAAAGGAATGACCCCTGCAACATATAGCTCTGTATCAAATTCTTTGACAAAAAAGTCCATATATTCCAAATATTGCATTGCATTTCTCATAGATTTAACTTGGGTTTGCAAAACAACAATGGCCCAATCGGCAATGTACATAGCTGACTTACTATAAACTGAAATAGAAGGAGGTACATCTAAGTAAATAACTTCAAATTGATCGAATAATGGCTGTAGTCTTTCTTCCATATACTTAAATTGTGATAAAGAATCGCTGAAATGTTCTTTCACCCAATCATCATACATTTCAAATGACATATCTGCTGGCAATATATATAAATTATCAATTACTTTGTAGACAGCTTCTTCTGCTGGCAAATCATTAATGAGTACATCGGTCACAGTATTTTCATAAGCAATCGGTGTGCCATCTCCCCCGCCTTCATCTGCTGGAAAATTCATATGTGTTAAATTCATCACGTCTGAAGTATTCCCTTGCATATCTAAATCGATAATGAGTGTGCGCTTATTTTCATGAACAGCAGATTCGAAACCTAACATTTGTGCACAAGTGCTTTTTCCAACCCCACCTTTGAAATTACCAATAACATATTTCTTCGCTACCATGTCCTACCTCTTTTCTTTTAATTAGATACTACTTTAATTGATTTATTTTAGTATATCACAAATAATAAATACTACCCAAAATGTTTATATTGAATACTACCTTAAATTAGTAGTATTCAATATAGCAACCTATAAATCATTGATAAATCGCCTACCTATACAGGTAGTATTGCTAACTATTCAATCTAAAAATTAGGCGTTAACTAAGCAGATAACGTTTGTTGATTTTATTTATTCTTTTATTTGCAGTCTGTAAAGGAACTTCTTAAAAATTACGTACTACCATTTTTTTTTGGTAGTATTTAATTAATGTAAGGTAGTATTTAATTAAGAAAATATAATCAGTTAGGTAGTACCTAATTACGTGTACTGGTAGTACCTATTTCATAAAAAGAAAGTCCCCCATATAAAAAGGGTAGTACTTAATTAGAACGATTAAGTACTACCTATAACTAAAAGGTAGTACTTAATTACCCTTTTTTTTTTAAGAGGTAGTAGATAATTGAACAATCTAAATAAAAGGGTAGTACTTAATTAGAACCAAAATATCCTTAACTAATAAACATAAGGCTTCATAATTACATACTACCTTAAAATGGTAGTATGTAATTATGATTAGAGGTAGTACCTTAAAGAAAAAATGGTAGTACTTAATCTACATAGATTATTAAGTACTACCTAAAAAAGGTAGTACTTAACAGAAAATGTTTTTTTAAAACTGGTAGTAACTAATAGCTTTGTTTGGTAGTACTTAATCGACGTTATCGCCAACAAAAGGTAGTAACTAATTAATTTATGTGTTTTTGGCACATTGCTTTTTCTATTTTTATTTGCTATTTTTCAAACAGAGTACATAAATTACTAGATTGAAAGTAGAGGGTTGATATGTCAGAATTTCAGTTCTATAAATCAAAAGAAGTTTATCGAGAAAAATATTACCAAATGCCGAAAGTTTTTTTTACAAACGAAAAATATGTGCAATTATCCAATGACGCAAAAATTGCATATATGCTGCTAAAAGATCGTTTCGATCATTCTGTTCAAAATAACTGGGTAGATTCCGATGATAATATTTATTTTATCTATACCGTGGCAGAATTAATGGAACTTCTACATTGCAGAGAAGGAAAAGTAGCAAAAATAAAAAAAGAATTAGAAAAAGTAAATCTTTTAAAACAAAAAAAGGGGCGTATCAACACAACAAATGGCCAAATAAAAACAACGCCTAATCGACTTTATCTAGGCAAAGCAGAAGTTACTTCTACTGATGTTTTCAAAATTACAGAAAGTGACCAAATTTCACCGCCATCTCAAGAAACTGAAAGCTCCACCGTAAATGCGAAAATCGCACGTACGGCAAAAGCCTATTTTGACAACGATTCTACCGTAAATGCGAAAATCGCAAATACGGAAAAAGCCAATGATATCAAGGCTTCCACCGTAAATGCGAAAATCGCAGACAATCTATTATATTCTATTAATTCTTTAGACACTAATAGACACTATATAGACACTGAAAAAGACGCTTTACAAAATAAATTGTTGTTAGACAATCTTTCAACCATTATGAGCGATGAAAGTATCGATACCTTTGTTCCCGAACATGTTCTAGAATTGATAAAAGTATTTTCTGACACTTACGCTGAAGCACAGCAAACAATCAAAACAATCCATAATGCCAAACATAAAGCACAGCAGTTAAATAATGGGGACGTTTTAATCTTTGAAGACCTAGAAAGTTATGGAATCAATGCAGAAACAGAACTATACACTACTTTGTTGAAAGCATACCAACGAATTAAGACTGAAAAAATCGAAAACAAGCAAAATTTGATTTTTGTTTATGTGAGAAATTGGTTTACTGAACATTGTTATCCAGCAAAATATGCTGCATTGCAAACGAATCATTCAAATTCCATTGCGACAACAAAAAATTGGCTTGAAGAAGAATTAAAAAATTCTGTTAAAGCTTAGCCGTTCTAACAAGTTCAAAGAAGATGATAGATTATTTTGGCATTCCTTACTACCGCCAATTTCACTTAGCTGATAGTCAAAGGTATAATCTAAGTGAAATCCATGACGATTTTAACGTAAAAATTAGTCCAATAGTTGAAAAGAACTAATTGCCGAAAGCGGTCTTCTTTTCTTCTTCGGTTAGTTTAGGAATAAGTTCTGAGTAAGTATGAAAATATAGTTTTGTATAGAGATACGCCCGATGAAATTGAGAATGTGCTAAATTAGTACACCTAATTATTGTATACGTATAAACTTATGTTATGCTATATTTATAAGTTTATACGTATACAAAGGAGGGAGAAAAGGACAAAAGCAATGGTATACAAGCTGCTAGAAGAATTTAATGGAACTTTGGCTTTGAAAGATGCAAAAAAAGCGGGCATTTCTCCTGTAACGATCAAACGCATGGTGGATCGAGGGGAGTTGGACCGAAAGTATCCAGGTTTTTTCACATTACCTGGTCAATTTCCTGATGAGTTGTTTATTGCACAAAAAAAATATGAGCGCGGCATTATTTCACATATTACCGCATTAGATTTGTATGATTTAACAGATATGATCCCTAGACAGATCGATCTGACCGTTCCTTATGGTTATCACGTCTCTGAAAAGGGGTTAAAGGAATTTGCAGTTGAGCTACACTACACAAAAGCGGAATGGTATGAACTAGGTAAGATCGAAGTAAAAAGTCGTTACGGTAATCCTGTTATAGCCTATGATCCAGAAAGAAACTTATGTGACATTTGGAATCCCTGGTATAACGTTGAGGATGAAATCAAAGTAAAAGCAGTTAAAAACTACATGGCGTCGGACAGAAAAAATATTAGAAAATTGAATGAGTATCGACGAATTTTACCAACAGATAAATCGATGCGTTCTTATATTATGGCTTTAAATTAAAGGAGAAGATACATAACACCTACATAGTTAAAAGCAAAAGTGAAAAATATTTCCAGAGAAAAAGAAGTTGATCCGCAACTTTTTTTAAGACATTTTATGATGGGATGGAAAAATTCTTGGAAAAAATATCGGAGTCTCCTTATCGTGAAAATTTTGTGTTAAAAGGCGGTTTCTTAATTGGCTCAAAATATGGCATTGAAAATTGCACAACCAAAGGCATTGATACGGCCTTACGTGTAATGAAAGTAACCAAAGAGACATTGACAATGGTTCTAAACGACATTTTTTAGACGCCAACGAAAGAGGGCATTCAATTTGAGATTCAAGGGATGATAGAAACGAGAGAATCCGAGTATACTATTTCAGTGACAGGTCACTTTAATAAAAGGAATCAATTAGTCATTGAATCGATGCAATTAGAAACCCCGATCATTTTACGCGATCAATGGGCATATAAATAAAAGAAGAGTTGCAATCCTAATGTCGGACTGTATCTCTTTTTGTTTTACATAGAAACAGGAAGAAATGAAAAGGCCTGTTTAGGAAGGCACAAACGCCTTCTCAATTGAAAAAACTTTCTCTCACCAAAAGGTTCGTTCCTGCTCGCTATTTCTTTATTGATTTGCCAGACCGGCAACAAGTTGCCTTTTATCATTAATCAGGCTGTCTTTTTTTATTCTATATACGGTTTTTCTCGTAATATTTTATTCTTTTGCAATCTTTGAATAGCAGAGTATGTCATACGAACAATGTTGATTATTGATGAATTTTGTAGTAAATTTAGTGATTTTGATATTTAAATCGAAATTTTGTCATATAAAAACACCTCAAACGTTAGTCTTTTCGACTAATGTTTGAGATGGGGGAAGGAACGTATCATTTATGCTTACTTAAAATACTTTTAATTTTATTTTGGATGTTTATGAAATCTTTAAAAGAAACTTGTGCGTCAATCAAAAGTGTATCGATATTAATAAAATCTAATGACCTATAGTTTGTACATAAACAAAATGCAGCTTCTGATTCTGGGATTGAGCTATTAAGCTCTAGATGGTAAAAACTTTTGAATGCATCTGAAATTCTTTCAATAATCAAAGTTTCTAAACTTTGAGATAAATCTGTTTCAATTTTAATTTTAATGAGCTTTTGATTTTTAGATGGTGATATAAGTAAGGCATAAGAAGACGCTAAAGGGGTAATTAAACTTGAACGTTTATTAGAATCTTCACTGTATACATTATTTTCATCTAAAATAGCATTGATTATTGGTTTAATAGTAGGGTAATTTTTATGAATATATTTATTAATATTATAACCAGAGATAGTATAATCAACTTTTCCGATTGTTTCGGCTGAAACAAAAGCGGCAATAATACTACTAATGAAAATTTTTTTTGTTTGGAAATTAGAGTAAGTAAAATTCCTTTCGATATCATCTGAATATAATAATAATTCTAATAAATTTTTATTATTAAAAACTTCAGAAATAGTATCAACATCTTTAAAAATTTGCATTAGAAAAAAAGGTTCTCGACAAGCTAGGATTGTCAAGTATTCGATGTCTTCTCTTTTTAAATGATATTTAGGAGATAGATGTTTATACATAGAACGACTAAAATGTTTTATTTTAATGAAAAAATTATCCGAAAGGAAAAGGGTTTTGGTTAACGTATTAAGATGTTGATTGATTATTGTACCTCCTTTTTTAGATCTTAGAATAGTTGTTGCTAAAATATAGCAACTTAGCTCCATTTTAGCAGGAGGTACTTCAATACCATTTTGACTATAAATAGTAGATATTATTTTTTTACAATTAGCTTTTGAAATGCCTGCAAAAGGCCAATCGATACCATTGTAGTTTCTCCAAAAAAAAGAAACGATTAAAAATCGGATTTTTTCTTCATCTCCGACTAATCTCACAATTCCCTGTCTTTTTTTTAAATCAAGATTCATTGTATTTAGATGTTTTCTTAGTAAGGATAGTTTTTTATTAACCAGAGATTCCGATAAAAAATTATCATAAGCAAATTGGACAATATTTACTTGCGTATTAGTTAAAATATTCTCAATCAATTTAAAGAAAGGGCTTTCCTGTATAATCTGTGTGGAAAGAATTTTATAATCTTTTTTTGTCCCGTTAAATTTATATCCTTGACCGTGTTTCTCAACCAAAATACCATTATTCTCTTGAACATATGGGAGCTTTGATAGTAAACCAAAATACTTATAAATAGATCGGCGATCCATCTTTAATTTTTTACTCAATTCATTAGTGGTAATTATAGTAGGTTGTTTATATAATAGAGATAATAATTCAGTTTTTTTTTGGACCTCTTTTCCCAAAATCTTATTGAAATTTTCCATTGTAATCCTCACATTTCTTTTTGAAAAGATATTATAAAAGCAAATAAGCATGTATTACTAAGTCATCGATAGAGCATGGACAAAAACATGGACGTTTGCTAGTTTTAAGTGGGTGAGTAGCAACAGAGCATAAATAGAGTTAAATTGTTCAATGAAAAAATGAATAGTTTATAAGCAAATAAATATAATTTTGTTCAAATAATACCTATTTTGTTGCTAATAAATATAGCAAAAAGAAATTCTTCACTAGAAAAATTTTCTCTTTTTCAAGATAGTTATTAAATATATACTAGAAAGTTTATTTAAAATAGTCAATAAAAAAGCATATGGTATCTCTGTTATTCAATATAGATTTGAATAGCAGAGATACCATATGCTTTTTTATTTATTGTAGTGGAATTCCTTGTTCTTATAAGGTACTTCTATAGTACATAAATAGGTCTTTTTTCATTGATTTCATAAGATATAATCTGCTTATTATATAGTTAATGACTATAAATATTAAGGAGGAAAAAAATGAAAAAGAGATTGCCGAAGTATTCATATTTGCTTTCTATAATTGTTATTGTAATGAGCCAATTTGGGTTTATGGGAATGGCATTTGCAGAAAATTCCACTCCCAAAGTTGCGGGAGATGATCCTGGAGTGACAATTACTGCTACTAATCCGATTTATCCGAGTGGTAACGTTCAGGTTGATGTGTCAATGGCATCGACAGCGGGGACAATTACGGAAGATGGAGTTATTAAGGTTGCAATTCCTAAAGTTATTGTTTCAAACAAAGAGTACATGATGAATAACATCGTTATTGATGATCCTTTTTATTTAGATGATCCAGCCTTGGAAGAGGATAATGAGGGAAACTATATTATCAATATTGCATATGATCACACAAAATATGATCCACATGATGCCCAAGGTAACACTGTTAAAATTTTGTTTAAAGCACCTTACTTGAATTCGACAGATCCTAATAATAATTATCCAGATGAAGTGGAATTTAGTTCAGATCTATATATGGGAAATAATATTATTAGTAGTGACAAAACGGTATCACAGGTGAGTACTACAACACCTGGTAACCCACTTTTGAGTAAGTTTGCTATAACTGATGGAGGATATGAAGAATTATATGGACATGATTCAGCCATCTTAGATCCTAACAACCCATCAAGGAATAAATTTGCAATTATAGTGAACTATAATCAGCAGAGTTTGGATAATGTTCAAATAGTAGATACTATACCAGAAGGTACTTATTTGACAGATCCAGATAAATATATTCCTGCAACTGGGGATAGTACAGTCATTAACCACTTTAGAATTGCAAAAGTTAATGGTAGAGATGAAAATGGGATTCCAAATAGTTGGGAATATGTTACTACAGAGTTTTCTGATAAAATATTTTTAACAGATAGCGGATTTACAGTTGACTTTGGAAATTTAACTCCCAACGATAGCTATGTTCTCATGTATGCACAGAATATTGATGGAGATTTTACACCAGATGAATTTGGATCTCGTTTAAATAATGCAGTATTAACTAGTAACGGAGAAGAAATCAGACAATCTGGTACTTATATGGCATTAAAAGAAGTACAATTTGATTCAGTAACTTTAAATAAAGAAGTCTCTCAATCAACCTTAGCTGCCAATTCAGGGGATCTGATTTATACTTTAACATTTAAGAATAACGTGGGTAAAACAACTGCTGGCACAAAATTGACAGATCCACTACCAGAGTTTATATCTTTTGTTTCTACAACTGATAACTCCAGTGGTTATTTATCTGATGTAGAATATGATTCAGAAACAAATAGTATATCTTATGAATTGTTGAAGGATTTACCAGCAGGTGAGAGCATTAAAGTTTCTTTTAAAGTTCATTTTGAAAATCCTGATGCTGTGCCTGGAGAAACAATTGTAAACAAAGCATATTTTAATTACAGTGGAACAAATATATCTAGTAAGGATACTACAACAACACTAGATGGTAGTGCACATCTTTATAAAATAGATGCAGATAATAAAAATCCTTTAGCTGGTGCAGAATTTAAAATAGTTGATGCTGAAGGAAATACAGTTGTCGAAAATCTTGTTACTGACGAAAAGGGATTTATTAATTCGGGAATACTGTCACCAGGAAACTATGCCTTTGTTGAAACAAAAGCTCCGAATGGCTACGTTTTAGATGAATCACCAATTCCATTTATTGTGACAGAAGGGCAAGAAACATCTATTAATTTAACCGCCACTAATAAACTTAATGTACCTATAACTGGGTCAGTTACTTTGAAAAAAGTATCAAGTGAAAGTAATAAAACATTGACTGGTGCGGAGTTCAAACTGGTTAAAGAAGATGGAACAGTACTTGATGAAAATTTAATTACAGATGAAAATGGCCTAATCCATGTATCGGACTTAGAACCGGGTAATTATAAATTTATTGAGACGAAAGCTCCAGATGGATATGAATTGGATGAGACACCAATTACGTTTACGATTTATAAAGATGATGACACAGACGTAGAAGTGACGAAAAAGAATACACTTATTCCAACGGAACCAAGTACGACAGAACCAAGTACGACAGAACCAAGTACAACGGAACCAAGTACAACGGAACCAAGTACAACGGAACCAAGTACGACAGAACCAAGTACAACGGAACCAAGTACAACGGAACCAAGTACGACAGAACCAAGTACAACGGAACCAAGTACGACAGAACCAAGTACAACGGAACCAAGTACAACGGAACCAAGTACAACAGAATCAAGTACAACGGAACCAAGTACAACAGAATCAAGTACAATAGAATCAAAAAATGATTTAACAACAGGTTCATCAAGTAATAAGCCAAATGGAAGTTCAGATCAATCAAGCGGTGGCTCTCTTCCTAAGACAGGTGATTCTGGAAGTAATCCAATTGTTATTATCATTGGATTAGCATTTATTGGATTAGCAGTATTTAGTTTACGCAAGAACAAAAAACATTAAACTAAATTTGATAGTAAATAAATGATAGAAGATTTGAGATATAAAAAAATATCTTTATTAATCGGACCTCCAAAAATTAGACCAAAAATCTAATTTTTGGAGGTCGATTTTTTATGGTTAAATTATAGCTCTGTTTTAAAAGATTCCAATTTTCCAAACAAGAAAAATCAGAATTGTCTATGACTTCTACCAATCAAATGGACGAGTAGAGTTCGCTGCTTCGAAAAACTCTACATTTTTTGGTAACTTCAATTTTTTAAAATAAATGGTCATTTATTAGTTTTATAGTAAATACTAATTTTAGTTGGAGCGTTTTCTTTGTTTCTATTAATTCTCTTTTTAAACTATCAAAAAAATATAGATAAGATGAGTTTGGAGCAATTTTTAATGGAAGCAAAGTTCTGATGTTTAGACAGATTGTTTGGACATACATAGTGCTAATTTCAAAATCATTCGTGGATGGCAAGTTATCGCATTTGAGAACCATGTCTATATTTCAGGTTCATTTTTTTACTTTAAATTAAGATAGTTATGCAACATATTCGCTTTGTTTTTTGGATTGAGGTATCATTCTACATAACATTTATAATGAAGGAGAATGTTTTTTATGTATATTCCTAATAATCAATCTAAATTAGAGACCCAAATGAATGTAGAATTTTTACGTTTTATTGATAAAGATACCTATTTAAAGATGCTTATTTTGGAATACCTAAAACTCCGTCCTTATTATGTGCCAGCAAATGAAATAGCTGGGAATTTTAATATTACATATAAAAAAAGTAACATGATGCTTTTGGATTTAAAAAATGAAATGGATACTTATTTTAAAGATAATGAGAGCTCAATTGACTTTATTAGAGGCAAGGGATACTTTCTAGAAGCTCATGATGGTACGGATTTAAGGGGATTTATAACAGAACTTATATATAAAAATCCTATGGTTATTTTATTACATGATATTATTTTTAAACGAATTACGTCAGTTCAAAAATATTGTCAAGAAAAGTTTATCAGTGAGTCAAAACTAAAAAAAGATTTATCAAAGCTAAAAAAATCTGTAGAAAAATTAGATGTTTCTATTGATAGAAACAAAATGACGTTAATCGGTCCTGAAAATAAGGTAAGATTTTTGATCTTTATATTTTATTGGAAAGTAAACAAAGATGCTTGGCCATTCGAGTATATTATTGAGAATGAAATAGTCAGCAGTGTTAATGAGTGGTCATATGTACAACAATTAAATCGAATCGAAAAAAGAAAGCTAGTTTATCATATAGCTATATGGAAATTACGGATAGCACAAAAGAACTTCATTGAGAATAGCGATGTATATGAGGGAAAAGTATTTCAAAAATTTAAACAAGAAATGGAGAAAGCTGATTTGATTCGTACATCAAATATTCATGAATTTCATGGACTATTTGATGTATTTAAAGTTTTTAATTTTCTTCCAAATATGGAGGAGTGCTTTTGTGAGGAACTATCTAACTATGTACCTGAAGCTGTGCAAACAAGCGTGGTCTTAGACTTATTTGAAAAAGAGTTTTTTCAAATAAGTGATATGAGAGTATACAAGCAAACAAAAATGTTTTTATTTAGTACACATACTATGGTAAAAATAAGCCCAAATTTAGAAATTGATGAATTGGGTAATTCTTATATACGTTATATAAACACCTTAGTCCCAAAATTGTCGGAAAGAATAAAGTTTTTCATAAATGATTTGCAAAATAATTTACAGAGCAATATTTTTGATAAGGAAAGATTATTGAATATACGATATTGTATGATTTTCTATCTAGCAAATAAACTAACAGTCTATGAAAAAAAAATATATGTTTTATTTGAAACAGAGTTGAATTCATATATAAGAAATTATCAACGGGATATATTAGAATACATTTTGCAAAAAACATATAATGTATCTGTTTTATTTGAAGAAGAACTCCCCCCTGAAGTTACCCCCGATTTAATAGTATCCAACTTAAGAATGTACGACACTAATGATAACTTGAGAGTCACTGTTTCACGAAATTTGACCTTATATGAAATAATTCATATTCACATAGCTATACGAAATTTACATTAGTCTTCTTACAGTTGAGTTTTGGTGGAATCGTTTTCTTTGTTCTTATAAACTAAACTAACTCAGTACAATAGTTCGAACTGGGTTAGTTTACATAGAAAGGGGAGATAATGGTGAATTCTATTTTAGATTTTCATACCTATAAAGATGAAATATTGAATGAGGTACACAAGTATAAAGTATCAGAAAACTCTATAATTGTGAGGTACGTTGAACAATTATTTAATGAAATAGAACTAATTGTATTTAAAGATAGAAGTAAAGCGTTTGAAATAGTTAAAACTATGGTCGGTATAAATACTTAAACTGCTGATGCTTGATAAATTCAACCAAAAATTCTAATGTTCAACATTAGTGTAGCTATTCATAAAAAAATAAAGTCTGAGGTATTGAAACTTTCCATACCTCATTGAAAAAGAAAGAAACTTATTAAAGCATAAAGGGTCATCTTCTCTACTAAAATTTAGGATAGCTAGTTAGTTTTATAAGAGATTAAAAATGTAATAGTAATAATAACCATAACAACGAGAAAATAAATAGCTTTTAGATATAAGAATTTTTTCAATTAGGCTACCATATCTAAAGGCCAGTGACCAACTATTAACGCCATAAGTTTTCTCGTTTAAAAGGGTAGTACTAAAATGTTTGAAATTATTAAGGTGGAATTAAAATGGAAAGAATGCTTGCGAGGGAATGGCTTTTAACACCGGAAGTAGATTTAGAGATAAAAATAGTTGATTATTTATTTAATGCTGATAGGTTTGTTTCTACTGCAGAGCTATCAGCGGTTCTTAATGAAGAACCCAAAAAGATTACTAAAATTGTACAAAAATTAGAGGAACATGTAGAGAATCATGGCGATAAAAATATTCAATTATTAAGGGTAAAAAGAGGTGGAGTTCGTTTAGTTCTTCCTTCAGAAACAGATATGAAAGCATTGTTATCTCATTTATTATTGAAGAGTCCCTTGATTGCTTTATTGGATGAATTATTTTCTAATACATTCATTTCTGTTATAAATTATTCACAAAATAACTATATTAGTGAAGCAACAGTAAGAAGATATATAAGAAAAATCAGAACTTATCTTGGACAATATAATATAGATATAGCTAGAAGAGATTTTTCAATAGAGGGCTCCGAGAAACAAATTAGAATTTTTATGTTGTTGTTTTATTGGAGGATTAATCAAGGGGTTGGTTGGCCATTTAGAAATATTTCTGAACATAGAGTAGAGAGAATAGTAGATTATTTATGTGATGAGAAGAAAGGTTTATCAAAAGTTTCTAGAATTGAGCGTAGGCGTATGATGTTTTATATTGCAATTACGTTAATTCGAACAAGAGAGAAAAAATACATTAAAATAATTCGTGACTGGGAAATGGAGCGCAATTCGTATTTTGATAAATTTTTTGAAGCTTTTTCTGAACTAAAAAAAGATATTTTTTTGAGTGAGGATGAGATTCTATTTCATTATGAAATATGGAAGATATTCTTATGGACAAGTGATATGGCTGGAATTATTGAGCAAGAGAAAGAGAAACAAAGTGGTGTAGCAATTTCAGTAAATGCTACTTTAAGGCTTTTTCAAGAATATTTCTTTACTTTAAATCCAAGTTTTATTAAACAGATTGAACCCTATTTATATGCTACACATATGTCAGCTAGTTTGTTTGAAAACTTGCTAACTGATTTGAATGGGTATCATTATTTAAGAAAGATTGAGTTATACTACCCGGAATTAAAGAAACGTATATCCAACCTTATAGACATTTTGTATAAAACTACCAATAATAAAATTTTTTTAGAAGAAAGCTACTTAATTATTTACTATTGGGCGATATTTAGCCACTTTAATAAGGCAGCTATGTATGAAAAAAAGACAAATCTACTTTTAGAAACAGATTTGCCCAAATCTTTAAGAGAAACACTTAGACAGATGGTCGAAGGTCATTTTAATTTCAAATATAATATTAACGTATATACGAGTGACATGAATTATAATGAGAATGAGATGGATATTATTCTATCAACTAATTCGCTTGATGGACTAGATAAAGAGTATCCTAATGCGAAGATCATTGCTATTAATCGAGAAATTAGAAATAGAGATTTAAAAAGAATTGAACAAGAATTGAATAAGAGCTATTGAATAATTTAGAATATTGAAAAGGATCTATAGCAAGAATATTCTTGAAAAAAATACACGTACAAAAATCATTTTTCGGATTTTTGTATGTGTTTTTTTTTTTTTATTTGAAAAAATTCAGTCAAAAAAGTGTTTTTTAAGGTCTTGTTTTTGATTATCTGCCGATTCTGAAAATGTTATTGTATATTCACTCGGCAATGAGTGTGTCATATCTAAAGTAGATGAAAATATATATGTTGCTGAGTAAAAGTTGTGTATTTGGGTATTATAGATCCAGTATTTCAGATTCATGTAGTGTATTCCGAAAAAGACAGAAGAATTTGCTAACTAGATATATGTTTCATAGGAAAGGAGCGTTTATTAGTAATAAAAAAGATTAAGCAATCTATCTTTTGTGCAAAGTGAGTAACGTTATAGGTATCGATACATAAGTCTATGTCCCTTATATTATTTGTAAAAAAAGGAGATGTTAATTATCAAATATATGGATAAGTTTAAAAAGTGCGTAACATTGGGGGCAACGACAGTAATGTTGTTCCAATCTTTATCAGTAGTACCGACAACTGTACTTGCGGAAGAGAACAATAAAAGCAACACAGAAGTAGTAGAATCTTCAAAAGCTAATGAAGCGATTGAAGAAAGTACAAGCAATACAGAAGTGGAATCTTCACAATCTGATGAAGCAACTGAAGAAAGTACAAGCAATACAGAAGTGGAATCTTCACAATCTGATGAAGCAACTGAAGAAAGTACAAGCAATACAGAAGTGGAATCTTCACAATCTGATGAAGCGACTGAAGAAAGTACAAGCAATACAGAAGTGGAATCTTCACAATCTGATGAAGCAACTGAAGAAAGTACAAGCAATACAGAAGTGGAATCTTCACGAGTGAGTGATGCGGCGAATGAAGGCGCATCATTAAAACAAGAGGATGCAGCTGCAGTACTAAAATTAATCGATAGCATTGAGGTACGAGCTGGGCAGCTTCGTGATTTGTGGAGAGATTATTCAGCACAGACATGGATCAATCCTGCTGGATTCCAACAAGATTTAGGAACAAATCATAAATATATGCTCAACCAAGGTGATCATAGAACGGGCTTGATTTCTGTAGTACCTACTTTGACAGATGCAGATAGAGATAATTTTAGAAATTCTCAACAAAAAGCTAATCAAGCATTATTTTTACCACAGAGAGGTATTATCGATTCTGACTACGAGAGCTTTGTAAGATATTTGAATATTGCTAGAGCAAATGTGAATAATGGCGATACAGAATATGATTTGGCAGCGGCAAAACAATCAATTGAGGATGTTAAAGCAGCTATTACAAAACAAAGAAACGCTGAAACTTGGATTGGAACATTTATTACAACTCATTTTCTAAGAAATGAAATTAGAATTCTTAATTTATTACTTGATGATATGAATGACATCTTTACTTCTGGAGAAGAAAATGAAGTAGTAATCAATGCATCAGACAAAGAACTTCATGTAAATGATCCATTTGATCCTTTAGAAGGTGTAACAGCAACAGACAAAGACAACAATGATATTACTTCAAACATTAAAGTAATAGCAAATAATGTAGATACAAGTAAAGAAGGATTCTATTCTGTAACGTATGAAGTAACAGCTGATGGTAAAACAGTAACTAAAACAATTTATGTAACTGTTATCGATGACAGCATTAACAGTTATGAAGGAACAATTACTGCGAATGATTTCACAATTAAACAAGACGGTTATATCAAAGGTACGTATACTGGCGACGTAACTACAATCAAGGTCTTCATTAATGGGAAAGAACAAGCGGAAATTAAGGCAACAGGTAGCCCTTATCAATACTATGTAGGTAACAAAATTACTTCAGTAAACGATAGCGTTACAGTTGTTGCATACGGTCCAAATGGAAAAGAATTGGATCGCGCAAATGTAAATCTTAAAGATAAAGAAGCACCAAGTTATGTAGGAACAATTACTGCGAATGATTTCACAGTTAAACAAGATGGTTATGTCAAAGGTACGTATACCGGCGATGTAAGTTCAATCAGTGTCATTATTAATGGAAAAGAACAAGCGAAAATTAGTGCAAC
Source organism: Enterococcus sp. DJ147D b (assembly GCF_058216655.1). Lineage (NCBI taxonomy): Bacteria > Bacillati > Bacillota > Bacilli > Lactobacillales > Enterococcaceae > Enterococcus > Enterococcus sp. DJ147D b. The sequence continues at coordinate 93,025 of NZ_JBZADF010000002.1, forward strand.
AGGTAGTCCTTATCAATACTATGTGGGTAGCAAAATTACTTCAGTAAACGATAAAGTTACAGTTGTTGCATACGGCCCAGATGGAAAAGAATTGGATCGCGCAAATGTAAATCTTAAAGATAAAGAAGCACCAAATTATGAAGGAACAATTACTGCGAATGATTTCACAGTTAAACAAGATGGTTATGTCAAAGGTACGTATACTGGCGATGTAAGTAGAATTAGCGTCATTGTTAATGGGAAAGAACTAACAACAATTCCTGCAACAGGTAGTCCTTATCAATATTATGTGGGTAGCAAAATTACTTCAGTAAACGATAAAGTTACAGTTGTTGCATACGGTCCAGATGGAAAAGAATTGGATCGCGCAAATGTAAATCTTAAAGATAAAGAAGCACCAAGTTATGAAGGAACAATTACTGCGAATGATTTCACTATCAAACAGGATGGCTATGTCAAAGGTACGTATACTGGCGATGTAAGTAGAATTAGCGTCATTGTTAACGGTAAAGAACTAACAACAATTCCAGCAACAAGTAGCCCATACCAATACTATGTGGGTAGCAATATTACTTCAATAAACGATAAAGTTACAGTTGTTGCATACGGCCCAGATGGAAAAGAATTGGATCGCGCAAATGTAAATCTTAAAGAAAAAGAAAAACCAAAACAAGGAACAATTACTGCTAATGAGTATGAAGTTGGTGGTAAAGATGCATACATCCATGGTAAAACAACTGGAGATGTTGCCGTAGTAAAAATGTTTGTTAATGGTTTGGAAGTATCACAAAGAGCAGTCAAAGATGACGGAACTTATGACTATTATGTTGGATCAGCAATTAAGTCTAAAGATGATACTGTTGTATTGGTTGCCTATGATGACCAAAGAAACGAACTAAATAGAGTAAACGTTAAATTAGTTTAATCAAACGAAAAACAAAAAGTTTGGTTATTTATTGTAAATAAATGATAGTTTTTAAGCATAATTTTAGTTTTGTCCTTGTTTTTTTAACAAGGGCAAAATTAAAAAGGAGGATATTTAATTGAAAAAAAGATATTGGAAAGCCGCTAGTGTACTTGTCTTAGGATTAAGCTTAAGTTTAGTTTTACTTACAGGGTGTTCAAAAGAAGAGACTAAGAGCAATTCTTCAAGTAATTCTTCAGAAACTACACAATCATTTGCACTTAAAGATGCAGATAATTTACTTTTAAATGTTTCTGAAGTAAAGGTGGCAAAAACGGAAGATAAGAATAAAAAAGTTATTTTAACAATGGATATTGAAAATAACGGTTTAGAAGGAAAAGATATTGGCTCAATTGATTTTTATTTAGAGGGTGATGGGAAAGAATACGCGGTAGATGCAAATTCAAATAATTTTGGTGAACCAGTAGATTCTGGCAAGGAATTAAAGAAAAACTTAACTTTTGTAATTCCAGAAAAACTAACAAAAGCTAAATTAGTCTATAAACCAGCAGATAAAGTATTAGCGGAGTGGGAAATTGAAATTCCTTCACCTGAATAATTCTTATTAGAAAAGGAAGGTTTAAATTGTGAAAATATCAGTATTAGGTCTTGGGTATATTGGATTACCTACAGCCGTTATGTTTGCAAATCATGACCAACAAGTTATTGGCTATGATACAAATAGTGAAGTATTAAAGCAGCTGGCAGAAGGAAAAGTGCACATTGAGGAACCAGGTCTACAAGCTGCGCTAGAACAAGCAATAGAAAAAGGTAACTTTAGTGTTAGCAATGAAGTTCAACCAGCAGATGTATATATTATTTCAGTTCCTACACCTAATAAGAATGATGAATTGAAATCATGTGATTTGTCATATGTTCAATCTGCAGTAAAAATGATTTTACCTGTTTTAAAAAATGGAAGTACTGTCATTATTGAATCTACTATAGCACCTAGAAGTATGTCAGACAAAATTCAACCAATGATTGAAGGTGCTGGATTTACCCCTGGAGAAGATGTCTTTTTAGTTCATTGTCCAGAGAGAGTTTTACCAGGAAAAGTACTTGAGGAACTTGTTTTTAATAATAGAATTATTGGAGGCATTACACCAAACTGTACTGAAAAAGGTAAATATATATATGGAAAATTTGTTAAAGGAGAACTTTTGGGAACATCTGCATCAGTCGCAGAATTATCCAAATTAATGGAAAACACATATAGAGACGTCAATATCGCATTGGCTAATGAATTAGTAAAAATTTGTGACTCATTAGAAATTAACGCGCTTGAAGTAATAGAATTAGCTAACAAACATCCACGTGTTAATCTTCATACCCCTGGACCCGGAGTAGGAGGACATTGTTTAGCTGTAGATCCTTATTTCATTGCTGCACAAGTGCCTGACGTGTCACCATTAATTCAAATTTCTAGAGAAATTAATACGAGTATGCCGAATTTTATTGTTGAAAAAAGTAACCATGTTTTAGAAAAAGCTACAGGAAATAAGGTAGTTGTTATGGGACTTACTTACAAAGGCAATATCGACGATATTCGAGAAAGCCCTGCACTTGAAGTTTATAACACGTTGAAAAATTCCCCTAAAAATTACGATGTAGTTGCGTATGATCCACATGTGCAAAGTGATATTGTTGAAAATAATCTTGAGGCTGCATTAAAAGATGCTAGTTTAGTTCTGATACTGGTAGATCATGATGAATTTAAAAATTTGGTTCCAGAAAATTTCAATACAACAAAAAATGCAATTGTTATTGATGCTAAAAATATTGCAAATCAATGTATTGATTATGAAAATTATTATACCTTAGGAAATATTTCTCAAATTTAGTAGAAAGGAGCTGCTTGTAATAAAAAGAGTACTTTTAATTACTCAAAATTTTTCCCCAGAGATAGGAAGCGCTGCTAATCGACTTTCATTTATTAGTAATTATTTCAGTTCTGATTATGATGTCACGGTCTTAACTACAGAACCTCAGTATCCAAATTCCGAATTGTATAGAAATAAAAAAGATTGGCAGAGTAAAGTAAATGAGAATATTAAAGTAATACGTGTTCGTACAAAAAAAAAATCCTATAAACATTTTTTAATGTTGAGATTATTTCTATATTTAGAAGTATTTATTAAATTATTTAGAGGTATTCATAACGATTTGAGTAAAGAAAAGTATGATTTTATTTTTGTAAGCAGCCCTCCCTTATCTATTCCGCTATTAGGAATTTATGCAAAGCATAAATTTAAAGCTAAATTAATTTTAGATGTTAGAGATTTATGGCCGGAAACATTAAAGGCCATAAAAAGTATTTCATCTTTGATACTTCAGTATATTTCTTATCCGCTTGAAAAAAAAATTTATCAATCTTCTAATAGTATTATTGTAAATAGCGAAGCTTTTATTCCATATATACGAGAAATTATTGGTCCAGATAAAGAAATTGTATTTATACCAAACTCTTTAACCACTAAAGAATTTAACTATGATAAAAAATATGAAAATAAAGAAACCATTCAAATTATTTATGCAGGTAATTTAGGGATTGCTCAAGATCTAAGTGTTTTTTTAGAACTAGCTAACGCATTTAAAAATAATAATATAGTTAAATTTGTCTTAATGGGTTATGGCATTTATAGCCAAGATATTATTGATACTGTAGAAAAAAGAAACTTAACAAATATAGAAATCTTACAACCAGAACCCAGAGCAAAGGTACTAGAAAGAATGAAAGAATCGGATATTGCATATATAGGGTTAGAAAATCAGTCAGCTTTTCATACAGTTATACCCGGAAAGCTTATTGACTATATGGGAGCGGGATTACCTATAATTGCTTTGACATATGGATATTCAAGAAAAATAATTGAAGAAGCAGATGCGGGCATTGTTTTGAATTTAGATGATGGAATTGATGACTGGGTAAAATCAATAGAAGGATTGATTTATCATTCAGATGTTAGAAGATATTATGGAGAAAACTCTAGGATATACGCTCAGAAACATTTTGATTGGGATAGTAATCAAAATTTATTAGGAAAGGTATTGAAAAATCTCGATGACTAAAAAAGTGACAATGTTCGTATGGAATGATTTTTATAATGATTCTCGTGTATTGAGAGAGTGTACAGCATTAGAACAAGCTGGCTATCAAGTTAATTTAATTGCATTAGGAAAAACTGATAGTATAGAAGAGCGTAAGGAAATGTTTAAAATATATAGAGTATCTTATCGTAACTTTGAAACCAGTTTTATGTTCAAATGTCTATTTATTTGTGCATCTATATATTTGTTAATGTGGAATTATAGAATAGCTATTTTATTTCTCGTAGTATGCGCCCTACTTAAAATTTCAAAAATAAATATAATAACACGAAGAATAATCTTATTATCAAAAATGCTATTTTGGGGTTTGAAATTAAAAACAGATATCTATCATGCAAATGATTTAAATACTTTAATTCAAGCAACTATCTGTGCAAAACTCAAAGGGAAGAAACTTATTTTTGATTCACATGAAGTTAATACTAGTCGTTCAGGGTATGACTCATGGATATACGCGTTTCTGGAAAAATCTTTAATCCATATTCCGAATTGTGTTATTCATGAAAATCATACTCGTGCGGAATACATAGAAAATTTGTATGGTTTCCGACCCCAAGTACTTTATAATTATCCGTATTTAAGACAAGATGAAAAGAAAATAAATATGCACAAACTATTAGATTTACCTGAAAGTGAATTACTCTTGATCTATCAAGGGGGATTGCAACAAGGTCGTGGGTTGGAACAATTAATACAGGCTGTCCCTTTTATTAACAAGGGTACGGTTGTTTTCATAGGTGATGGAAAACTTAAAGAGTACTTAATACAAGAGACACATAAAAATAAATTAGAGAATAGAATCAAATTTATTGATAAAGTACCAATGGAATTATTACATCTGTATACCAGAAATGCATATATAGGTTTTCAGTTATTGAATAATACTTGCTACAATCATTTTTCAGCTGCTTCTAATAAGCTGTTTGAATACATGATGGCTGGAGTTCCAGTTGTTGGTTGTGATTTTCCAGAGATAAAAAAAATTATTGATGGTGAAGGTACGGGAATAGTTGTGGATTCATCAGATTATACTTCTATCGCTAATGGAGTAAATCTTTTAGTAGAGGATACGCAATTATGGGCACAGTTAAAAGAAAATTCTCTTAAAGCTAGAATGAAATACAATTGGGAATTAGAAAAAGTAAATTTATTAAAAATTTATGAAGCATTATATAAGGAGGAGATGTAGATGGAAGACCAAGAAGATATTCAACAATATATTGATAGAGAGATATCTTTGCGATCAGAAAATAAGGAATTAAAAAAAGAGCTTTCTTATTTGAAAGAACAAGTAAAAATACTAAACAATGACAAAAATAATTTGCTGTTGGAAATAGAAACAAAATATGAAAATAAGGAATTAACTATTCAACTCAATGAAAAAGTTAAACAATTACAATCAGAATTAATTGATTATAAACAGCGTTCTTATGGACTGATTGAGAATCAGAAGACTTGGCTTAAGTCATTTTATAATGATGTTGACACTATCGAACGTGAAAATGACAAACTAACCAAACAGTTATTGGATAGAGAAACAGAGCTGGAATTTATTACGGAAAGATATACGAAAATGATGAATACAAAAACAATGAAATGGACTGGAAAGTATTGGAATCTATTAAAGAAAATACATTAAAAAAACAAATCGATTTTTTCTATAAGTCTCTGCATACATTTCAAAAGGAAATAATTGCAGATATTTACCCGCAAATAATTACGCAAAAAGAATTCTGTAAAGCCGAAAATTGGTGGTATGTAAAAAATGAGGGCTTGCATGCATATATTTTAGAAGATGAACTTTGCTTTGCGAATGCATATAATAGATCAAATTATGCTTCTTTTCTAGAAGGTAATGTTGCATTTAATCGTCTTCCAGATCATAAAATTGAAGTTTTACCCGATGAAAATTTGAGTGTTAAGATCCAAGCGGAATTTTCAGAAGGTTTAAAAGCCAAAATAGCTATTATTGAATATAGTGTAACTGAAAAAATAAAAACAACACTTATAGATTTGAATCAAAAGGAACAGATTTTATTGAATAAAGATACTAAATATTTACGATTAGCTATGAAAATTAGTGGTAAGGGTATTTTGAGAATAAAAGAAGTAACGCTAGATAGAATGTTTAATAGAAAAAAAGAAATTAAAAATGCAAATAAACATCCAAATCAAATAACAAAATTTCAAGAGTTAAAAATTGCGTGTATTTTTGATCCATTTACAATGGCTAATTATAGAAATGAAGTGGAACTAATAACATTTACCCCAGAAAATTGGGAAACTGTTTTAACAAATAATATGCCACACCTTTTATTTGTTGAATCTGCATGGCATGGAAACGATGGAACATGGCAATATCAAATAGGAGAATATTCTAATGTAAGTCGGGAAAATCTATTTCAGTTATTGAAGTGGTGTAATCAAAATGGTATCCCCACTATTTTTTGGAATAAGGAAGACCCTATTCATTTTAACAAATTTATCGACACTGCTAAACATTTTGATTATATATACACCACTGATAGAAATATGGTGAGCGAGTATAAAAAGCATGTTAATCATAATAATGTCTTTGCATTGCCATTTGCTGCTAATCCTAAGTTACACAATCCAATCCAGCTGGAGGAACCACGAAAAGATTTAATTTGTTTTGCAGGTTCATATTATGCGAATCGTCATGAAGAACGACGGAAAATTATGGATGAAATGTTAGATATCTGTCAAGAATATGGATTAGTTATTTACGATCGTAATTTTGACCGTCCTGAAGAGGAATTCAGATTTCCAAAAAGATTCTCAGAAGACATTATTGGGAGTTTATCATATAAAGACATTAACAAAGCATATAAGGGATATCGTTTTATGTTAAATGTCAATAGTGTTATACAGTCGCCAACTATGTTTTCAAGAAGAGTTTTTGAGGGCTTAGCATCGGGCACCCCTATTTTGAGTAGTTATTCTGAGGGAATTTTGAAGACATTTAATAATATTGTAATGATCTCTGAAGACGCAGATGGACTAAGAAAACAACTAAAATTTATTTCTGAAAATGATAGAGCATATCATAGAAAATCATTACTAGGTATTAGAGAGGTATACGAAAAGCATACCTATAAACATAGATTATCGTATATCTTAAAAAATATGGATATAGATGTGGCTGTTACTCCAGAGTCTGTTACAGTAATGGTCGTTGTAAATTCAGAAGAGGACGTAAACGAAGCTATAGCTTTGTTTAAATCTCAAAGTTATAGTAATAAAAAATTAGTCTTGATAATTAACGAAGAAAACAAAATTAAAGATATAAATCATATCTTTAATGTATATCAAGAAGAAGATATAAGCGTTTATTTACTTTCATATATGGACAATTATGATGAAATTAGTTCTGCATTTACCACAGATTGGTTAGCGTTTATTAATTTAGATAATTATTATGGATATAATTATCTAAAGGATTTAATGTTAGCAAGTATTTATACAGAAGCTGACTTTATTGGAAAAAACACCTATTATTGTATGGATGAAAATGAAGATTTAGTTAAAGTCAATGACGGACAAGAATATATCTATGTGGATGAGTTACGTCCAGAGAGTTCAATAGTTAAAAGCAGATATGCTTTCAGTAAGGATGCTAAGCAATTGCTTTCAAGTTTTTTAGATAACGAAAGTTTAAGTGAATATAAACGTTATGGTGGCATTATGTTTAGTTCCGATTGTTATAACTTTATAAAAGATTGTAATAATGTTACAGCAACCAGTAGAAAGCAAGTGGAAATATAGAGGTGAAACATGAGAAATTTGAACATTTTGTTATATGGTGATATTGATCTAAATTTTATGGATGGTTCAGCAGTATGGCTAATTTCGATGGCACAAATGCTAGCACTAAATCCTAATGTAAATATTGATTTAGTGTTAAAAGCTAAAGAAAAAAATAAACACTTAGTACAATCAGTAAAAAATATCCCTAATATTCATTGCATCCCAGCATCAGAGGCAATGAATAGTGATAGTTCAGAACGACTAACTGTAATTGAAGCAGTTAGTTTCATGCGAAAGTTAGAGAGACAAAAAAGTTATGATCTTGTTATTATAAGAGGATTTGAATTAGTCTCAGAAGTTATGAAATACAAAGAATTCAAAGAAATTACAGTTCCTTATTTAACTGATTTTAAGCATGATGAACGCTCCACAAAGCAAGAACGAGAAAAATTAAAAAAAGTGTATGATCACTTTAATTTTATGTTTTTACAGACCAAAGAAACTAAAAGTGCATTTCAAAAGTTAATCAATGTCGGAGGAGAAAAAATTCGCATTTTAACCCCAATGATTCCGGATCCAGTAGGACAACCAGACTTTAGAAATAAGCATTATCGTTTAGTATATAGTGGTAAATTTCATGAAGATTGGTATACGGAGGAAATTATAAAAGTAACAAAAAAGTTGTCATTATTAGACGATAGAATTAAGACAACAATTGTTGGTGATAAATTCCAAGATGCGTTGAGAGAAAAAGAAAATCAACTACGAATAAAGAAAGCATTACAGGAAACCGAATCAATTGATTGGGTAGGGGCTGTTTCTAGGGAAAAATGCCAAGAAATAATAGAAAATTCTGATATAGGAATTAGTTGGCGTAGTGCGTTTTTAGACAATGACAATAGTGTTGAACTATCTAGTAAATTACTAGAATACGGACGCTTAGGGAAGCCGGCTTTAGTTAGAAGAACTAAAATGCACGAAGATTTACTTGGAAAAGATTATCCATTATTTGTAGATTCAGAGGAAGACGTAATTGCCAAAGTAACAAATATTTTTCAAAATGAAGATTTATATTTCGAATCAGCACGAAAAATGTATAATGCTAGTCTTCAATATACATTTCAGGCAGCACATAACCGATTAAGTAAATTTATTTGGTCATTTAAAAAAGAGCCTATAAAGATTGTTTTTGCAGGACATGATTTAAAATTTGCTAACATGATTATTAAACACTTTGAAAACAATGCAGGTTTTGAAGTAAAAATTGATCAATTTAGTTCACATGAAAAACATGATGTAAATCACAGTAAAGCATGTGTAGAATGGGCAGATGTTATTTTTTGTGAGTGGGGATTAGGCAATTTAGTTTGGTATTCAAACCATAAAAAAGATAATCAGTCATTAATAGCACGGCTTCATTTTCAAGAAAAAGATTTAAAATTTTTGAGAATGGTAGACTTTAAAAAAGTAGATAAGTTTATAGCAATCACTCCCTATATGTTAGAAGAGTTTCATCGTATTTTTGAAATTCCAAAATATAAATTAAACTATGTGGATAATTTGATTGACGCTAATCAACTAAATTTACCAAAGAACAAAGATAGTAAATTCAATCTAGGAATATGTGGGATTTTACCAGCACGTAAACGATTGGATATAGCTATAGATTTATTTGAGGCGCTTTGGGAAACCGACAATCGTTATAAACTGTTTATTAAGGGGAAAAGACCAGAAGAGGTTGCTTGGTTAATGGCTAGAAAAAGTGAACGTAGTTATTATGAATCAGTGATGAATAGAATAGAAACAGCACCGTGGAAGGAAAATGTTCAATTTGATGGGCATGGTAGCGATATACCAGAATGGTTGCAAAAAATTGGTTTTCTCCTTTCTCCTAGTGACTATGAAGGGTCACATGTTTCTGTCTCAGAAGCAATAGCCAGTGGCTCCATTCCTATTATTCGAAATTGGGCCGGAGCAAATACAATCTATTTTGAGAAATATATTGTAAGTTCTTTAGGTTCGGCAATTGAAAAAGTTAAACATGCTGATTGGTCAGAAGAAGCTATGGAGTCTCGTAAGAAAGAAGCTTTTGATAAGTTTGATAAGAAAAAAATTTCAAGGCAGATAGAAAATATGGTGAGATCTAGTATTACCCAAAGAAGAAAATAAAAGGGATTGATTTCTATTTTGAGTAAAAAGAAAGAAACGAAAGAAGATTTAATTAAAAGTGTTGATGTATTTTTAGTTAAACAGTATCTACAAACAAAATGTCAGCTAACAACATCAAAAAAAGGGTATTCTTTTGCTTTTTATGTATATCAGCAAGATAGAGCAGATGCTATATATCGTTCAGATTACAGCTCGTTTGATACTAATCAAATTAAGTTAGTGGATAATGGTGAATATAGAGTAAAGGTTTTTGTTAAAAATAATACCACAAACGAAATTAAAACTATGATGAGCTCACCTATACAAAAAACGACTGTCATTGATTTTTAAAGGAGAAGAAGCAAATGTTACACGGAAAACATTTTCAAAATGGAAGAAAGACACTGGTTATTGTTTTCCAAAATGCTGCGAAACCATTAAATGAAGCGATACCCAATATTTATTTGAACAAAATAAGTCAAGCTGAAGTTAGTGAAATGCATGAACAATATACTTGGATTAAGTTTGCGAAAACATGTAGTAAAGTTGATTATTTATTTGTAAAGGATCATTTTTCTAGTGTTTATGGCTGGTATATCATGGATGAAGGAAAATTTATTTATGAAGAATTTAATAAACAACTGACAATGTTTATTAAAAAAAATAAATATAAAAGAGTGATTAGTTTTGGTTCTAGTAAAGGGGGGACAGGAGCCTTACTATACGGCTTAATCAATCCGTTTATTACGGATGTCTTCTCCTTAGTTCCACAAATTAATGTCGCTACTTTTATTAACAAACTCTGTCCAAATGAAAAAAGTCTTTTTTTTCATAATAGTTTAGAGTTTGAACAAAAAGTAAATAATCTATTTTATTCTTCTGATTTATATAATGATTACTCTCAAACCAACATTAATTTTTACACAGGTTCCCAAGATATTCAATTCAATAACTTACTTGAATATAGAAAATTTTTAAAAGATAAAAATATTGTCAGTAAGCTTTATTTAAACCGCAGTGATGAAAAGCATACTCGATTAGTAAATCAGTATACTAATTTTATTTATAGTTTTTTAGAGGACTTAATTGAGGAGGAGGATAGACGTACTAATCGGTTAACGTATCAAATAAGTGAAGAGTGTTTTATTTTGAAGTAGCCCAAAATTAGTACTAGTAATTATGAAAATAATGTTAGATGAGCTGGTTTTTACAGAAGAAAAGTTAAAACTGGCTTTTGAAGTAGATACATTACAACCATCAGAATATGAATATGCATACTACTTGTATCAAGACGGAAAGGTTATAAAACGGATATGGTATCAAACATCATCTTCGAGGTATCAAGAGATTGTAGAAGTTCCATTATTTAGTGGTTCCTATCAGATTCGACTATTTGTTAAATATAAAGAAAAGATCATATTAAATCAACAATCGAATCTTCTGTGGATCAGTGTAGAAGAAAAAAAAACAATTCCTTCTAATTTTAACTCAGAAAGAGTCTATTTTAATGATCACCCTGTTAAATTTGTTTTACAAGAATCCAAAAATAATTCTCCTTATTTAGTAATTTCTTTTTCAGGATTATATTCGACAGAATTTCAAGGTGGACCGCCAGTATATAATCATATTCGAACTTTGGAAACAATAGATACAAACAAATTATTTATCTTGGATTCTTTTGAAGAACAATTTTGTTATTATGTAGGTTTTGGAGGATCGAAGGAATTTGAACGTAGCGTGTTTGCTTTAATAATGAGTGTTGCAAATAGATTGAAAATACCTGTAGATAATATAATTGCTACGGGTTCAAGTAAAGGTGGCTCAGCTGCACTTTATTTTAGTATAAAATATTATTTTGGCCATGCCATTATTGGGGCTCCACAGATTTATATTTCCAAATATTTGCAACAACGTGCTAACTCTAAATCTATGCGTAAAAGATATTATAAATTATTGGGAAAAGATAGAAAATTTGGGCAAGCTTTTTGGAACAATTTGATCTTAAATCAAGTGATTATGACAGATCAATTTCCAAACCTGCATTTTCATGTTGGTGAAGGGGACTTTCATTATGAGCAACACCTCAAACCATTGTTAAATTTATTTGAAAAGAAGGAAGTTGACTACAGTTTGGACTTGAAACTTTATGATGATCATAGTCAAACAGGACTTTATTTTACTCCTTTTTTACAAAACAAAATTCATGAAATTATTCAGGATAAGGAGAATAATAAATGAAACTTTTGTTTTCATGGTTGAAATTGCAAATTCTCAACATACCTCGCATTTTGAGAATAACTCATTTTGACAAAAAATCAATTAATAAAAGTTATTCATTCGGATTTTTTTGGGAATTTCTAAGTCCTACAATTCAAATTTTGATTTATTATTTTGTCTTTGGCGTTCGACTAAAAGGGCAAACGATGATTAATTCTCAAATACCATATATTGATTGGATGCTGATAGGCATGATACCTTGGTTTTACATCAGTTCTAGTATTGTTGTAGGGTCAGGGTCTATATATCAAAACTTAAATTTAATTTCAAAAACAAAATTTCCAGTAGAAATCCTTCCTACAATTTCTATTCTTAAAGGATTAAATAGTTTTTTTACCATGATGGGATTATTTCTTTTCTATTTCATAATCCAGGGATTTTATCCAACTTTAGAATGGATACAGTTAATTTATTATTTTTTCTGCATGATAATTTCGTTACTTGCAATTTCTGTAGTTACTTCTGCAATAACCGTTATGTTTAGAGATTTACAACCTTTGATTAGTTCAAGTATGAGATTATTATTTTTTATTTCTGGCACAGTTATCAATGTGAGTAGTAATACTGATTCTAGGCTAGCTAAATTATTACTTTTGAATCCTTTTGTTTATATTATAGAAGGATTTAGAGATGCGCTTCTTTCAAGAGGATGGTTTTTTCATAATATTCCCAAAATGGCTTATTTCTTTTCTAGCGTCGCTTTAATTTTGCTTGTAGGAATATATATTACTGAAAAGTATAAGAATGATTTTGTAGAATACATGTAGCAAGAAAGTAGGAGAAATTATTGGCTAAAGAAAAAACTTTCCTATCAGATTCTAATGAAAAGATTAACGTACGTAATATTACTAAATTATATTATGTAAAGAAAGATAGTAAGAAGGATAATAAAAAAAATAGAAAAAGATATCAATATTTTGAAGCTTTGGATGAAATCACATTCACATTTAAGCCCGGTCAATGTGTTGGGTTAGTTGGATTAAATGGTTCAGGAAAGACAACTTTGGCGAATATTTTGGCTAAGCACTTAAAACCGACATACGGAGAATTTAATTTTAAAGGGACTACTTCTTTATTGGCGATCAGTTCAGGTCTTAAACCAAATTTAACGGGCCGTGAAAATATTAGACTGAAAATGTTATTGATGGGGTTCAGTAATAAAGAGATCAACCGTAGAATCAATAAAATCATAGAATTTACAGAACTATATGATTTTATTGATAAACCTTTAAAGCATTATTCAAGTGGGATGAGAGCAAAATTAGGTTTTGGCATTGCTGTACAAACAGATCCAGATATTTTAATTATTGATGAGGCGCTATCTGTTGGCGATCAAACCTTTTATAGAAAATGCTTAGACGAAATTGAAAAATTTAAAAATCAGAAAAAAACTATTATTTTTGTCAGTCATGCGACTAGTCAAATGAGAGATATTGCTGATGTTGTTGCCTGGATTCACTATGGCAAGTTACGACAATTTGGAGAATGTGAGACCGTTTGTTTAGAATATAGTAAGTTTATCCATCACTTTAATAAACTGAGTCGGTCTGAAAAAAAAATATATCAAAAAAAAATGATGGCAGGGCAAGAAAGAAAGTTAAGAACAAAAATTAAACATGACTCTTTTAAGTTTCCAATTATATCAGTAACAATTTTATTTTTTATTGTAATTATTACTGGATTTAAGTTAATTGGTATTCTTTAATCTGAGAAGGGATGTTAGAATTTGGAAGTTATGATAGAGGGAAAACACATAAAGAATAATTCAGATACATTAGTTATTGTATTACAAGGAGTTTTCTCTAAAACAAATGAAATGTACGCGAAAAGCATTGTTAATGGACAGATAGATGAAGAATCTGTCAAAAATCTTCATAATTATTATCATTTTATGAAATTATCACAAAGGAATGATAAAAGAGATTATTTGTATTTAAAAGATTATTACTCAAAGCTCTATGGTTGGTATATTTTTGATCATGGTAAATTTATTTATGAAGAATTAAGTCAAAAAATAGAACAACTTATAATGGAAAATAATTATCAAAAAGTTTATTTGGTGGGTAGCTCTAAAGGCGGTGCTGGATCTATTCTAATGGCTTTACATAATAAGTTTATTGATAAAGTATTTGCAATGGTACCAGATTTAAGAATATCTACTGATGGCTTTGGTGATAGCGGTAAAGATCTTTTTTTCAACAATGATAAATTATTTGAAGAAAAAGTAAAAAATATTTTTAACAATGACATTATATTTAAAGATATGAAGTATGCTACTAAAAAAACAAGTTTTTACTTTTTTACAGGGGTTCGTGACTATGGTTTTAAAGAACTCGTTAATTTCCATCGAAAACTTAACGAAGTATTAGACATAAATAGTCAATTATTAATAATGCCTACACCTGAGCCACACAATCCGTTGATTAAAAATCACACAAAGTTAGTTACTTCACTAATTCAAAGATTAGATCAAGATATTCTTTGGAACGAAGATGAGTTTACTTCTGTATCAGATAATGTCCATATTGCGACTTATAAAGCTATAGGTATGCAGTAAACTTAGTTGTAATACTTTACAGCAATAATAGACTTTCCCATTAAACTAATTTTAAAATTAGGTGGATTAATTGCTAGCTGTAAGAAGACCCCCAAAAAAATTATGATGTGCACCACCGGAAGGTTAGCTCCTGTATTACTAATCAACAACAATAAATTCTATAGCTTTTCATATTTTATCAAAATAACGAACATTTAAAATAATAGTGTGCCATGATAAACTTATCTAGACAAATTCATCATGGCACACTATTATTTTAAATCTTTTGGAGGTTGAGATGGATATAAATTGTTTTATCGATAATGATGTAAAAAAAAAATAGAAATACTTGATTATTTAAGAAATATCGAGGGGTATAAAAATGGTATTGAAATAGCTCATGAACTATCGATTGATCGGAAAACAAGTTACAAATATTAAACTTAAATGAATCAGTTCAAAACCTTGTTGAAAAGGATTTGAGCTGATTTTTTTATTTCACAATTCTTTTTTTATCCAAAAATGATAAATTGAAATGAAATGACTTTATCTCTAGGAACTAAGCGTCTCCCAGTAACAGTAAAGATTCAAAGCAAAGACAACTGGAACTGAAAAGGTTAAATAGGAAATATAATAAGAATGAATCGAAGCTTTTTTGTATAGCATTAGATTTGTTGATTATGGATTTTCTGTGATTCCAGATATTAGCGATGGTGTAAATGATGTTTATTGGTAAGCCGTGACTTCACCAGAACTATTCCCCGATTGCTGCATATGTCCATGGGTGTGAGGAAAATATCTTAAAATATGTTCTTTATGAAAAAATAAAAAATTGGTAATTTTTTTAACTATTTGACATGATGCTGTACTTTATATTCAAGTGGGTAAAAATAGGTATTATAAATAACTAAATATGACACTTAAATACTTTAATTTAATGTATATTGGAGAAAACTAGTATTAAGAAGGATGAAAAATGAAAAGAAAAGTGCTCGTTATGTTACTTTTGAACTGCACCGTTGTATTATTTGTTGGATGTTCTTCAAGTAATACTACAATTAATTCGTCAAAAAAAGAATGGGCAACCACAGAGGCATCAAAACATGCAGAAAAATCAGGCCATGTTGACTATGATGATCAAGCAGATTGGGAATTTACTTCTGGAAAAATGCAATCTCCAATTGACATTCTAGGGGATAAGACTGAAAAAATGACGCCAGATAATGGAACAATTACATTAGATTATAGTAAGGATATCACGAGTGTTGAAAATAATGGCCACAGTATCCAGGTTACTGGAGGAGGACAAGCTATCATTAACGGAAGAAATTTTGAATTAAGTCAATTCCATTTTCATGCGGAAAGTGAGCATACTGTTGATGGTGAACATTATCCCATCGAAGCTCATTTTGTTAATATGTCTCAAGATGGACGAATCGCAGTAATAGGCGTCTTTTTTACAGAAGGAACAGAAAACAAAGGATTTCAAGAAGTGTTGGATGATGTGAACAAGGAGAAACCAGAACCTATTAAGAATTTAAATGATATGATTCCTACTAATAAAAGTTACTATCATTATTTAGGTTCTTTAACAACACCCCCATTAACTGAAAATGTTGAATGGTATGTTATGAAAAACAACATTGAAGTATCACCAGAGCAAATTGAATCTTTTAAAAAACTATACTCTCATAATAATAGGGATATTCAACCGTTGAATGGTAGAGCAATAATTGAGCATAACGAATAAATAAATTAGTGATAAAAACTTCTTTCAATCTGATTCTATAAGTGGTAGCCCCTTAATTAGTATCAATAATTTTGATGAAAATTGAACGATGAAGATAGGAGTTGTTAAGAACTGAAATTATGAACATTATATTTTATCTAATAAAAAAATAGATATTGGCAATACACCCATCTACTATTATGCAGGCAATTTTGACAAGATGCCTGCTAAAATACCAATGAGTTATAGTCCAATAGGAAATATCCTACTGGACTATAAAATTAAATATTTATGTTTTAATTAACTAATCAATTTTTTGTGTCTTTAAATAAACGATCAAGTAAGCGGTTTAGTTCGTTCCATTCGGAAAAAAGAAAGGGTTGAACGGTCTAATAAAATATTCGGAAGATCATATGCTTCTTCTCGAGTCGTTTTTCCTAGTTTGGTAATAGTGATCAGCAAGACACGCTCATCTTCTTTACTGCGAATTCGTTTTACTAATCCGTGTTGGTCCATTCGCTTTAATAGAGGTGTCAGAGTATTGCTTGATAAATCTAACTTCTCACCAATCATTTTTACTGAAAGGGTGTTTTCATCGTGAAGGATGACTAAGATCAACTATTGAGGATAGGTCAGTCCATGTTTCTCTAGCATTGGACGATAAAGTCTCTGAATGGTACGAGAAGTGGTATAAAGCGAAAAACAAAGATGATCATCCAAAGGAACTAAGTTTTTATCTGCTTTCATAAGTACACTCCAATCTAGTGGTGAAAATAATAAATCAGGTTTATATGTTCTATGGATTGCTTGAGAGTAGTTTCCTGAACCTATTTTATGATTCTCAATCATTGACCCTGCCTCCCATAAAAGAACCTTATTAACATATTGCTAAAGAGGCACCTCCACCGTGGGAATAGCTATCACACCAACTTGCAGGAAGATTATTGTTTTGAAGTTCTCTGTAGTAATTATAGAATCAGTATCTTCAAAAGTTATAAGATACTGATTCTTTCTGATTTTTACAGAATTTTCTTTGTCTGATTAGCCACAGAATAAAGTTGATTATTATGCTTGATGTTTATCCCTTTGATGTCGTTTATGTGACTCATGTGAATGAATATAATACTTTACTAGTGATGAAATAAAAATACTCATCACGCCCATTCCAAAAGTTCCGTAGATAATCAAAAATGTTTTACCTAAGATAGTTACTGGATGTATATCTCCAAAGCCTATTGTCGTTAAGGTAATAAAACTTAAATAAAAGGAATTAAATATACTAAGATCCTCTATTAAGAAAAACCCCATAGTCCCCACAAATAATGTAATTACCATTAAAAACAAGATACTGCGCATATCTTCATTTTTTAAGATTAAAACGAATTTCCTTAATAGCATATTTATTGATTTATACATATTCATGATAATTAGCTCCATTTCTTAGCAGTCTGTCATAAGAAACGTATTTCTACTCCTTGAACCTGCTTTATATTTAATATAGTTATTAAAATATAATATACCAGATAAACAAGTCATAGTTATCTATACAAAAGGACTTGTACAATACAATCACATAGTCACATAAATAATTCTTCTGTTTTTTTATTAATACTGATTAAATTTTTAAACCTTACTTGCGCATCAATTAATAATATTTTTTTACTAAAAGTTTTCATCGATCTGTAATTTGTGTAGATAAACAAATCCAATTCCTAATTTCTCAGCTGTCTTCTACTTATCAGAAATCTTTAAATATGTAAGAATCTCCAACTTTTTTGTAGCGTTATTTTATTGCACATAATTAGTCCGTTTTTTTATTTGTAAGCTTTTTGTTTATTTATATAATTATTTTTGAAAGAAGGTTATATTATGGTAAACATTCAAAAAAAAGAAAGCAAAGTATTATCAAAAATCAATGATAGTATTACTAATATTGATACTGACATGGATATTATCAATACAAGTGATGATATTGATTTAATTTACTCAGAACAACAAGCTGCATTAGCAAACATTTCTTATATTTTAGAAAATGAAGCTAAGCTTGGTAACCTAGAGGATAAAGAGGAAGTTCATGAAGAAAAAGCTATTGATGACTGGGCTTCAAGTGAAGTAAAGACCTTAAAAAAAATCAATAAAAAATTAAAGGATCTTGAAAAACAGCTTTATACATTAACTGGTAATGCCAACAAAGCTAAACGGTTCATCGCTCAAAAACAAGCTATTCGTGATATAAAAAATATTTTACACGATGCAAGTCGATTTTTTGACTTATAAAAAAGTTTGATTGAGGCTGTAAATAATTTTATGTAAGTTCTTCTTAGTAAAATGTGGTCAGTGACCCTATCTTCAAAAAATTGGCGAATTGTGACAGAGTCTTCCCCTAACTTTTGGACTTTCGTGGTTCACTTTGTTATACCCATTGTCACAAGACAAAGAACATTTGGCAACAATTCATCTATCTACTAATTTAAACCCATCAGTTGGTTTGAAGAATATCCAGTCAGAGGATGTCTGACAATATTAATATTGAGGAGGAAAACAGTATGAGATCAAAAAGAATAATCGGAATGTGTTTTGCAGCAATCACATTGGTAACACTAGGTGCGTGTTCAAAAACTGAAGAATCAGGAAAAATCGTGGATGAGTCTGGAAAAGAAACAGTTGTGAGTAGTTCATCCACAAAAGTTGTGGTAGACGAAGTAACATTGAAAGATGATGGGTATTTCAAGGATATCGTAACGAATGGAATTGATCCTAAGATAAAGAGTGAAGTTTCTTATCAAACAGATTATGAAAATTCTGATTGGGATGATACAAAATTTGTGATTGATCACATTAAAATTGTTGATGTCGATAAATACAAAGATAAAAATGATGATAAGTTCAGTACATTGCTCTCTATAAAATATAAAATGTATAATGAAGACTCAAAGGACAAACACATCAAACCTGATAAAGCTTATTTGATTTTAAATGATGGAGAAAAAGTTGAAGCGCTTGTATTTGAGGATGATTGGGATGACGAAGTTTTGACCCATGACAAACATAAAGATGGGTATCTACATTTCAAAATTAAAGAAGAACAAAAATTGGAAGAAATAAAGTCTTTAGAAATCGGCTTTAAAGCAGATGATGATGAAACCCACACATTCGACGTGGATCTTCCACTAGAACCATAGGAATAATCTTTTAGGCATTTACTATCTAATAATCAATTCATTAGATAGTAAATGCCTTTTTTAGTTGAGGAGGAACTTCTATGAAATGGTACGTTAAACTAGCCCTTGCTTGTGTTTTCATTCTTGGCTTAGCGGGTTGTTCAAATCGAGAAGCTGATAACGGAAAAAACCAAACGAATGTGAAGCCCACGCTTTATTCTTTAGATGAACAAAAGAAGGAATTAGAGAAGATGCCCGTGTTTTACGATTTATCTTTTTCTAATGATAAACAAGATAGCGGTACATACGTTATCCCTGGTCTCTTAAAAACAGAAACTTTAAAAGCGAATCGAACAGGAAAACAAGAAATTAGTGACGAGATGGATCCGCAAGGGATAACAGTTGCAGAAGACTATGTGCTAATTAGCGCTTATAGTCACAAAAAGGATTACAATTCAGTGATCTATGTTTTAGATAATAAGACACATGCGTATATAAAGACCGTGGTCTTGGATGGTAATCCACATGTGGGAGGTATTATCTATGATCCGGTCAATCAAAATATTTGGATTTGTAATGATAAAAGGAATACTTCCACAGCAAGGATTTCATCCATTTCTTTATCCGATTTAAAAAAATATCGATTCAGTGAGAACTATGAGCCTATTGAATACAACCAGACAATTGATTTGACTGACTTAAATAAAGCATCTTTTATTGGCTATAAGAATCATGCTCTTTATATAGGTGACTTTTCTGATAAGAGACATGGAAAAATGAATAGATATACTTTGAATGAACAGGGAACGGTCAAGCAAACATCTGATAGAAAAATCGTAATTGAGGATAAACCAGATCAGACGTATAACATTAATAAAGAAATTCAAGGAGTCACATTCTATGAGAACTATATTTTATTTTCTCAGTCCTATGGATCAGAGAAATCGAAAATATTGATTTATAATGATGAAAAGAATTCACTCTCTTTGGAAGAAGATTTAGTTAAGGAGATTGAGGCACCACCTTATTTAGAGCAGATTTATTCTAAAGAAAATAGTTTATATGCTATTTTCGAGTCAGGTACCAAGCGTTTTAGAAAAAACAACAAAATAATTAAAGTGGACAGAGTACTACAACTAGATGAACAAAAGGTATTAAATTAGTAAGGGACGCTGGTGAATCGTAGCTCCTTTAAAAGAGTGTGTTACAAAAGAAACTCTTAAGATAGTTCTCGTTGTATTCGATAAACAGTTTGACGAGTTATCAGAAACCCATCGCAAGCTATTCAATCAGTTATTCATTCGGTACGAATATAAGGAAAGTCCGTTCTATTTGTATGCGACTTCAGAGTCACTTCAGACCAATATAAACATGTTGATTGATAGTGAAGTGGGGCAGTTATTCGATACAAAACATTGTGAACTGGAACTGGATTTCAAAGAAATTTATCGTCAGAATCAGTTAGTTTACTTATCATTGAACGGGTTAATCTATGAAGAATTCATCAAATAATTGGCACATTTTATCATTGGAGACTTGAAACATTTAACAGCAGAAATCTATAAAGGAGCCGAAAAAAAGAAGGAGATTCTCACACTATTTGATGAACCAGCCAGCTATCTGGACGAGTCCTTTATAGCGATTGCAAACAAGGCACGTGGGGCAGGCGTTCACGCTATCTTCAGTCCACAAACTATGACAGACATTGCCAAAATAGATGAATCACTCATGAAACAGCTCGTCGGAAACGTCAACACATATATGTTCGAACAGGTAAATGAGAAGGACGAAGCGAGTTATTGGGCGGAAATTTTCGGTACTTATCGTGACTTAGAACTCACTGAAATGATTGAACAAGCGGATGGTTTTAACAACTTGAACAGGACTTCGTGGTCAGGTGAACGTGGAACAAAACGCATGGTCGACAAGTTCAATATCCACCCGAACGACTTAAAAAGTTTACGAACAGGTGAGTTTTACTTCTATCGAAAAGGACAAAATAGTCATGAACCGATACGTAAAGTATACGTTAGGAACCCAGTGTGAAATAGCTGAAGGAACATAGAAGCACTCAAAAATAAACACTTTATTTTGGCAATGAGTCTTCTATGACCCTTCATTGAATCTTCAATGAGTCTTCCATGATCTAGACAATGACAAAAAAAACTAACAAAAAGTCCAGTGCCCATCGACTAAGTCCGCCTAAGATAATGACTAAAGAAGTGAGAGAAAAATAAAAAAGATAAAAATAATAAAAGAAAAAGTAAGTAAAAGAATAAGGTCAAAAGAAAAAGCAACAACCCTACCGTCAACGTCCCACCAAAACTTGGACTGCCGAAATCACTTGGTATCTTTAAAAAAGATGAATTGATTGATTATTTTCTTTCTGACAACGATAAAAAACGAAGGTGTACTATTTGGAACGAATTAGCTATCAATCAATTCAAGGATACTATCCCTTAGTAAAAGTTCCAAAATACAACTGGTACCATTGCTTGATGATTAATGAGGCTTTGCTTGAAACTTTAAAAGTTGTTGGAGCTCAAAAACATTTGCGTTACATTCAAAGTGAGCGTCGACAAGTTTACGAAGTAAAGGACATGCAGCCAAGTAAAAATAAGCGTGTATTTTTTGTTTCTGATTTTCTCTTACGTTTTGAATCACAGACAGGAAAAAGTATTAACTGGTATTTTGAAATTGAGTTGACGATTAAAACGAAACGTCGATACAAGGAAGGTGTGTTTGTAAAATACATTAATCATTTGAACAAACATAAAGATGCCCATTTAATTTACGTCTCGCCTTCAACTATTATTTTAGAAGAACTGGAAAGATACAAAAAAGAAATTGAGGATCGAGCAGTCAATGCAGAAGATGTTTTTTCTCGTTTTCATATTTTCTCACAAAATGAATTTCGAGAACGATTGGAGGAATTGATTTTGGATGATTCACATATCAATTGGTAACTTAAAACATGAATCTCGTTTTCTTTTATAAAGCGTGCTATAATAAAAACGAAAAGAGGAGTTGCGCTAACAACCCCTCTTAGACAGCACCGTTAAAGACGGTGATAGAGTTTATATTACATGAAAGTAATCGTCGCTCCGGCTAAAGTTTGACGATTACTTTTTTTTGCTTCAGTCAATGCTTGAATGAGTTTTACTATTGCGGTTAAAAACTCAAAAAGAGCTTTACCACAAGTAGCAATTACTACAATCAAAGCAGTGATTTCTGCAAGATGCAAAAGGCGTCTCCTTTCATAAGATTTCGGAAGTACGATCATACGCACCACCTCACTTTCGATTGGATAGCCACCGTCATTAAACTTTACTGTCGGCCACATTATAACATATAAATAAACGAGATCCATTTTTCCATTAGAGGCTAAAACATGAATCTAGTTTTCTTTTATAAAGCGTGCTATAATAAAAATGAAAAGAGGAGTTGCGCTAACAACTCCTCTTAGACAGCACCGTTAAAGACGGTGACGATTTAATCTAAATATTTCAAGAAGAAATAGCTAGTCTGCTCGCTAAAGTGACGGCTATTTCTTTTTGTCGTGTTTAAGCATGGATACAACCAAACCAATCAAAGCAATGGTAAACATACCAAAGCCAAGAATAGTTTGAATTGTCTCATATGCGGACAAAAGGCGTCTCCTTTCATAAGATTTCGGAAGTACGATCATACGCACCACCTCACTTTCGATTGGATAGCCACCGTCATTAAACTTTACTGTCGGTCACATTATAACATATAAATAAACGAGATCCATTTTTCCATTAGAGGCTAAAACATGAATCTAGTTTTCTTTTATAAAGCGTGCTATAATAAAAATGAAAAGAGGAGTTGCGCTAACAACTCCCCTTAGACAGCACCGTTAAAGACGGTGACAGAATTTTAATTATCTAAAAGAGATAACCGGCTCCTGCTAAAGTGACGGTTATTTCTTTTTGCTTTTTTTCGCTTCAGTCAATGCTTGAATGAGTTTTACTATTGCGGTTAAAAACTCAAAAAGAGCTTTACCACAAGTAGCAATTACTACAATCAAAGCAGTGATTTCTGCAAGATGCAAAAGGCGTCTCCTTTCATAAGATTTCGGAAGTACGATCATACGCACCACCTCACTTTCGATTGGATAGCCACCGTCATTAAACTTTACTGTCGGTCATATTATAGCATATAAATAAACGTGAATGAATCAGTTCAAAACCTTGTTGAAAAGGAATTGAACTGATTTTTTTGTTGTCTATTTTTCAAAGTAGTTACTCCTTTTGATTGTTTGGGTCAAACGAGCGGAGAACGCTGCTATCGAATTGGCGAGAGTGCTTATACACCTTCCACATTCATAAAAAAAGGGAGTGCCTGCTTCAGGTGAAAATCATAAGCACGCCAAATCGCTATCAGCTCAGCTCGAAATGATCCAAGTTCAAACAATAAAAAGGAGAAATCTAAACAATAAACCAGTAACATTTTTTAAAATCAAATTTTTTCGCCACCCACAAATCGCTTGCTGAAATGAACTTGGCAAAATCAAAAACAAGGAGAGAGATTGAAAATGAAAACAACCGCAAATACAGTCAAAAAATATTTAAAAGAAAATGGTTATGAAACGAAAAATATACGTGTTCGAGTAGAATACGTCGGATATGGAAGCACGTCAATTTTTTCTCTAATCTCCGCCTTCTTTTTTTAGCGGCATCAATTTTATAGATTCTCATTATTATCTCCCACCTTTATTGTTTAGTTTGATGTTTTTTTGAAGCGTCGTTCATGTATTAAATAGGAAAGTAAAATTAAGAATTGGCCAAAAATTAAGAAGCCGATTAATACGTAAACATTTTCTGCTAAATTAATGCTTTCCAAACTGATAATACTTCTCAATCCTCTTATTGTATAGGTCATTGGAATACAAGCATTAATTTTTTCAAATAGACTATTGGTTAAGAGAATAGGATAAACGCCAGCTGCAGCTGACGTTTGGAACATAGTTAAAATTAAAACAATTAAAGATCCAATTCCTGGAATCAATTTATTAAATCCTACAATTATACTCAAGAATGTTGCAGAAGTTAAAAATAAGAAAGCTATTAATTGATAGAGTGAGTTAACTGGAATATGGATAAATAAGAAATTCCCACTTAGTAATAAAAGTACTTGAACTAAGCCAATTATCACAGGAAAAACATATTGTTTTGTCCAGTACGTTGTAAATTTTTCTCCTTTTTTCTTAAAATTACGCATTGTAAATTGGTTGACAAATATCCCAGCAACAAAAAGTGTTAACGAAAATAGATATGGAGCCATTACTTCACCATTATTTTTTACTGGATGAATATTTTTGACCTGTAATTTAACGATAGAACCAGTTGAATCTGGAATATTCATGCCTTGCATTTTGTCAATAATTTTAGAAGATAGTTCTGCATTAACATGTTGTACAAATTGGTTCATTGTACTAGTGATGACTTTTGAAGAAAAGGAATTAAGTCCTTCAGAAGTTATCAATTGTATTTCAGCGTTTTCTTTTAGCTTTGGAAAAGTTGTAATTTTACCTTGAAAATCTTCACCAAAACTTATAATGGCATATACTTTTCCATCTCTTAACTTCTCCATCGCGCTATCCATACTTGCTTCTTCTTTTAAATCAAATAATTTTTCTTCAAATAATTTTTCTTGAATTATATTTTTTTCGGAATTGACTATAGCTACTGGTAACTGATCCATATTACCATATGGATCTAATGATGCACCTAAAAACAATCCAGAATAAATCATTGGAATAAGGGATAAGAATATTAATACGAATCCTAAAACAATTTTCTTTTTTATAATAAACACCTCTTTATTTTTATAACCCACACAAACCGCAGATGTCTTTTGACTACGGATATAATAAATCTATAGATTTTATTTGTCAACAGAAAATGCGAATTTTATAAATTGGAAATCTTTAAAAATTTAAAATGATAGAAACAAAGAAAAAAATTGTAGAAGTTGATAGATTAAAGGATTTTATTGTCAGGTAGTTCTAACTTATCATTTTAAGAATAATAGAATTTAAAAAATAAGTAAGAAATTATATGAAAGGATATGAGGAATTAAAATATTTAAATATCTATAAAGATAGAGAAAAATCTAGGTTCTACTTTTTTAATCCATTTATATTGAAAGAATAACTAATATAGTCTATATTAGTTGTGCGACTGTAGATATTAAAAGTCAATAGATTTTAGAAAGGGTGTAATTGTTTGAAATTAAGTAATTCATTTATCCAATCTGTTGCTATTCTTGTAATGCTAGCTGAATTACCGGAAAAATCTTATTTAAAATCTTCTGAAATAAGTCAGCGAATGGGAGTTTCCCACACATATTTACAGAAAATTGCTAAAAAGTTAAATAATGCTGGTATTATTCAATCTGAAGCATCAAAAACAGGTGGCTATTCTTTAAATAAGTCAGTAAGAGATATCACATTCTATGATGTCTTTAAAGCAGTTGAAAATTCAGATAGTTTTTTAAATAATGTCAAAACTGATGTTATACATACAATGTTTTTATCTGATAAACTTGTAGATAAGTATGGTAATCTAACATTAGATATTTTAAAAGAAGCAGAAAATAGTTATCTTTCTGTATTAAAAGAACATTCAATTGAAGAAATTGTACCCAAAAATTCTAAAGGAGAATTATTGATAATTGACTGGCCATTGTTTCTGAAGAATAATTAAAAATATTAAAGGAGGATCATTGCATGAACATTGGTAATATTGCTCAATAGATTGCAGTAGTTTCTAAAATAGTAGCAATAATTAGTGCTATTATGTATCCATTAATACAAGAAAAGAGAAAAAGCGGAACAGAACGTTTGGCTAGAAGGGGGTATGCACTAGTATATGACGTTATTATGGAACGTAAAGAAAAACAAAGTGCTAGCACTAACCTTGAATCTTTTAAGCAATTAGTGGATAGAGTCAATAAAGTAGACAGAAAAAAAGAGATTTCCAGTGTAGTTCTTCTTTTAAATTTGGAGAAAGCATATCAATTGCTGAATGAGGTCTTCTAGGATTATAAAAAACTTCGATATATCTAAAACGAGCAAGTTTTACCTCTTCTAATGAAGAGAATGTATGGCGTTTTAATTCTTGATTTTCAAGAAAGCGTGCGGAAGGTTTTCTGTTGTTTATTTATAAAACCTACTACGATTGACTTTTAGCACACGACATAATTTAGAAATTGTGTGTTCTGATTGAAGTAAGGAAATAGCCTTTTGTCGTTGGTGGAGTGTGGCGTGAATATGGCAATTTTAGATAAGGCTCTCCTCTTCTAAAGCAGCCTTTTGTTTTTGGAGTTCCCTCACTTGCTTGGCAGTAAGAAGCTCTCCCGATTCCATTTCAACTCTAGAATAGAGTTTGATCCATCGTGAGATGGCTGTTTGTGAACCCCCATATTCTTTGCATAAACTAGATTGAGTTTTCCCACGTTAGAAAAAATTTAAAGAGATGGTGTAAAAAAATAGAAAAGCCCAACAGGGTATACCTTGTTGGGCTTTTTATGTATTCATTGTAACTTTTGAATTTAAATGGCATGTTTCTTTTATAATAAATGGCGGTAATCTATTCCATCAATCTTTTTTTACAGCATCCAGAGTAGCTTCCAATTAATGCGTAACACGTTTGGATGTTTACGTAAAAAAAGGTCAAGTATAAACTCGACCTTTCTCGTTCATTATTCTTCTATTCATGAATCTTTAAATCATTAAGCATTTCAGCCGCATTTGCTTGAAGGTAATTAATCGCTTCACTATGACCCAAATCAAGCGTTGCAATTTTTTCCATATCTTCACTACTTAAACTAAAATCAAATACATTTAGGTTATCTTTCATTCGTTCAGAGTTAGTTGATTTAGGAATAACAACTACACCACGTTGGACATGCCAACGCAAGATAATTTGTCCAACTGATTTTTTGTATTTGTTTGCTAATTCAATAAACAATGGATTCGTGAAAATACCTTGACCGCCTTGAGAGAAAGGTCCCCAAGATTCAATTTGAACATTATATTTTTTCATTGTTTCCATGGCTACTTTTTGTTGGAAAAATGGATGGGTTTCGACTTGATCAAGTGCAGGCTTGACTTTGTTATTTAGAATTAAGTCAACTAACCGGGCATCATCAAAGTTGCTTACACCAATTGCCCGTACTTTACCATCGGTATATAGTTCTTCCATGGCACGCCAAGCACCATAATAATCGCCAAATGGTTGATGGATCAAATACAAATCAAGATAATCTAAGCCTAGACGATTCAAACTTGCTTGATAAGCTTCTTTTGCTTTATCATAACTAGCATCTTGAACCCATAACTTTGAAGTAATAAATAATTCTTCACGTGGAACTCCGCTAGCAGCAAGCGCACGACCAACTGCCTCTTCATTGAAATACGCAGACGAAGTATCAAATGAACGATAACCGGCTTTAATAGCCTCACCGACGATTTTTTCTGTTTCTTCATCTGATAATTGATACACGCCAAATCCAATCAGCGGCATTTTAATTCCATTATTTAATGTGATATATTCCATAATAAAAACACTCCTTTTTATTAAATTCTAACTTGATTAAATGACTCAGCAGTTTCGGCGGTCAAATGGTCAATAATTTTAAATCCAGTTTCTAGTAATACGATTTGTTCCATGTCTTCTTTAGTTAACTCAAAATCAAATACATCAAAATTTTGTTGCATACGTTCAACATTAGCAGATTTAGGAATGACAATAGTATCTCGTTGTAATTGCCAGCGTAAAATAACTTGAGCTGGTGATTTATGATGTTTTTCAGCAATTTTTTTAGTGTCTCATTATTAAAAATATCGCCATTTCCTTCTGCAAAGGGAGCCCAGGCTTCAGCCTGAACATTATATTTTTTCATGATTTCTAAAGCACGACGTTGCTGGCGCAATGGATGAATTTCGATTTGATTCACAGCTGGTTTTACTTCACTGTTCATAATTAGATCAACGAGTCGGTCTTCACTGAAATTGCTTACACCAATTGCCCGAATCTTACCTTCTTTGTATAGTTCCTCCATAGCTTTCTAAGAACCATAATAATCATTAAAAGGAACATGAATTAGGTACAAATCTAAATACTCCAGCCCTAGTTTATCCAATGAAGATTGGAAGGCCTTCTTAGTAGCTTCATAACCAGCGTCTTGTAACCAAAGTTTAGTCGTAACAAAAATTTCTTCACGTGGTACATTACTATTTGAAATTGCTTTTCCCACAGCTTCTTCATTTAAATAGGTAGCAGCAGTATCAATCAATCGGTAACCAGCGTTTAATGCTTCACTAACAATTTTTTCACTTTCAACTAAATCAGGAATTTGAAAAACTCCAAATCCTAGTTTTGGCATTTTTACGCCATTATTTAATGTGACATATTCCATAACTGATCTTCCTCTCTAGTACTACTGAAGATTAACACGTATTTCTTTGTAGCGGAATTTGTAAAATGTTACTATTGTGTTAACTAATAGTTAATGCAAGGAGAAAGCGCATGTATAATCATCTTTTAGATACATTTTTAAGTGTTGCAGACACTGGAAGCTTTTCAAAGGCTTCTGAGGTACTCTTTATTTCTGCACCCGCGGTTATGAAGCAGATAAATTTATTAGAAGAGCAGCTAGGTTTGAAATTAATCGAACGGAGTCATCAAGGAATTGTTCTTACAGAATCGGGATATTCAATTTATGAAGATGCCAAAAAAATTATTGCTTTTTCTGAAGAAGCTTTGATCAGAGCGGAGAACTTGGCTCCGAATAAAACCTGGAAAATTAAAATTGGTAGTTCTCTACTAAACCCCAGTCAGCAAATCATCGGTCTACTAAATGAAATAATGGAAAAAGATAATCGATTTAATTTTGAAATTGTTCCTTTTGACGACAATCGCGATACGATTGTCTCTGTATTACATCAGCTTGGAGAAAAATATGATATTATTGCTGGCACTTACACTGCAGATATTACAGAAAAACTTGCTAATTATTATGAGTTATACAAAGTTACATTTACAATTGCTGTTCCAATAAGGCATCCTTTAGCAAAAAAGAAAAGCTTGGATATATCTGATCTATTTGGTGAAACACTGGTTTCAGGAAAAAGTTCCCCAAAACGTCCCGTGGGTATTCTTCAAGACGACTTGGCTAGAAAGTATCCAGAAATTAAACAAGAAATTACTTCCGAGTTTTATGATTTGAATGTTTTTAAATGTTTTTAATAAATATGATCAATCAAATAAATTATTACTCTCCTTGCCGCAATGGAAATATGTGCAACCAAATTTTGTGAC
Organism: Enterococcus sp. DJ147D b; assembly: GCF_058216655.1. NCBI lineage: Bacteria > Bacillati > Bacillota > Bacilli > Lactobacillales > Enterococcaceae > Enterococcus > Enterococcus sp. DJ147D b. The sequence goes on from NZ_JBZADF010000002.1 coordinate 123,068, forward strand.
GCTACCGGTTAATTGGAAATATGAAAATGTTTTTGGCTTGCTGTATGCGTTAAAACCCAAAAGAGAAGTAAGAAAATTTTTAGATTATATACCTGAACTTAACAAATCAATTGACCATTGAATATTTGTTATAACTATTCGTTATAGAGAATAGTTAGTGAAAAAATTTTTAATTATTAATTCTTCAAAATGAAGTGTACAGAAATGGGTCATTTTCTGTACACTCAAGGAGTTATAAATACTTTTATTGTCCAGCTTGATCTTATAAATAGGAATTTAAAAATTAAGCTATCTAGAAAATAGATTATTCTCATTTGTAATTAGTTCATAAATTTTTATTCTCTTTATTATTATCAATAACGATTGGGAGACTCAGATCACAACCAGAAATTAAAATCAGTAGATACAATAACTTTAAATTCTATTTACCATACCATAAATTGGATTATATCAAGTAATTTATGTTAAAACCGGTTTGAACGTTAAATACTATACACGGCTATATCAACAATACCTTGATTATTTAATCTCGCTTCTCGTAAAACTCCTTCAAAAGTCATGCCTGATTTTTCCATAACCAACCCAGAACCTGAGTTATTTATACCATGCTCAGCTTCAATTCGATTCAAATCTGTTGTTTCAAATAAAAAATCAATCACTCTTGTTAGAGCTTCAGTCATGTATCCTTGATTCCAAAATTTATCACTTAAACATACCCAATTGTTTTAGTTTTGGTTTTCGAGTTATCCTCAACAACAGAAATATTCCCCATCCTTCATGTCTGTTTTTTTCTTCCCAAATTAGATACTTTTTTGTAATTTCTATTGAGGCGTGAGGAGTCCAAGTTAAGTATATTGAATTCCATTTTTCTAGCGAAGTTAAAATAATAAGCTCTTAAATGAGCATTTAAACAAATATTGATTTCTCTTTAATTAATTTATTAACTTACATTATGCCTCTTTTTCTGTACTCAGTAGGAGTGAATTCTGTCTTTTTCTTAAATTTGTATGAAAAGTAACTGGGTGAATCAAAACCACATAAATCACATATTCGTGTAATTGAGTACTCACTATTAGTCAGTAAATTTGCAGCAATGGATATTCTATAATTTAATAAATATTGCATCGGCGTGACGCCAGCAATTTTTTTAAAACATCGAATACTTTCTCTGGTACTTACCGAAACAAAATTAGATATCATTTCTAAATTTATGGAATTCATATAATTGTCGTGTATAAATTTCATCATAGATTGTACACGATTTTTTTCTAAATTTTTAGAACTTCTTTGAGATTTAATTAAATTGATATTATTGCATAAGATAGTCATCCAAACTTTGGTTATATTTTCTCTTACAATCAATTCATATCCAAAATGTTCTTCTTTATAAGCGGCAAATGTTTCATTAACAATATCAAAAATATTAGAATTTGATGTATTTTTTCCAATATGATAAAGATCTAATTCCGTGGTTTCTAATATTGGGCGTACATAATTATTTTCTATAGAAGTGCCCAAGCTTCCAGATACCAAAATAGGATCAAATACAAATGAGTGTATCTCACAAATTTTAGAAGATTCAATTATTCTACCAGAGTGTAAGATATTGGTATTAATAAAAAGAACATCTCCTGTGTCGACTACAATTTTTTTGTTGAGGCTTTCAAATATAAAAGTTCCTTTTGTTACTATTAATAGTTCAACTTCATTATGCCAATGCCACGGTATCTCTTTTAAAAATTCAGGACCTATGTGTGTAATATATGCTCCACAAGGAAACATCGGTGTACCGCGATTACTTTTTTCGTACTTATTTTCTCTTAAATCAAGGGTGCATGATTGAATAACCATAATTTCTCCTTTATGTCGTTTTTATTATATTAAAGATCGTAATTTTGATAGTTTAATCACATTATAGTCGTTATCATTATATTATATAACTCATTAGTTTAAAGTATTTAAAATACTAGATAACTGTAGAATTAATATCATAAGTTGCTTTTGTTCTTGGGTAGGGGACTATTGTATTTCTATCGTTACTTTTAGGAATTATGTATAAACCAATAAATCTGCTGAATATATATCGGAAAGAAATAATCTTTAATAAGAAAGGAATCTTCGTAAATGGAATGGTATTCATCATATTTGCAATGGAAAAATTTTGAAGGTTTAGACAACAAACTTTCAGATGAATTAAACAATTTAAGGTACAATAAAACAAATCTAAAAGATTCTTTTATTAAAAATATAGAGTTTGGTACGGCTGGTATCAGAGGCATTATGGGCCCAGGAATTAATCGTATTAATATTTATACAATTCGTCACATAACAGAAGGATTGGCACAGTATATTATTGATAAAGGTACAAATGCTCGTAAGAGGGGCGTCGTAATTAGCTATGACTCTAGAAAAAACTCTTATAAATTTGCAATTGAAGCATCTAAAGTGCTAGCAAGCCACTGCATTAAAACTTATATGTTTGAGGATGTTAGACCCACACCCGAACTTTCATTTTCAGTAAGAAAATTGAATTGTATCTCTGGAATTATGATAACAGCATCTCACAATCCTTCTGAATATAATGGATTTAAACTTTTTGGAGAAGATGGAGGACAAGTTGATAGAGAAATAGTTACTAAAATTAGAAATAAAACGGATAATATAAAAAATATTTTTGACATAAATACAATAACTAAATCAGAGCTTTTAGAAAGTAAATATTACAATATTTTGAATCAAGATATTGATAATCATTATCTGCAATCTGTAAAATCTGTTGTTACAGATACCTCACTTTTTGGGAAAAATAAAAATAATATTCAAGTAGTTTATACCCCCTTACACGGATGTGGTGGTAATACAATTAAACAATTAGCTAAAGATTTAGGCCTTAATAATTTAAAAATTGTACCTGAACAAGAACTACCAGAGTCATCTTTTAACACAGTAATTTCTCCTAATCCAGAAGATCCTAAGTCTTTTGATATGGCAATAAATCTAGGCAAAAAAATTAATGCCGATTTACTAGTTGCTACAGATCCAGATGCAGATAGATTGGGTGTCGCAGTGTTAACCAAAAATGAAGGATATAAAATATTATCTGGAAATCAATTAGCATCAATTATGATCTATTTCCTACTAGAGAGTCTTTCAAAATCTGAAAACTTACCTACTAATTCTTATATAGCTAAATCAATCGTCTCAACAGATTTGGCTGCGGATATTGCTTCTTCATTTGGAATATCTACTTATGAAGTTCCAATAGGTTTCAAATATATTGCAAAAATAATTTATGATAATCCTCAAAAGAATTTTATTTTTGGTTTCGAAGAAAGTTATGGATATTTAGTAAAACCATTTGTTCGTGATAAGGATGCTATTCAAGCATTTCTTTTATCATTGGAGATGTGTAGTTTTTATAAATCTAAGGGCCTTAGTTTAGATGAAGTTTTAGAAAAAATATATCAAAAATATGGTTATTATCAACAAATAACTAAGTCTATTCCTCTTGAATCTCCAAATGGTGATGAAATAGATGTATTAACTAAGCTAAGATTAAACGATTATGAACCATATAAAACAATATTTAATCCAATAATTGATGATTACTCTTTACAACAAAGAATATTTCCAAACGGAGATAAAGAGATCTTAGACATAGATCCTAACGAGACATTAAAATTTCATTTAAATAATAATGATTGGTTTGCTATCAGGCAGTCAGGTACAGAGCCAATACTCAAGATTTATGTGGGATCTCAATCAGAATCATTGGAAAGAGCCGAAGAACAGATTCAAAAAATATTTGCAGTTATAAATAAGACAATAAATTAAAATTTTAGGGAGCCGTTATGATTAAACTTATTATTACAGATATGGATGGTACATTTTTAAATAATAGTGGTGATTTTGATCACGAATATTTTAAACTTGTAAAAGAAAAAATGGAAAGTAAAGATAAAATATTTGCAATTTGTACTGGAAAACAATGTGAACGTGTTGAGACTTTGTTAGGAGCTTTGCATAGAGACATATGGATTTTAGGAGATAGTGCTACGAGGATTAAATATAACGGTAAATATATTTATGAATCTCTCCTTAGTAACTCAGTGGGTAAAGACATAATATCCACTCTTGAATCAATTAATGGCAGTCACGTAGTAATAGCATGTACACCTAGTGGAGCATATATAAAATCCAGTACCCCGCGAAAAGAAGCTTCAATGGTTCGGAAATCTTATACTGTTGTTCATCATATAGATGAATTAGATGCAATTGAAGAAGACTTTATCAAAATAACATTATTTGATCCAGAAAAGCGGTGTATGGATATCGTTTCAAGTTTGGATAAATTCAAAGAAAAGGCATATGTAATTGCTGCTGAGCCTGATTGGATTGACGTCTCTAATTTGAATGTGCATAAAGGTACAACAGTAAAAAAATTGCAAGATATATTGGAGATTTCAAAAGAAGAAACTATTGCTTTTGGTGATGGTTATAATGATTTAGAGCTATTTAAAGAAGCAGGTATGAGCTTTGCTATGATGAATGGCTATGATGAGATAAAAAAATCAGCAGATTTTATTGTTAAAACTAATGAGGAAAACGGAGTGTTACGTTCAATAGAGAAGCTTATTTAAACTTCTCCTTTGGTAATCTATTGATGAAGTATCCACATTGGAATATTTCTGAATTGCTTAAGGATAGTCCTCTCAATATTGAATCATAAATTAAACTTTTAGCAAACCGATAATTAAGATAACCTTTAAAATTCCATTATTTCATAGAGAAGACTACACATCTAATTCGTAGATGTGTAGTCTTTTTTGCGTCAATTGCTAATTTTCTTTTAAATGGTTTCGAAATATAATTTCGGGAGTAAAAAATTTAATCTCTTTCTCTGAGTTCGAGAGCATGTTGGTAACGATGGCATTTCCAATTTCAAGCGGACGGAAATCAATCGAAGAAAAAGACATAGCTTTGCTATAAGGCGTGTTACCTTCTCCAATAATTTGAAGATCCTTCCCCATTTGAATATTATTTTCCTTTAAGGCCATAATTACACCAGCTGCTATTTGATCTCCACTCGTATATATCACTTCAGGAATATTTTGTGTTTTTGCTAAGCTCTTTCCCCATTGATAACCTTCATCAAAACTTTTAATACCAACAAAGAAGTCCTTGTTTTCAATTGGGGAATTAAAATGGTCTCGAAAAGCCTGGATTTTATTGTGAGAGCTTTTACTAACCTTGGGGTCTCTCTCTAGTGTGAATACGATTTTTTTCTTTCCTAGACTTTTTAAATGACTGAATAAGTTAGTATACGCAGTTTTTCTTTCAGGATAAATCATCGTTATATCTTTACGATTCAGTTTTTCTGCGGAAATTATTTTTCCATACTTTTGTAAATCAGTAATGATATCTTCCGGTACATTAATGGAAGTCAAGATCAGTCCGTCTATGATTTTACGGCGAAACATTTCAAAATAAGTTTCTTCTGCAGTAACATCATAATAACTAGGTAGAACCATAACATGATAATCTTTCTCTTTGGCATTTAATAAAATCGAGTTTACCAATTCATCATAACAGTAATCATTCGCTGGCAACATAATACCTATCGTATGAGTTTTCCCTGTGCTTAGACTAATTGCATTTCCGTTTGGAGTATAACCTAATTCATCCGCAATAGTATTTACACGATTTCGTAGTTGTTCAGAAACATATTTTTGATCGTTTAAAACTCTTGAAACAGTAGTTTTTGAGACTCCTGCAATTTTTGCAATATCTGAAATAGTTGGCATTTTTTCTCCTTGACTTGGAACGCGTTCCATAAATTATAGTATTATCATAATAAATTTTACAAAATAAGTGGAAAGAAGTGAATAAAAAGTGAATATTGAGCACGTTGGACTTTGGGTTAATAACTTAGAAAAGATGAAAGATTTTTATATAACCTACTTTGATGTTACTGCAACTGAATTATATCATAACGAAAAAACGGGGTTTCGTTCTTATTTTTTAAGTTTTAAAAATGGGGCCCGTTTGGAAATCCAGAATAAACCTGGACTAGCTGAAGCAAATAATTTTTCTTTAGGCTTCGCTCATTTAGCTATTAAAGTGGGGGACGTAAATGACGTAGATCAGATGGCTACACAATTTATTAAAGATGGATTTAAAATCTTAAATGGGCCTCGATGGACGGGGGATGGATACTACGAAGCTGTGGTAGCAGATCCTGAAGGTAATTTACTTGAGTTAACTATTTAAAAAAAGGGGCTTGAACTTCAAGCCCTTTCTTTATTTTTTAATTTGATAAATTGATTACTAGGTTTTTTCGAATATAAGCGAAAAGTCCTGTACCAAGTTCAAAGATCTTCCAAGTTATCCCTAGATATTCAAAAGACCATCTCTGTCCTCCAAGATAAGTATCAAAAACTTGGCTTTCAATTTCATCTAATGGAATCACCATTAGTTTTCCACGATCACTTCCAACAAGACTTTTTAATATAACCTTTGATTCCTCGATAGTTAACTGCACATGACTGAGTTTAGTATTATCTATACCTTGCACTTCGATATTTGTAAACATTTTTCTGTCCCCTTTCTATTTTTACAAATCAAGATACAGGATGTAAAATAGTTCCAGAATAATCAAAAAGTAAATAATAAAAAACAGGTTAGTCTAAGTATATTTAAGACTCAATTTTTGTAAATACAGTACAGAATATTTTGATATATCTAACTGAAGATATAATTCTGTAAATTTAACTTTAAAAACTTTTGATAACATTTCATCTTAAATAAAATTATTTTTTTTATTTTCATATTCTTTTCTTTTTTTGTCCCAAAAATGTTTATCTTTTTTTGTAATTTCTCTTATTACTCTAGCAGGATTACCTCCTACTATTACATCTGCTGGTACATCTTTAGTTACGATAGAACCAGCAGCAATTACAGAATTTTTACCTATATTTATCCCAGGTAAAACTACAGAATTACCGCCAATCCAAACATTATCTTGAACAGTAATTGGTAATCCATATTCTAGTTCGCTAATGCGTACATCAGAATCAATTGGATGCCCTGCAGTGTAAAAACTTACTCTAGGGCCTACCATAACGTTATTTCCAATGGTTATCTTATTTACATCTAAAAAAATACAATCCATATTTGCGTAAAAGTTATCGCCAATTTCTACATGTTTTCCATAATCAACATATACTGGAGGATTAACATATATATTTTTTCCAACCTTTCCAAATAGTTTTCTTTCTAGATCTACTATTTTATTTCTTTCGCTAATTGGTAATTTGTTTATTTCTTGGGATAACACTTTCCCTTGGATAGAGCCATTCTCAGGTAAAATACTCGCGGCAAAGTATAATTCACTTGAAAGCATTTGCTCATAATCAAAATCTTTTTTCATAATTGTCCTTTCGTTTACCTTTTATTGCTAAAAGTAAAAATAGCTTAGTATTTTTCATATTGATACCTCAAATAATAAAGTTCTTAACTCGACATTTTTAATAAAATTTATTAATTTAAGTCCTTTTCTCATGATCAAATTCATTAGTGATCTTCATTTTTTTCTTTTTCATAGTAAGTAAGATTAGAGAAACGCCTAAAATAATTAATAAAGATATTATAAATACAAGAGAATTACTGACATTTTGTTTCATTCCAAAAATTATAGGTAACAAATTCCAAGTATAAGGTGCTAGGAACGAACTTATAATTGTTGTCATGATTAAATACGAATTTACTTGAGTAATTTGCTCCTTGTTTGCTAAAGAATTTAATTTTACTGTTATTGCGGGACCTGTCAATGAATAAATAAAATTAAATAGTATTGCGAATATAACTATCAAAACCCATCTATGACTATTTCTCAATCCTATTACAATTATTGCCGCACCTAAATATCCAAGTGGTAATACAAAATTGTTGAATTTCAACAATGCATATCCAAAAGAAAATCCAGCTAACATTCCTGCTATATTCATACTACTCAAAAGCATTCCTGCTTTTTTGGTTGAAAATAATCCATTCTCGGTTAGCAAAGAAGGAATTTTAAGTTGTACACCCCAAACAATTGTAAATGTAAGTAAACTCAGAAATAGTAACCAAAAAATTTCTTTATTTATTTTAGTCTTAAAATTGTTCTTATTTGAATAATTGTTACTTACTTCCGGGACAAAAATTTTTACTAGCAAAGCAATTAATCCAAGGAATAGATACACCAGAAAAGAAAATCTCCAACCCCAGGATGCTAACAAACCCGAAATGGAGAGCAACACAGCATTGCCTAATGCGCCAATACCCATTTGCATACCTAAAAGTGTTGACCGTTCGGAACCATTATAGCAAATAGAAATTAATGATATTGCATGTGGAGAATACATACCTATACCAATACCTAGAAAAAACCTACATAAAAAAATACTAATATAACTAGTTAAAAAAATAGGAAAAATACCAAATACCAAATACCATACCAATAATTAAACCAATTATTGTTGTTCTTTTAATTCCAATTGATTTACTTATTAACCCATTTAATAGTATGGTAATTACTGCACTAATACTTGAGATAGTTATCAATGATTCTATTTGCGAAATATTTTTATTTATAAAACTAACAGAAATTAAAGGAATAATTGTTGTTATAGCTGTAGCTGAACCTGTGACAGTAGATATCGATAATATTGCTAATTTTTTATTCAAGTATTATAGCCTCATTCTCATTCAAATTATCAAATCTTTTATTAATATTTAAATATTTTCACGTGCCAAATACTGCAAATATTTAATATAGAATAATCAAAGTTATCAAAATTTATATCTAATTAAGAAATTCTAATCATAAAAAATTAAAGTTTTTACTTCATATATTTTCCTCCTATTTTTGTACTATTCTTTATTGACTAATTGTAAATTATGGAACGCGTTTCAAGTCAAGGAGTAAATACTGTAATGATTCTCAAACTTGATAGTTTTTAATCCTTTTTTGCTTCCTCATTTCATAGCTCTTTCAGTAGCTCAATTAATTAGGTCAGAAAGTATCTCCATTTAGAGGACATTAGAGTATGCTTTTTTGTCCGTTCTGTTTATCTGCTGAAAAACTTAATTTAGAAAAGGACATTGAAGTTGAGCAAGAGAAATAAAAGATAAAGTAAGGTTTCTGTTGGTTCAAAAATTCATAGGATGTTAATCTAATTTAATAGGAAAGGATAATTATGTATATACATTCTTTCTTGGATATGTTATACTATGTATATACAGAAAGAGGTGTCTAATATGGAAATGCTACCTATAAAAAAATGGGGAAATAGTAATGGTCTTAGATTGCCAAAGTATATTATGGAATATCTTGGAATTCATACAGAAGACAAAGTGAAGATAATACAAGAAGAAGTAAACGGTCAAAAGCGTCTAATCATCGAAGCTGCTAATTTAGAAAATGAGTTAACAATTGAGCAGTTATTTGAAGATTATACTGATGAAAGAAATCATGTGACGATTCAAAACTTAGGTGAAGCAGTAGGTAATGAAAAATGGTGAGAAAGCCTAGACAAGGCGATATTCTATTATTGAATACAGCACCTCGATCTGGACACGAACAAACAGGAAAAAGACCTTATATTGTTTTAAGTCATGATATTATTGCAGATTATAGTAACGTTGTTACAGTTGCTCCTATTTCTAGTACAACTAGAAACTATCCGTTATATGTAAATATTAATTCAAAATATGAAATGAAGACAACAGGAAAAGTATTATTAGATCAATTAACGACAATTGATTATGAAGCCAGAGATTGTATTTTCTTGGAAAAAGCACATGATAGTTTGGTTGAGGAGTTATTGATGAAAGTTAGAACAGTATTTCAAAAAGTAAGTAAATAAAATAGAAACAACAGCATGACCAACTATCCGTCGTTGATCATGCTGTCTTTTTTTATTCTATATACGGTTTGTCTCGTCACATTGTAATCTTTAGCAATCTTTGAAATAGCAATTCCTTCATTTAAATCTTTAACGATCTTTTCATAAACTAAACGTCGTTGAGGATTTTTTGTGTTTGCGCTATAAAGTTTCGGACGTCCCTTGTAAACACCGTTGGCTTTTGCAATCTTAATTCCTTGTGCCTGACGTCGTTTAGATTCAGTCCTTTCCTGTTCGGCAATCATGGCCAAAATCTGTATGATTAAATCTTTAACTTAATTCAGGCAGAAGTCGCCCATCCTCTATAGGTGGGTGATGAATGCCGTTCGGTATGAGGGTTGCCGTCGGTAATTCGAAGACCGACAGTTAAGGCATATTGCCTTTTTAGTTTATCTCACGTTATGATCAGTCTATATGAGAAACGAGTTGATATAACAATGGAATTAGATACAAATAATCATTCAGTATTTCTTCTTTATTACCACCTTGTTTTAGTAACGAAATACCGTAGACAAGTGATTGATGATGAAATATCAGATTATGCTAAAGCGACTTTTGAAAGAATTTCGGAATCGTATCACATTACTTTAGTTGAGTGGAATCACGATACAGACCATGTTCATATCATGTTCAAAGCTCAACCCAAAACAGAACTGACAAAATTCATCAATGCCTATAAAAGTGCCAGCTCAAGATTGATAAAACGTGATTTTCCAAGAGTCAAACAATTTCTTTGGAAAGAAATGTTCTGGTCTAAAAGTTTTTGTCTTCTGACAACTGGCGGCGCACCAATTGATGTGATTAAGAAGTATATCCAAAATCAAGGAAACAATCATAAATAGAAAGTAGGTGAACCTTATGGAACGACTAAAAGCATACAAATTCAGAATCTATCCAACAGAGGAACAAGAAATATTCTTTGCCAAATCTTTTGGTTGTGTTCGTAAGGTCTATAATCTAATGCTTGATGACCGAAAAAAGGCGTATGAAGAAGTTAAAAATGATTCTTCTAAAAAAATGACTTTTCCGACACCAGCTAAATACAAGAAAGAATTTCCGTTTTTGAAAGAAGTGGATAGCCTTGCTTTAGCCAATGCCCAACTTAATTTAGATAAAGCATACAAGAATTTCTTTCGAGATAAATCCGTTGGATTTCCTCGATTCAAAAGTAAAAGAAATCCTGTCCAAAGTTATACCACCAACAATCAAAATGGAACAATAGCTTTGTTGGATAGTAAATTTATCAAAGTCCCTAAATTGAAGTCATTAGTTAGAATTAAGCTTCATAGACAACCTAAAGGGATTATCAAATCTGCTACAATATCACGTCATTCTAGCGGAAAATACTATGTTTCTTTGTTATGCAAAGAAGAAGTTAGTGAATTACCTAAATCTAATTCTGCTGTTGGTATTGATCTAGGAATTACAGACTTTGCAATTCTTTCTGACGGTCAAAAATTTGATAATAATAAATTCACGTCCAAAATGGAAAAGAAACTCAAACGTGAACAACGTAAGTTGTCAAGACGTGCTTTATTAGCTAAACAAAAAGGCATCGATCTGTTTGAAGCTAGAAATTATCAAAAACAAAAACGTAAAGTAGCAAGATTGCATGAAAAAGTAATGAATCAACGTACTGATTTTCTGAATAAGTTGAGTACAGAAATTATCAAAAATCACGATATTATCTGTATTGAAGACTTACACACAAAAGGTATGTTGCGTAATCATAAACTAGCAAAAAGTATTTCGGATGTTTCTTGGTCTAGTTTTGTGACTAAATTACAATACAAAGCTGACTGGTACGGTCGGAAAATCATCAAAGTGGATAAGTGGTTTCCATCTAGTCAAATCTGTTCGAATTGTGGACATAAAGACGGCAAGAAATCTCTCGAAATTCGAGAATGGACATGTTCAAATTGTGGTACACATCACGACCGAGATATCAATGCTAGTATCAATATCCTAGCCGAAGGTCTAAGGCTACATTCTATGGGATTGGCTTAGGTCAAATAAACAAGAACCGTAGGAACTACGGGGATAGCTTGGTAAATAAGAGAAACCGCTGTAGGTAAAGAAATACGCTTGCAAGTACGCTCTATTCCCAAGAAGCTCCCACTTCAAGCGTTAAGAACCGCTAGGTTTAGCTAAGTGGCGAGTAGTTCACTGCAGTTTAGAAGTAATACCTGGAGAAATGGAACATGGTATGTTAGTGTAGATGACTTTAGAGCGGCTCTTAGCATACCTCCCAGCTACCAAATGACAAATATTGATAAACGTATCCTAGAAAAAGCAGAAAAGGAGTTTCTGGCCAAGGACGAGGATGGTTATTCAATTTTTACAAAATTTGAAGTTGAAAAGAAAAAAGGGAGAAAGGGAAACAAGATACAGACACTGGTTATTAGTTTCCAGGAGCCCATACCAGAGGAATTACCGAAGGTCTCACTTGAAAATTGGCTGCTAGAAGAATTAAAAGAATGAGAGAGTAAGTAACACTTTTGGACAAAATAAGCAAGTCCAAAAGTGTTACTTACTCTTTTTTATGAGCTGTTAAAATAATATTGGCGAAATTTGACAATATGTCAAAATAGAATTTGTTAAAAACAATATTCAATATGAAAAGGTACTTGTCTTTTTAGCTATTAAGAGGTAAAATTTACCTAGCGACAAAAGACGAAAGGAAGTAATGAATATGACAAAAATTAGATTGAGACCATTTGCTCCTAAAGGATTATTAACTAAAACACAAAGTAAACAATTGACAGCATGGTACGAAGGGGAGAACAGAATTGTATCTCAAAGAGAAATCGCTGAAGTCATTGATATTACACCTAAGACGCTAAGAAAGATGTTTAAAGATAATCCTGAAAGACCCTTTGATAATTTTAAATTAAAAACATTGAACAGTTTTATTGAATTGTACAACAAAGATATTCAAGAATTTAAAGAATTACAAAAAAATGAAGTTAAAGAAACTAGATCATCGCTAAAACTCGCTGAGAAGCTCATAGACAAGGTGGAAGAGTGACATGTACCAAATACATTACAAAGGTCGTCCAAAGCCCGCAGAACGTCCGAGAGCGCGTTTTAGCTTAGGTAACAAGAATTATTACCTGTATACTCCTCCGACGTACGAAAAATACAAGAGAGATCTTATAGAACATTTTAATAAGTTTGAGAATGAGAAAGAGTTTGCTGAATTATTCGATCCCAAAACATTGGTATACGGCTTATCTGTAAAAATCGTATTCAGACTGAAAGGGAAAGGTAAGCAGCCGTTTTATGGGAAAAGGCCTGATATAGATAACTTGATGAAGGCGATTTTTGATGGACTTTTTCAAAGTAATGTTAATTTGATTGAAGACGGAATAGAGACTGATAAAGAGGGAAATCCAGTAGTTGACTACAAAGGCGTACCTCTTCCACATTTTAAGCAAAAAATTGATGACAGTAGGATAGTTCATACTGAAACGTTGAAGTTACGAGTTGACACTGAAGAAGAAGAAGGATTTCATATTATTTTGAGAAATGTTGGGAAGGATGAGATTTCATAATGCAGTTTAGTGTGATACATGAAAATGCTCAGGGATACAGAGATGACTTTAAAGCGTTGCATGATCTTTTAATTATGGTTTCTGAAGAAAAAGGAAAAGGAGGACCATTGGTTTCTTGGTTTAGATTAAGGAATCGAAGAGTTGCTCAGGTGTTAAAACCGATGGAGGCGGAGGTTCGTGATCGAATCAAATTTGAAGAAAAAAAAGAAGAGTATTATCTTGAATCGCTGCAAGGATTGACCCAAGCTAAGAGAGCAGCTGAGGAAAATAAAATAACGTTAGCAGAAATAATTTTAACTGAAAAAGTAGCTAATCATTTTAAAATTGATACTCATCTACCAAAAGAAAAAAATGAATCGCTGCAAAGGTTAAATAGTTTAGAATCACAGATAAAGAAAAAATTCAGTCTGCTAGAAAACAATATAAATTTTTTAAAAAAAGTGCTACGTGATGTGGAGTGGACTATAGAATTATTTACATCAACAAAACGAACTAAAGATATAGATATTGATGAATTTTCTACAGCAATAAGTGTTATAAATAAAGAAAAAAATGACTTAAATTTACAGCTACCTGATTTGAAAGAATTACCTGAAACCTACAATAAAGAAGTAATCGAAAATCTTCATGAACAAGTAAAAGAACAGGTCTCTAACATCGACGGAAGGTATTACATGAGAATCTTTGATAAACCACGAAAAAAACTTAGAACGATCATTCACGATGTTAGTAATGATCGAGGGATGAAAGCTTTTAGTAATCGTGCAAATGAGATTGAAGAACTTACAAATGAAAGTTTAGATATCTTTAATAAGAAGTATTGGCAAATAACAGGACAACGATGGGAGCGTATAGGTACTAACCAACATGGTTTTAGAACAGTAAATGCAACTCATGATGAAATAGAAAAAATATAGCGTGCATAGGAATAAAATACCCTATGCACGCTATATTTTTTTGAATTTTTTAAGGAAGTATAAAATAAAATAGAAAATAGATTGTATTCAAATTTGATAGAAAAAATAGATGAAAAAATATCTAATGACAAAATTAAAAACTAAAAAAATACAAATTACAAAAAATAACCATAATAAAATAACGAGGTAAAATTTACCCTTTTTAATACAATGTGGGTACGCTAGGTAAAATTTACCCTC
>NZ_JBZADF010000003.1:0-37376 GCF_058216655.1 Enterococcus sp. DJ147D b
ACAGAGTATTGATGAGAAACAAGTAGTTTCAGAAGTACAAAAGACATTAGAAACACAGGATATGATGCTTTATCAGGGCAATCAATTTGTACAAGCGCTTGTCAGTCGAACAGAAGGAACAGATAGTCAAAAGGAATGGGAAGAAGCAATTGCGCCCTATTTAGCGAAGAATTATCCAGTGGATCAGTTAGGCTTTTCATCAGGTGAACGGCGAATAAATAGCGTTACATTTGTTCAACAGGAGACGCTGGATAAAAAAGCAAAGACCTTCCAATTAACTTATGAAGTAACGTATACGGAGGATAAGGAAGAACAGTCATTGCCGCTAACTTTCCCTGTGAGCTATCAAAAAGGGCAGCTAAAAGTGATTGGTATTCCTCGAATTGCACAGTTAGAAGAAATTGAAACAAAAAATGAAGCAACTTATGACGAGACACTTCAAAAAGTAACGGGCGAGTCAGTTTCACAAGAAGAAAAAGAAGCAATAACTAGTTTTGTCACTAACTATTTTGATCTATACGTGACGAATGACGAAAAATTAAAATTAATTAGTGCGGTACAAGGGCTATCTAACGCAACATTAGTCAGTCAAACGATTGACTCAATTATTGAACAAGACACAGATACTGTGCTTGTAACAGGAAGTTATCAAATAAAATTTGGAGAAAGTAGCACGATAGGTAGTCCATACCAATTAAAACTATCTAAAATGAATAACACATATTTTGTAGACGAAATGAACTAGGAGGAAGTTAAATGATTGATTTAAAACCATTATGGACAAATATTTCCCAACAAGCGTTGATTATGTTAGCGATTGTCGGGATTATTTTGATTATTGCAGGGGTATTAACCCAAGGGTTCGGTCGGACATTAGGAGCTGTAGCAGGAGTTTTCTTATTTGCAGCGATTATTATCATGCTAGGCAATCTTCAAGCAATTGGGGAATGGATCAAAGGACTTATAAGTACTGGTAACTCAGGACAAATTGTTCTATCACATTTTTTGAGGTAGGACAATGGAATATAATTATACACGTGAATTCAAACAACCCATTAAGTTTTATACATGGTTTGGGGGACACTCAATTCCTCTTTTTCCGGATGGGGTACGCTTAGAGTACGTCATTGTATCTAGTGCGATAGGATTGGTCACATTGCTTGGAATTATTGCCTCGTTCTTCTTTAACTGGAACATAGTAACTTTTTTTACAACACACTACTGGGGATTAATTTTATCTGGTATTGGATTGGCCACTTGGATTTTATTCAGTTTGACATGGGATAAAAAGAGCTTTCTTGGTTTTTTGACTGGACGAGTTAGACTTCAACAAAGCAAAGGCAAACAGTTTGAACACGCAGCGAAAGCACCTTTAACTAAAGGTGCTTTTTCTTATAAAAAATTTAGTCAACGCCGCAAGTTTTAGAAAGATATACAAAAAAATAAGGAGGAAGATACGAAGGTGAAAGTAAAAGAAAAAACATTTGAATTTCCAGTTTCAGCGATTGCAAAAAACTTTATTTTAACGAATACAAATGAAGTATGGGCTGGCTATCAGATTTCACACCAAGTGTACCCGTTAAATGACCTTGAATTTTTTACAGAATATCTCCAGGATGGAGAAGGAGTTTTGGGGAATGATAACTACGAATATCATATCTGTAACATTCCAAAAAAATTCCCGTTAGATCAGCATGTAGAGAAAACGATTGAGAAAATAGTCAAAGGAAATAATGCGGATATTGGCGAGTATTATTTTAATGAAGCGAAGGAGATTTTAGACGAAGAAGTACAACAAGACCAATATGATACCTTCTTATTTATACGCTTCTCTACGATTCGAGACGTATATAATCCTATGGAATATATAGAGCTGTTTAAGGAAGTCGGTGAACGAAAATTAAATGAACTATTGGGAACGAATTACCATCCAAACAAAATCCTTCGCTCTTATGTACGCGAAGAAAAACAAGTTTATAGTGATCTTTTAAACTTTAAGCAAGTACGTCGAATCAATGAACAGAAAATCGGTCGTTTATTCTATTACTTTTACCATCGTGCCAATCCAAAACCTGTGACGAGAAAGCTAAATTCATACGAGCTAAATGAGGGAATTGTAACGCCTCATAAAGGATATATCGAAATTGAACAGCTTGAGAGAACCCATTACAGTACAACCTATTGTTTAATCGGTATGCCTGCCTCAATGGAAGGGGGCGCATTTGTTCAAAATTTACAAGATAGTTTGTCTTTTCCGATAGAAACCCATGCAAGAATCCGATTTAGTCACCGAAAAAAAGATATTAAAGATACACATAAAATGCGAAAACGCATTTTTGAACAAGATAATGAACAACAAGATGCCACAGGTATTTTGGATGATGACGAAGTTATTTTGTTTGGAGAAGAGCGATTACGTGACCTCAATAATCGCTTAAAATCAAGAGAAAAACGGTTATGTAACGTGACAATCATGTTTGTTATTTCTGGAAAAAGTAAGAAAGAAATGGAACAACGTGCAAGTGATTTAGAATTTATTTTAGAAGATGGGGACTACAAAGTGTATCGTCCCATTGCGGATCAAATGGTTCTATTTAATCAGTGTTTGATTGGTAGTCCATATACGTTTCATGCATTTGAACAAAAAACAACTACAGGTTATTTGATGGATTTTGGTTTTGATTTAGATAAAGAAGTTGGCAATCATGTAGGATTACCGTTAGGTCGTGTAATTACCGCTAAAAAATACCGCGATGTTCGACAAGCTTTAGAGTTTTCTTCAAAACTTGTTTGGTTCTTCCCTAGTTTGGCAAAAAAAGCGATTAAAGGGGCTTTACATACCAATGGGAATACCTTAATTACTGGACCACAAGGGCAAGGTAAATCCGTTCTAGTGAAGTATTTGTTTTTGTGGTTAACATTTTTAGGTCAAAAAATACTGTACGTCGATCCAAAGAATGAAACAGAAATGTTTTTTAAAAAAGCGATTAATAAATACGGTATGAACGATGAATTCAAACAATTATATGAACGAATCAATTTTGTATCACTTTCTCAAAGTGAGCGAAATCGAGGAATGTTAGATCCACTAATGTTTTTACCTAAAGAAGAAGGGATTACCTTAGCGAAAACTATTTTAGAAACGTTCGGAGAAGTAAATGTAAATCCACAAACGATGGCTACAAAAAAAGCAGTCATTTCAGATGCAATCGTTGCTGTGCTAAAAGGACGTGGTAAAAAACATTTAACCAAAGTTATCGAGGAGATTCGAAAACAAGATGAAGAACTGGCGAAGTTAATCAGTGGGTATCAAAATGGGCTAGGTAAAATTTTAATCGGGAATGATTTGAGTCAACCGTTATCCTTTGATACACAAATTAATGTTTTAGGACTGCAAGGACTTAATTTACCGTCTAAAAAAGCGGAAGCGAGCGGTCGTATGAATAATGAACAGATTGCTTCAGTCATGATTATGGAGGCTGTCATGAAGCTAACCTACGTTTTCTCAACGGATAAATCAGAAGATGCCGCAATCATTTTTGATGAAGCAAAAGGGTTTGAAGATACAGCTCAAGGAGAGTACTTGATTGATGATAGTTTGCGTAAAGGACGGGCAAATAATACGGATATCTATATTCTTACGCAGACATTCTCTGATTATGATACACCAGCTAAAAAAGAACTGATCTCTTATAAATTTGCCTTCCGACCACGACAAAAGAAAGAACAAGAGAAAGTCTTGGAGTTTTACGGTATGGATATCAATAAAGCTAATTTAGAAATGATTCAGTCATTAGTACCAGGAACCTGTCTTTTCCAAGATCACTTAGGGCGAAATCAACCTATTGCGATTGATGTGCTATTTGATTCATGGATGCTCGCAATTTCTTCCACGAGTAAGCAGGATAAAGCGACTATGGACGCACTTGAAATGGAAGAAGAATTTGATTATGTATAATAACTCACGCTAACGTTTTCAATATGTCATCACTTAAGCTATACTAAGAAGTAATAGTACTACCTATAAATAATCAGTAAATTTATGAAGGAATAAAAGGAGAAACAATGAAAAAGAAATTTTTATGGGCATTTGTCCCAATGTTGGTGTTTTTGTTGGTAGGATGTGGCAATTCGCCAAAAGAAGAAAAAGAAGCATTCGGATATACGTATAATGAGTGGATGATTTTTGCTGAAGATGGACAATATTATGAGCCGTATGCATTAAATTCTGTGACAGAGTACAAAACAGAAGGACGTACCTATTATTTAATTGAATCACAAAGTGTTGAAGATGAAATAAACAGTATTAGATATACTGGGCAAGACATAGATGATATGGAATTAAGTTTGAAAAATCCGTCCGCTGATTATTTCTCTGCGGATATGCCTAGAATGGATGAAATTTTAGAAAAATATGAAGCAAATCGAGAAAATAAAACTTTTACAAAGATTGAAGAATAAAGGTATGAAAAGGCAACTGCTTAGGTGGTTGTCTTTTTTATTGTGTTAGGAAGGTGAATCGATGAAAGAAATAAAAAAAAGGCGCCTAGTTGTTCTAGGTGTTTTTTTGTGTCTGCTTTTGGGGACAAGCTGGGTAGTTTACGCTGAAACAACAGGCACGAAAGTGATCAGTGACCCAACAGAAATTTATAAAGCCTACAAAGATAATAACTTTCCACTTATGACAGGTGGGACGGATAGTTTAGGAAAGTTCAAACAAATTGTTCCTGGCATTTCTACTGCAATTAAAGAATTTATGTGGTCAGGAGTCCGAATGATTGGCTCCTTTAATGCCGAAATGGTTAAATTCTTATTCAATTTAGACGTAACAACGAGTTTAAAAATCCCAATGGTCAATATTGCGAGCTTTCTAGCAACTAGTTTAACAAATGTGGCGAGTCTTGTCGGTATCTGTGTCGTTGCAGGTGTCATGATTTTTCGTTTTGCCGTCACAGGACAAATCAAAGCGGGATTAAAAGTCTTTTTAAAGGCAGTGATGATTTTTGTCGGGCTTGCTTTTTTACGCGATGCGACGGTCAGCAACTCCTTATTTGACAAGGTATATGATGTTGATCAAGCAATTAGCGCAGCCATTGTCAACGTAAATCCGGTGATTGATAATTACACTACCGAAAATGTTGAGAACCAATCTGTAGAACAAAGAGCAGAAACAGATAGCAAAGTGCTTATTCAAAATGCAGGAAATGCCTTGGCCTCGACTGTCTTTTACTCGAATGTTTATGAACCCTATTTATTGATGAACTACGGTACAACCAATCAATCAGAAATACGTGGCAAAGGAACAATTGAGTATAAGGAAAAAGAGTATGACCGTATTGGTGCAGTGTTAGGTAATGAAAATAATGAGGATTTACAAGAAGAAGTTCTAAAAAAAGAAGAAAAAACAGAGGATAAAAAAGGGTTTAATAATATCACCATTCACTATAACAACAACTGGATGCAATCCTTTTTTGCATTGTTTTATATAGTCGTCAATCTCTTTCAAACAATCATATTCTTTGTCTTAGGCGTGGTACGAATAGTTATGGCAGTTATTGGAATTTTCTTAATTCCGTTAGCGCCTATTCTACTAATATTATCGCTCTTTCAAGTATTGGATAATGTCTTATTCAACTATGCCAAGGCATTCGCCATTGTCATGTTTGCGAAAGCAAGTATAGGATTTGTTCTTATTTTGTTCGTAAGTTATATATCGATTGGGTTTACACAGGCTTCAATGAATGGCGATATTTGGCAAAAAATCATTACGATTCTTGTCTATTTAGTGTCTCCAATCGGTGTCTATCTTTTCCGAGGGATCTTTATTGCCGCATTCACTGGTCAATTAAGCATGAAAGATTTACCAGGTATGGTAATGCACCCTAGAAAAGCTTCCCAAGACTTTTTACAAACTAGAAAAGACAAAGGTGCTAGTCAACAAGAATCACGCCAAAAACGAAAAGAAGAGGCAAAACAACGGAAAAAAGAAGAACAAGAAGAAGAGCGGAAAAATGGGCGAACGAAGAAAACAGACTTCAAAAAGACGAAGCCGAATGTTAAAGAGAGCCAACGAAGAAAAGATATTTCGCCTGATAATCATAATTTGAAGAATGATGACAAAACGAACGATAAGGATCCGTCTGACTTACCAGAATCAAATGATCGGTTAAGGAAGAATAATAATGAGACAAATTCAGAGAATAAGCTGTCCGATAAACGAAAAGATACAGCTATTCCAAATAGTAAACATCCGTCTTCCATGAAGAAACATATAGTAGATAAAGAACAGAACCCTTCAATAAATTTATCTAAGCAAAAAGAGCCGATGAAAGCTTCAGAGAAAGGATCAAATATTCCGCATAATATATCAAAAAATGCGCATGAAAGCCGGTTGTCTGAACGACGCAACGACTTAGATCCAGAGGAATCAACTAATGGAAATCTGATTAAAGAACGCAAAGGAAAAGAAGCAATACATTCAAAACGACGCAATGATTTACCTAAACAATCAGGAGCGAATGCCGTTCATGGACCAACTATGTCACGAAAAGTGAATGTGCCAAAACAGTATCAAACACCACAGATTCGTAAGCAAAAAGTGAGTTTACCAAATAAAAAAACAGATGAAAAAGTAGCGATGAGCCCAAGACGAAGCAGGGTGACACCTAGACATAAGCAAGGGCATAGCGGAGTTGCACAAAAGGAACAAGTACAATCAACTATAAATACAGTAAGAACCAATGAAGAAAATAGTCTATCGAGAACTTCTGAACCTATGCAGAATAAACTACAAAATCGTACAGTTCAACAAACAAATGTATCTACTCGAAGTGGTCTACGAACAGCACCAACTACGGTTAATATTCGTAAGCCACGGGAAGAGAAGCCTCGTATAAAACACAATAAAAATATGTCTACGGTGAATATTAGACGGCAAGCAAAGCCAGAAAGTAGACATAAACGATCAAATAAAGTTTCGCCCAAAGTCACAATAAGAACTAAGCGAACTACCTAAATTAACCAATAAAAAGAAGCGTGTACTACTTCATACAGAGGTAGTATTCGCTTTTTATTTTGTCTGAGGGAGGAGAATAATGGCTAAAAATATATGGGAAGAAGGACTATTTAGTCCAAAGAAAAACAAGAATTCTTCCGAAGAACAAGGACGAAGAACTCTATGGAATGTATTAAACGTACTACTTGTAGTGGGGTTAACGCTACTATACCCATTTGTGCTTTGTGGTGCGATTCCGTTTGTAATTATCCGCTATTTGAACAGGAAAGACCGATACCAACACATTGAAGATATGGACTATGAAGGGTTTTTGAATCGTCATTCCTGGTGGTTCGTAGGTGCAGGCATCATGTTTGTACCTATAAATGTTGCCCTCTTCTTCTCTATACCGAGAGGGTATTTATCGACGTATTTATTGTTTCCCTTCAATATAATTACCAATGATTTAGTGTTCAATTACCAATCCATTTTTGCCTTACTAGTGGGTGGAACAGGGGTCTGCTTCTTACTATTAAGTGGGTCTATCTTCTTTGACCGACTGCGTGTGACGAGTAAAGAAGAAGAGCGAATACGTGTAAAAAGTTCAAAAAATTATCAAAAAAGACAGAAAAATAAGTTCACAGAGTCGCAAAAATACACGAAAAACTATGAAGATGAGTACCAAAAAATGTTAGAAACGTCCGACTATAAAGCATACAAAAAGGAGTTCAATCGACTAAAACAATCAATTCTTATAGGGACTGATGAGTTTGGTTCGTCCTATGTTTTACCGCTAAAAGAGCTGAATCAACATGGTTTAATGCCTGCGACAACAGGTGGTGGGAAGACCACTTTACAACAAATCTTCATGGAACATTGCCTAAAATTTAACATTCCTTGTGTGTTAATTGACGGAAAAGGTGCCAAAGAAACACTAGAATCAATGGAAGGAATTGCGAAGAAATATGGGAAACGTGTCGTTGCTTTTAGTGACGAACACAAGGTTGGCTACAACCCATTGAAGTATGGAAATAGTACAGAGATTAAGGATCGACTCGTAACAATCGCGGAAACAGAGAGTGTGTTTTACTCAAGTGCAGCCAAGTCTTTACTGATGAATACCATACAGTTAATGGATTGTTTTGGTATTGAACGCTCGTTTGAGACACTGTCAGAGTATACCTTACCGCGGAATGTGTTGAGGTTATTTGCGACTGCATTAGAGGAAAATGAGGTAGAAGTTTTCGTTACTTACCGCAAGAGTCAACAGCCAATCAGACCCAAAGAGAAGGACGAAAGTACAACAAAAGAAGTGCTTCTAGATATAGAAATGACTGACGCAGACGAAGGTTCAAACAACGATTCAGATGAGATTGCGATGGAAGAAGTGTGGGAAAGAATCCTCCACGATCCCGATGCAATATCACTGGAAGACTATTATTTTTTGGTTCGTAAACAGTTTGACGAGTTATCAGAAACCCATCGCAAGCTATTCAATCAGTTATTCATTCGGTACGAATATAAGGAAAGTCCGTTCTATTTGTATGCGACTTCAGAGTCACTTCAGACCAATATCAACATGTTGATTGATAGTGAAGTGGGGCAGTTATTCGATACAAAACATTGTGAACTGGAACTGGATTTCAAAGAAATTTATCGTAAGAATCAGTTAGTTTACTTATCATTAAACGGGTTAATCTATGAAGAATTTATCAAACAATTGGCACATTTTATCATTGGAGACTTGAAACATTTAACAGCAGAAATCTATAAAGGAACCGAAAAAAAGAAGGAAATTCTCACACTATTTGATGAACCAGCCAGCTATCTGGACGAGTCCTTTATAGCGATTGCAAACAAGGCACGTGGGGCAGGCGTTCACGCTATCTTCAGTCCACAAACTATGACAGACATTGCGAAGATTGATGAATCACTCATGAAACAACTAGTTGGGAACGTCAACACATATATGGTCGGACAGGTAAATGAGAAGGACGAAGCGAGTTATTGGGCGGAAATTTTCGGTACTTATCGTGACTTAGAACTCACTGAAATGATTGAACAAGCAGATGGTTTTAACAATTTGAACAGGACTTCGTGGTCAGGTGAACGTGGAACAAAACGCATGGTCGACAAGTTCAATATCCATCCGAACGACCTAAAAAGTTTACGAACAGGTGAGTTTTATTTCTATCGAAAAGGGCAAAATAGTCATGAACCAATACGTAAAGTATACGTTAGGAACCCAGTGTGATGTAGCTGAAGGAACATAGAAGCACTCAAAAATAAACACCTTATTTTGGCAATGAGTCTTCTATGACCCTTCATTGAATCTTCAATGAGTCTTCCATGACCTAGACAATGACAAAAAATGAAAAGGCGGGCTAACCCGTTGGGGCACAAGACTTTTCTAAGAGCAGTTTTTTTTGACCATTTACGCTCAACGTGGGGTAGAACCCACCTCAAGCGTAAATGGTCAAAAAAAACTAACAAAAAGTCCAGTGCCCCATCGACTAAGCCCGCCTAAGATAATAACTAAAGAAGTGAGAGAAAAATAAAAAAGATAAAAATAATAAAAGACTAAAAGAGTAAAAGAATAAGGTTAAAAGAAAAAGCAACAACCCTACCGTCAACGTCCCACCAAAACTTGGGACTGCCGAAAAAAACAAGATAAAAAGTTGTCACAACTTTTCAAAAATAGACTGGAGAATTTAAATGGATAGTATTTTATATAACTATTATATTGAGTACAAAAAAGAGAATATCGAAATCATTATTTTATGTCTATTACATGAATTAAGATTAATTACGGTGAAACAGTTGCACGAATTTATAAATCCAGTTATTCCAATTTCTGAACGCACAATTAGTAATCACTTGGTATCTTTAAAAAAAGATGAATTGATTGATTGTTTTCTTTCTGATAACGATAAAAAAACGAAGGTGTACTATTTGGAACGAATTGGCTATCAATCAATTCAAGGATACTATCCCTTAGTAAAAGTTCCAAAATACAACTGGTACCATTGCTTGATGATTAATGAGGCTTTGCTTGAAACTTTAAAAGTTGTTGGAGATCAAAAACATTTACGTTACATTCAAAGTGAGCGCCGACAAGTTTACGAAGTGAAGGACATGCAGCCAAGTAAAAATAAGCGTGTATTTTTTGTTTCTGATTTTCTCTTACGTTTTGAATCGCAGACAGGAAAAAGTATTAACTGGTATTTTGAAATTGAGTTGACGATTAAAACAAAACGTCGATACAAGGAAGGTGTGTTTGTAAAATACATTAATCATTTGAACAAACATAAAGATGCCCATTTAATTTATGTCTCGCCTTCAACTATTATTTTAGAAGAATTGGAAAGATATAAAAAAGAAATTGAAGACAGAGCAGTCAATGCGGAAGATGTTTTTTCTCGTTTTCATATTTTCTCACAAAATGAATTTCGAGAACGATTGGAGGAATTGATTTTGGATGATCCACATATCAATTGGTAACTTAAAAAATAAGCGAGATCCGCCTTTTTGATTTTAAGCTAAAACATGAATCTAGTTTTCTTTTATAAAGCGTGCTATAATAAAAATGAAAAGAGAAGTTGCGCAAACAACTCCTCTTAGACAGCACCGTTTAAAGAACGGTGACGATACTAACTAATCACAAAAGAGATAGTCGGTCCTCGCTAAAGTGACGGCTATTTCTTTTTGCGTTTTTTCGCTTCAGTCAATGCTTGAAGTAGTTTCACTAGCGCAGTCAAAAACTCAAAAAGAGCTTTACCACAAGTAGCAATTACTACAATCAAAGCAGTGATTTCTGCAAGATGCAAAAGGCGTCTCCTTTCATAAGATTTCGGAAGTACGATCATACGCACCACCTCACTTTCGATTGGATAGCCACCGTCATTAAACTTTACTGTCGGTCATATTATAGCATATAAATAAACGTGAATGAATCAGTTCAAAACCTTGTTGAAAAGGAATTGAACTGATTTTTTTGTTGTCTATTTTTCAAAGTAGTTACTCCTTAAAAAGTTCAAAAGATAAGAGAAGCGGAACCTCATTGCACGCAATGATTTCCGCAAGTGGAAATATTCTGTACCAGAATATTTTTTAGATTTAAAAAAATGTCAGAGCGCTGGTTCATTGTTTCATTCCTATTGATTGTTTGGCTCAAACGAGCGGAAAACGCTGCTATCGAATTGGCGAGAGTGCTTATACACCTTCCACATTCATAAAAAAAGGGGCGGAAAAATTTTTGAGAAAACCACTCAAAAATTTTTCCTACGGCACTCCCTTTTTTTATGCCTGCTTCAGGTGAAAATCATAAGCACGCCAAACCGCTATCAGCTCAGCTCGAAATGATCCAAGTTCAAACAATAAAAAGGAGAAATCTAAACAATAAACCAGTAACATTTTTTAAAATCAAATTTTTTCGCCACCCATAAATCGCTTGCTGAAATGAACTTGGCAAAATCAAAAACAAGGAGAACATTGAAAATGAAAACAACCGCAAATACAGTCAAAAAATATTTAAAAGAAAATGGTTATGAAACGAAAAATATACGTGTTCGAGTAGAATATGTCGGATATGGAAGCACGTCAATTTCTATCACGCTTTTAGATTTAACTTTGGAATCTCAAAAAATTGAAAACTTAGTCAAAAAAGGATTTGGAAGTGTTCGTTATGATGAGCACGTAGAGGGTGAAATTTTATCAGGATGTAACACATACGTCAGTTGTAAGTATGACTATGATGTTTTAGAAAATGCAATCGAAGAAAAATATAGTTCAGCGGAAGAGATTTATACCATGTTAGAGGAAAAAAATACTTATGACGGAATAGAAATTTATGAAAATCAAACAATTAGAGCCATTGCTTTCTTTAAAGATAAATCGGTTGTTTTAATGAACAAAAATAAAGAAAGTTTCACTCGATATCATAGACACATTTTAAATAGTGCATATGATTTAGCGAACGCATTAGTTACATTAGAAAACATTGGACATTTTGGAACGTATTAAATAATTGAATAAGAAAGGACTATTTAGTCCTTTCTTACTTTATAAAAAATGAAAGAAGGAAAAATAAATGAATACAAGTACTATTGTAGGAAGATTAACAAAAGAAGCAGATTTGCGTTACACATCAAGCGGAAAAGCAGTGGCTAATTTTACTTTGGCAAGCAAACGAAGCTTTCCAAATCAAAATGGAGAAATTGAATCAGATTTTTTACCCTGTGTTCTATGGGGGAAACAAGCAGAAGCATTAGCAAATTATACAAGAAAAGGAAGTTTAATATATGTTACTGGTGAACAGCGTAGCCGAAACTATGACGACCAACAAGGAAATACACGTTATGTCATTGAAACGTTGGTTGGAAGTTTTGAATTATTAGAAACAAAAGAACAGTTTGAAAAACGTAATAAAAATAGCTAGTTAAGAGGGGGCTAGTCGTCCCCCTCTAACTCTTTTAATTAGCTTCATGGAGTGAAGAAGCTTTTAGGCTTTCTTCTTTGCAAAAGTTGAGATTAAAAAACAAGGTCAAAACCAAAATTTCAAAGCGATTTTTACCTGATTCAATCTATTCAGCTGATTCGTTCCAATTCTCCCCAACGCACTGTTATCTTCGGCGAATGTGCTTATACACCTGAAACATATAGAAAAAAAGGGGCGGAAAAATTTTTGAGAAGCCCACTCAAAATTTTTTCCTACAGCACTCCCTTTTTTTCTATACGCCCCAGGTGTAAATCATAAGCACGCCGAAGATAACAGTTGGGAAGAAATGGAACTAAGACAATCAACTAAAGGAGTGAAATCTAATCAGTTAAAAATTGAAATTTTTAACACATTAAGTTCTTCCGCCTTCAGAAAAACGTTAAAAAAAAATGTATGTTTGGAAATCAAAAAAATTAAAAAGAAAGTGAAGAAAGACAATGAAGACAGTTGAAATCGTAAAAATCAAGCAAGAACGAAAAACATTTGAAAATTTTCCACCTTTAAAAGTGACCTCGAGCTATTCAATTGCGCAGTGGCTACAAGAAGAAATTGAGGTGATAATGAAATGGTTTTAGCTTCAGAAAATAAACGTCTACCAGTGACAGTCAATGAGCAAAGACAACTAGAACTGAGAAGGTTAAAGAAGAAATATAATAAAAGTGAATCGAAGCTTTTTTGTATAGCATTAGATTTACTGGTTGCACAAGAAAAAGCAGGATTTGAATTGCCTATTTTGTCAAAGTGATATCACTATTGGCTATTTAATAGAAAAGTGATATCACTTTGATAAATCCTAAATATTCGTATATTATACTTTACGTATATCTTAATATACGGTATAATATAAATATGGAAATGAGGTACTGATCGCTTTCTATGAAAGACAGGGATTTGTTAAAAATGTCGGAGATAGAATGGTTCTAGCCAAATTTGAATACGAATATTTATAAGAATGGGGAATAAAAAATGACAATTATAGATACAGATTCAATACAAAAACTAATGGATTCGAATTTATCGGCTTACTCAATTGAAAAAGATACTGGCGTTAGCAGAATGACTATTACTAATTATCGTAAAGGTAGTGCAAATATTTTGAACATGTCGCTTGATAAAGCAATCAAACTACAAGAATTTTGGGAGGAATATATCATGGAAGAATATGAAACATTAAAAACATTTATCGAAAACGACTTCGCAGAAAGAAATTTCGGACACGGTGAGTTAGAAGAATTCAATCCAGAAAAAGTCATGAATGGTGAAACCGTAGAAATGTTATCAGATGATTTCGGATCAAAACATTCTCGTGTAAAAGTAGTTATTTCTTTAGATGACATTAAACTAAATGACACACTAGATGTATATACTGTTAATTTTATGGATAAAGAAGTTTACGTTTACTATGTAGATGCCAATAAAGAAGATTGATAATATGAAAACAGAATTCGCAGGAATTACCTCTTACGTTCAAAACGAGGTTAAAAAATATCGAGTAGACTTAGTCGTCAATCGTAAACACTATCAAAAAAGAGGTTTTACAACTTTAGAATCTGCTCGTGAATACAGAAATGAATTAGAAGAAAAATACAAAAAAACTATTCAAGTGAATGCAGATGCTATTATTTGCACTTACTTGAATAGTAGCTCTATTCGAGAAACAGCAATGTATCATAATATGTCACGTGATAAAGTGCGAAAAATACTAATTCATGAAGGAGTATATGCTACGCCGCAAAGTATTAAAGTAAATAATTTGCTTGAAGGTGGTTATACGACACAAGAGGTTGCTGAAAAGCTTGCTATTTCAGTTTCTACAGTGAATAATTTAGCAATTTATCGTAAGGGGGAAAACAATGGCAAGAAAAATAAGGATAATAAATGATCTACTTGCTCCAGCAATTGTTATGGTGAATATTATCGTAGGCTATTCCATTACAAATCCTTTTTCTAATAGAATTTTTCAAGGAGTGCTTTTTCTATTACTTATTTATTTTCTTTGTTCCTATCTAATAAAAGAAGAGAATAAAGGAAGCACTAAATGGACATTTACTAGCTCTATGCTAATAGAAACGGCACTGTTGCTCACAATATCGTTGTTTCATTACATTTAGCTGTAATGAATTTGAGTAGGAGGTACTGAATGGTGAAAAATAATAAAAAAGAGTTTTTATATTTGTTGATTCGAGCTACAATCATTTTTTTAGTAATCATAGTTGCTACACATTTATATAAATATTTATCTGATGACTCCTGGCAGTATATTCTTAAAACAGCAATTTTCATACATTTAGTCTTTCTATCTTTGATAGAAATGATTATTTTGACAAATATTTATAGGTATTTTGTAAACGAAACATTTTCTAGTATCTGCAAAAAAAAAGAAAGGGAAATATTAGAAAATAAACTTATTTTTTTGAAAAAAATAAAGGACAAAAAGAATAGACTGACTAAAATTACGTTGTTTAAAATTTTAGGATTTATGGAAAAAATGCAGTTGTATTTATTTGTTTGTTTTGTTGCAGGTTACTTATTTTTATTATGTGGAATTTTCTTATCTTTTAAATTTGCTTTACTGTTTTTAGGCTTACTAGCATTATCTTTAGTATTAACAATGGTATACATATGGATTATAGGTTACGTATTGTTTGGCACACACTACTCTCTTTCAGAACTAGAAATCGAAGTAGATTATCGTATAAAGAATTATGAAGAAGAATTAAAAGAATTAAGAAGATGGAGTTATCTAATAAAATAATCAAAAGATAAAGAATCTAAAATACCAGTCCAACAGGGTATACCCTGTTGGACTTTTTGTGTGTACATGATATACTTGAATTCCTAAGAGGTCAACAGAGTTGGGCAACAGAATTTAAAAAATGATCTGAATTTTTGGATTTTAAAGGAGTTTTTTCTATGGCTAAAATTGGATATGCTCGAGTAAGCAGTATCGATCAAAATTTAGATCGACAGTTAGAATTGTTATCAAAGTGTGATAAAATTTTTACTGATAAGGCAAGCGGGAAAGATACCAATCGTGAAGGATTTCAAGAAATGATGAAATTCATACGTGAAGGTGATATTGTCGTTGTGACAGAATTAAAACGTCTTGGACGAAATAATAAAGAGTTAACAGAAACGATGAATTTGATTCAGTTGAAGAAAGCTACACTGGAAGTTTTGAACTTACCAGCGTTAACAGGTATAACTGATGATAATTTGCGTCGATTACTTAATAACTTAATTATTGAACTATACAAGTACCAGGCTGAAGAAGAACGTCGATATATTCGTGAAACGCAACAACAGGGAATTGCACTTGCTAAAGCAAAAGGAAAATACCAAGGAGGGAAGCCGAAATATCGAGAGAATGATCCGCGTCTTCAGTTAGCATTTAAATTGTTTTTGGATGGATCTACCGATAAAGAAGTTGAAGAGCAAACAGGTATTAATAGAAGAACCTTCAGAAGATACAGGATGAAGTATGGTATTACAAAAGATACTAGAGATAATTTAAAAAGTGGAAAAATTTAGCAAGTTAGTTAAAGAAATCTATAATTACAGATATAGGACGTAAAATATACTTCTCGAAAATTTTATAGTATAGCCATTTTTTAGTTAATGCCTTTCAACGTTGATTTTCGGTAATTCTATGTTTTTTTGTTTATACTAAATGACTATTTAGGATATACTCTATACGTAATAAAGGTATCAATAATGATTTGCTTTCTAAGAGTCAAAAATTGAAAATGAAAGATAGGATGAATTGTGAATGAGTTGGGACGAGTCAGTGGAGACAAAAACTATAGAAGGAATTGGTATTGCTAAGATTATAACTAGAACCGATGACTGGGATAGATTAGAGCGTTCAGTATCATTAGAGAGTGACAGCTACCATATTGAAAGTAAATATGTTGGTCGCCATCCTCTAACAACAAAAGCATTCTATGCAGTACCTAATGGTAGCACAATCGATCATTCTCTCGATCTTCCTGAAATTAAAAATCAAAATTTCCAAGAGGAATTGTGTTACAGGTATCCTAAGGAGTCACTAATTAAATTTTTACAGTTGCTCAATGGTAATCGAGCAAAATTTGAATATCCGATAAAAAGAAGAAACAAACTGGAATCTATTGCAACAGATTATTATAATCACTACAAAAAAATAGATAGATTAGACTGTTCTGAAAAAGTACAAGAAGCTATAGAAATATTTGACAATTATCAATACAATTATTTAAACTTTTATAAGTTGAAAGAAGAAGCACAAATAATAAAGCATAAACTTGATTTAAAAGTTCTAGCAATGAGCACAGAAATATTTTAACAAACAATTAGGGAGAGTGGGGACACAGTAAAGAATCTGCTTTTTAATAGTTCGACATGGAAATTATAAACCCGAACAACCTTTAAAAAGGAAGTTTGGGTTTTTTGTAGTGAATCTAGCAGCTTTCGTCTGTATTTAGTTGATATATGAAGAATCTAACGCATTTAAAATCTAATAAGTAGTCAGTTATCCGTTTAATTTCACACGTTGATCTAACGAAGCTGTTATGAGACGAACAAAAAATGCTAGATTACAAATTTAATTTCTTTTTTCATACATAAAACTGTTATCTACTAGTTTACAAAGGGAACGTATGTTTGTATAATTAAGCGTGAAATGAGGTGTATCAACGTGTTAGATTATGCAAATGAACCTGTAAATGATTATCTCATGATAGATATGAAAAGTTTCTATGCTTCTGTTGAATGTATTGAACGTGGATTAGATCCGCTAACAACTGAATTGGTTGTTATGAGTCAAGCAGATAACACTGGTTCAGGTCTGATCTTAGCCTCTTCTCCAATGGCAAAGAAAAATTATGGTATATCCAACGTTAGCCGTCCTAGAGATTTACCGTATCCTTTTCCTGATAGTTTGGTTATTGCCGCTCCTAGAATGAATTTGTATATCAAGAGAAACATGGAAGTGAATGATATTTTCAGGAAATATGTAGCTGATGAGGATTTATTGATCTATTCGATTGATGAGTCAATATTAAAAGTGACTAGATCAATGAAACTTTTTACTACTGAAGGTAAAAGTCGTAGCTACCAGCGCAAGCAATTAGCAAGGAAAATTCAATTGCATATCTACAAAAAAATGGGCTTAATTGCTACTGTCGGAATTGGTGACAATCCCTTACTTGCGAAGTTAGCACTTGATAATGAAGCCAAGCACAATAAAGGCTTTATAGCAGAGTGGAAGTATGAAGATGTACCTAATAAAATATGGAATATTGAGGAAATGACTGATTTTTGGGGTATTGGATCTCGAACAAAAAAGACACTCAATAGAATGGGAATCATGTCAATCAAAGACCTTGCAAATTGGAACTCAAACTCCCTAAAAAATAAATTAGGTGTTATAGGCTTACAGCTCTATTTTCATGCGAACGGTATTGATCGAACAGATATTGCAGTCACTCCCCCACCAACAAAAGAAAAAAGCTATGGTAATTCTCAAGTTTTACCAAGAGATTATACTAGAAAAAATGAAATTGAAATTGTAGTGAAAGAAATGGCCGAACAAGTAGCAGCAAGAATTAGAAAACATGGCTGTAAAACCAGCTGTGTTCATGTTGGTATTGGCACGTCGATACTAGAAACAAAAGATGGATTCTCACGTCAAATGAAAATACCTTTAACAAACAACACGAAAGAACTTCAAATGTATTGCTTGTACTTATTCAACAAGTTTTATGATGGCCAAGAAGTAAGACATGTTTCTATCAGCTACAGTAAACTTGTTTATACTGATACCACTCAGTTAAACTTATTCAGTGATCCACAAAAACAAATAAAAGAAGAAAATTTAGATTTTATTATTGATAAAATTCGTGGTAAATATGGTTTTAGTTCAATCGTCCACGCTTCTTCTTATCTCGAAGGAGCAAGAAGTATTGCTCGAAGTTCATTGGTTGGTGGACATGCTGGAGGAAATGGAGGCTTAACATAATGGACAATTATCACGACCGAGGTGTAATGAAATGGAATGGGTTCTATTTATCAGATCATACAGAAAAAATCGATAATGACACTAAAGAACGGGCAAATATCAATACTGCAAAAGAACAAATGCCGACTGAAGAGATTACGGAAGTATTGAACGCTGCTGTCCTAAAAAGAAAAGTTGTTTGTATCCAAAAGGAAGAACTTGATACTGAAGGCTACTATCCGGATGATATTAAGGGAGAAATTCATGGTTATGATGAACTAGGTATTTTTATTGGAGAGCATAAGGTCCATTACGATGAAATTCGCCACATTGAAATCCAGGAGTTAGATAAATGGAGTCAGCTATGAATATCATTCAGCAGTACGAATGGCGCTATATTTGCTATGAAGAATTACTAGAGGAAATTTGGGGTTATGGGCAACAATTGATTAACGAGGTTAGCGTTGAATGCTTTACCTTTTATGTGGAAGCTAGCGCAGGGTATCATAGTTTCTACTATTATATTGCGCCGTATGAAGAGAGTTAAATAAGTACTGAGATCTAGGGGTCACTGAAACAACCGTATAGAAAATAGCGATAAGGAAAGTCGAATAAATACTAAATCACCCTTTCCAAAACCTAACGCTATTTTCTGTTTAGTTGTTTCAGTGATCCCTTTTCTACTGAAAATAAAGGGAATTGATGTGTGATAGAATAAATAGAAAGTTATTTGAAGAAAAAAATTATTATGTGTAGATAATATACAAAAGGAGTAAAAGAATTGAATCGATCAGAGTACAAACAAATGCTGACACTGAAATACTTTTATGAGGAGAAATTGCAAGAAATTAAAAAGAAACATATGTCTGATCCGGATTTGTTTCATCCGATTGGTAAGGATCGTTATTGTCTATACTGTGAAAAGTATCAAGAAATCCAAGATAAGCTACAGCCTACTGTAAAAAAATTAATGCAGTATGAAAAAACACACGAAGTGAAACAACCAGTGATTCAACAGTTGGCCGCAGTCCCCAAAAAGGAAAAAGCGAAGCCAAAAAAAGTGTATCAAGTCTATTCTCTCTTGTTCAAAGATGGTTCAGAATATTTGGTTTATACGTTCGCCCAGGAAACTGGTTGTCGATTATTAGGGAGACAGATTTCAGAATTAAGTAAGGCAGCTCCTATCTCTAAGGAGTATTATTCTTCCATTTATTTAGAACAGGAAGATGGCTCGATTATTTCAGTAGAAGCACGCTTGCGAGAGCATTCGACTAAGAAAAGTTGGTTATTAGCAGAAAAACAGCAAACGAGAATAAAAGCAACAGGGAATTGTTTTAATGAAAAACCATTTGAATATTTGAAGTATACTAAAGAACAATACAGCTGTTTGATAAATTTTTGCGGGAATACGGAGATTAAAAAAACAAAGAAATTCTCAAAAAATGGGAAAGTAGCTTTTGAAACAGCGCGTGGCATGATTGCATTAGAGTACGGACAAGTCCTTCTGAAGCTCTTTCCAGGCACGTTTATGGTCATTAGTGAACAAGAATTTAGCGAATATTTTGTAGAAGACGAATCGTTAGTATGGATGAAGAAAGAATAGAAAAGCAAGGAGGAGTTAAGCTTATTTTTTTGATGCCGATATTAGGGATTAGTCCCAGTGAATAAAAGAAGTAGACAATAGCATGTTATAAACGTTAAACTATTATTGCGTTCGCAATAATAATAAGAGAGGTAGGCTCACCCACCATGTCTCGAAATACTTTTGTTTATTCCCACCCAATCAATGTATTTATTATCAAGTATCTAGGAGTTACTGTCGATCAATTTTGTGACTCTTATGGCTATAGTCAAGGGACTGTCGCCAGTTGGATCACACGGAATCGACGAGTTGAATCACTACCTGTAGGTTTCATTTATGACTTAGGGCTTGCGGCAAGCTTAAACATGTCTGATCTGTATGAGAAACTATTATTACTTCAAGAAGATTATGATGCTTATTTGATTAGTAAAGGTAAAAAGAAAAAGAAATATATTGAATAATAAATATTTTGATTTTTCATATAAATATAAATAAAACCCAATATTTCTTTGTTTAAGGTATCTTATATTCAAACAATACATTGATTAGAAGTACTCTCAATCAAGAAACCATAAAAGCCTATATTTATTAGTATATTTAAACAAATATGGAATAAGTATCTCGAAATCAAAAACATTAATTGATTTCAAGATACTTATTTACTTTTAACTTAATAAGATATATAATTAAATTGAATATAAGATACTTAATCAAAAGGAGCGGTAAATATGAGTGCAAATTCAATTGTGGTAGGAAATTTTAAGGGCGGTACAGGTAAATCTACTTCTACACAAATGCTAGGTTTCGTTAACGCATTTTATAAAAAAAGAAAAACATTACTTATAGATCTTGACCCACAGGCAAATGCTTCAGAAGTTATGAGTTTTACTGCCGACAATTTAGGAAATCATTTTTACCAAGAAAATGGTTTTCCAAAAACTATTTGGAACATTCTTTATGATGGTAGTCTAGAAGGAGCGGTACTGCCACTAATTGAAAATTTGGATTTAATTGCCGGAAACATAGCCATGAGTGACTATTCAGATTTTATAAGTGCAAAATTTCCAAATGACAAGTTGGCACAATTTAAATATTTTGCAAATATTTTAGAACCTTTAAAAGATCAGTATGATGACATTTTTATTGATGTACCACCTTCTCTTGGAAGTATTGTTCAGAGCGCAATGTACTTCGCTGAATATGTAGCAATTATGCTTCAAACACAACCAAAATCAATACGTGGAGCTGCCGATTATATAGACTACATGGAATTCTTTACCGAAAGATACGATACACAACTCGGTATTGCAGGCATTATTCCATTTATGTTGGATACTAAAACTAGTACAGAGAGCTATATGTATGATGAAGCTAAAAGACTTTATGGAAATAATCTGTTAAATACTATTGTTTTCAGAAGTGCTAGATTAATAAGATATGACGAAACAGGTATTACATTAGAAACCAAAAAGAATGGGGAACTAAAAAAAGTAGATGCTAACCCTCAAAATACATTTATTTCCATTTTAGATGAACTAAATGAACATATTAGCTGGTTTGAGGAGGAATAATTATGACCGAAAGACAATCAAAACTATTTCCTAATAAAAAGAGCCGTCCAAAAACAAACGGTATGAAAGATATGGAAGAATTCACTAAGTCTTTATCTATTGCTTCAAGTAATAAACCAGGTCAAAAAACTGACATACAAATAGAAAATAATAAAAAACTAAAAAATCCAAACAAGAGTCATAAAGGAAAAGCAGGTAGAAAAGCGGAATATAAAGATCCAAGGTTAAAAAAAGACTTGAACATGAAAATTTCTCTCAGCACTAAATTAAGAATTCAAAGACTCATTTCAAGAAAGTTTGATAATAAATCTGAAGGTGATGTAATAGATATCGCTCTTGACTATTTAGTATCTTCATTCGATAGAGATGATAGAGATTCTTTATACAAAGCTTACAAAGAAGATATGGAATCGATGATACCAATAATTCAGGAGAAAAATGAAAAAGCTAAAAAAAATGGGAAACCTATTCTAGAGATAACAGATGAAATAAATGAACAAACTTTAAAAGAACAAAAAGAAAAATGGGTATCAGCTAAGTTTGAATAAAAGATACTTAAAACAAATAAAACTATTGATTAAAGTGGCTTTTAATTTTGATTTACAGTCACTTCAATCAATAGTTTTTACTATAAAAAAAGGATTTGTCTTTGATTAACAGATACTAAAATCTTAAGTAAGTAGCTTCTAATCAAAAAAACAAACTGATTAAGGTAGCTTTTTATTATTAGAAAATTGATTAAAAGATACGTTTAATACAGAAGAATACTATCAAATTAACTTTTTAAATTGATTTTAGTATCTTTTAATCACTTTATTTTGATTCAGGTGACTTTAATCAATTTAGTTAAATTGATTATCGAACCTTTTAATCAATTTAATCAAAAAAAAAAGATACTAAAATCAAAAGTAAAACTATAAGAAACTCTATTCTATCAACAAATTACATTTGAATTCAGTTCCTTTTAATCAAATTCTCTATTGATTTACGTATCTTTAAAACAATATCATTTTTTGATTCTGGTATCTTGTAATAAACTTTAAGTTGTTTGATAAAAAGAAACTGGTAAACTTATTATAAAATCTAGAATACTTCGATAATTTTACAAACTTAAATAAAAGGGGAACAATATGTCTGAATTTAATTACTTAAAAGCAAATCGTGTTTATAACGAATTATACTATCAATACCCAAAAGTCTTTATTGAAAGTGATACTTATAAAGAATTGTCGGAAGGTGCAAAAATTGCATACATGCTATTAAAAGCAAGAAGTGAACTTGCTATAATAAAAAATCAAATTGACGAGCAAGGGAATCTCTATTTCGAATTTACTGGAAAAGAATTAGCCAATATGATGAATTGCAGCGAGCGACGTATTACAAGCATAAAAAAAGAATTAGAAGATTTTTGCCTTCTAAAACAAGTGCCTATGGGATTCAACAAAACTACTGGTAAAAATGAAAAAAATAGACTCTATTTAGCTGAACTAGAAGTATCAAATCAAGACGTATATTTAATGCAGAAAAGAGAAAATTATGATCAAACCCTTGATAATAGCGGACTAGCAGAATTTGCTACCCAGTCTAAAGAAGCAAAAACTTCCGAATCCCTTGATAATAGCGGACTAGCAGAATTTGCTACCCACTCGAAAGGCTCTCAATCCCTTGATAATAGCGGACTAGCAAAATTTGCCAAAGAACTTAATAATAATAACTTAGACACTAATAGACACAATATAGACACTGAAAAAGACCAGCTACAAGATCAATTGTTGCTCAATGAGTTTGAAACCATCATGCAGGAATCGAGCATTGGAACATTCGTTCCTGAACGTGTGCTAGGCTTAATCAAAACTTTTTCTTCTAGTTACGAAGAAGCACAACAAACAGTGAAAACCATACACAATGCAAAAGCAAAAGCTGAAAAAGAAATGAATACGATCGTTGTATTCGAGGAAATCGATAGTTACGGCATAAATGCAGAACAAGCTCTATACACAACGTTACTAAAAGCTTATCAAAAACAACGAACAGAAAAAGTTCAAAATATCCAAAATCTAATTTTTGTTTATGTAAAAAACTGGTTTATTGAACATCCGATTGCTGCTAAAAAACAGCAAGATACACAAAAAAACGGAGATCCAGTCTTGATGACTAACTGGCTAGAAGAGTGACTAAAATAGTTCATTCACAAATTCATGTTATTAACACAATTAGCACTTTTAAGTTCCACTTTTTGCAGATTTGAAATTAAACAGAATGTTATAATTTCATTGTGTGAAAACTTGAGCAAAAGGAGCTGTTACTTATGGATACGGAGTTAGGAATTGCCCGTGTGATGGATGCAAAAAATATATCTGGGAAAGAACTCATAGCCGAAAAAATATTTTTGCGTTCTAGATTGACGAGAGTACTAAGTGGAGTGACCAAACCAACTTTTGAAGAAATAGTTCTTTTTTGTGACTATTGTGCAATCACATTAGCCGAATTTATGGGTGTTATTCAAGAGGATACAGAAAAAGAGAAAATGATTACCCGATATCGTAGATATATTCAAAACATACCAGATTCAGAGAGAATTAAGGCAACAGAAATGGTAAATTATTATACAGCTAAAAGATTTGATAATTTAAGTTCTTTTCTGCAATATATACGAGTAGAAAACTTTATTGTCCCAAAACTGGAAAAAAAACCTTTCGATGGATTACCAGAGGATAGCATTGCTTTTATTGTCGAAAATGTCGGAAAAGGTAAAGTTCTAAGTTCTGTAGAATTTTACATTCTTGCAGGAACTGCAAGAGAAATTCCGTATAGTTTTTTGAAAAAAATGTATCAAACATTTATTCCTGTCGACAAAAGTTATTTATTCAGTGTAACTGCCGAAGAAAGACAAGCTGTAAGAGAGTTTATCTCAAATGTATTTGATGATTTTTCTGAGCATGGAGATCTAAAACTTGCGCAACAGTCGTTGGATGATCTGAGAGAGTTTCTAACACATTTTCCAAATTTACGATTTAAACTTATGTTGAAGATAAATGAAAATTTTTTAGCACTTTCGACAAAATTAGACAGAAAAATAATCACTGAAACTGAGACATACATCGAAGCACTGAAAAATCTTGATGAAGATGTGTTTGCAAAAGGTGCTGAGTTTCAACTTGAACAAATTGTTGCTGGAAAAAGTGTGCCGGTTTTTGAAGAAAAGATGCCTTCTGAGTAATTTTATTAAAAAAATCACAACTCGAAACATAATGCAAGTTATTTAAATCCCGTTTTTCGGGCAAAAAAAGCACTTTTTTTTGAAATTTGATCAAATTTAGTCGAAAAACAGACTTTTAGTCCCGTTTTTCGAGAATTTTAAAAAAAGCCTTTTTTATCTGATATAATTATTTCAGAAGTACTTCTAAGAATTTTTCAATCGGAGGTGAACTAAAAATGATGTCAAGAATTCAACACATGACAACTTCATTGTCAATCTTATTCGCAAGCTTTATGTAATGAATAAGCCATATTAGATATAGGATTTCTACAAGATAGAAAATGGAATGCTGACTATTTGATTGTTCA
Source organism: Enterococcus sp. DJ147D b (assembly GCF_058216655.1). Classification (NCBI taxonomy): domain Bacteria; kingdom Bacillati; phylum Bacillota; class Bacilli; order Lactobacillales; family Enterococcaceae; genus Enterococcus; species Enterococcus sp. DJ147D b. Next base: position 25,189 of record NZ_JBZADF010000003.1, read on the forward strand.
ATAATTAACAATTATTCAAGAAAAAGCTTGTCTTAAAATTTAAGTTATGCTACTGTGAATTTGTAGAAATTATCAATTTAAAATAATTGTTGACTCAGCAGTTAGCACTGCTGGTCATTTGGAAACCAAGCAACAAAACAACAAAAAAAGGCGACCGTCTGCAATTCTCGCTAAGTTAAGAGCGCCAACTCTTAACGAAGGTCATAGAATTACAGCCGTCCAATCAACGTAACACACACGCTGAGAGGTAAACGCCCTTTTTTGGTTGCAGATTTAACTGCAACAGGCATATTCTAACATAGATTTATTAAGAAATTAACATGTTTTTATGTTAATACGATTCTTTTTACAAGAATTTTTATTATTCCACAACTGATTTGTTGCTTATAATCTGTTATGTGAATCTAAAATTCCTTGCTATGATGTTTGTGTCTGTATCTCGTAAGAGAGCAGTAAATTTGTAATTAAAGAGGGGGCAATTACACTTTATGTGTGATTGCCCCCTCTTTTTTGTTTGCTTGGTTTCCAAATGACCAGCAGTGCAAAAAAGAAAGGATGATCAAAAATGGAGTTAAAACCAATGGATCTAAAAAGAATTACGTGTGAATTTGTTTTATTCAATCGACAGCATGTTAAATATTCAAATCAAATAGTGAAAAGAATAGTCGTCGATTACTCTGGGAAAGTCACAGTCATAAGTACTAAAGAAATAACGAATAATCACGAGCTTAAAAAATTTTTCGATCAAATAAAAAGTATCTATGTTGATGGGAAAACAGTTGCTTGCAGAGGATGTTCTGACTTACCTTTACAAATTTCAAATCATGATTTTGCTAAATTAAAAAATCGAAAGTTACTCTTAGTAGAATCTGAGAAAAGTTATCGAAAGTTAGAACAAAAAGAATTGTATAACTGGAATAAGGATATGATTCAGCATATAAAAAAAGTTGTCAGTTAAATTTTTAGTTAAATACTTGATCCTTTTGTTTGTTAGTTTTTACTAGCAAATTCTAGTAGCTGGTTAAAAGCTACCGAAGAAATAGTCAAAATTAGAACACGGACACGAAACAACATAGAGTATAATGTGCCTTATGTTGCTGGTGAAGGAAGTAGTTTTCGAACCCTGAACAATACACGTCAACTAATTTGAAGTTTTCGGGAGAACATTGAAAATTGGATAACTACAGGACTTACTAAGTTAATCAGCGTGCCTAATAAGGGCTTAGTAAGGATAAATCACCTATAAGAGTACGGCTAGAGCTCGTAGAAGTTTGCGGTATGTTGATGGGTATGGCACACACAGAAAAGAACAGGTGCGATGATCAGATTTAAGGGAGCCGTGTTACTTTTCGAGAGTTTGAGGTTGCTGACGCTAGAAACCTTGCGAAAAAAATAACCTGTAGAAAAAGTAGCTTAAAAGCTAACAAACAAAAGGATCAAATATGTACTAAATTGAATAGTATATCAATGCTTCGATGAAATAGAATGACAAAATGACAAAATTGCAATCAGTTAGACATAGAGAAACACAATCAAAAAATTGAGAGGAATAAAAAAATGAGTATGAAAAAAGTCAACAGTATGGAAACAAAAATTTTAGAGCTAATGCAAGAAAAACATAGAAAGAAATTAAGTGTCAAAGAGTGTTCAGAGAGTTTAAAAATCAACGAGTTTCAAATAATTAGCAGATTAAAAGATCCAAAAACAATTCAGCGTAATTACGTGAAAGATGAGGTGTCAGGTAAAATAGAAATGGTTTTAGAAAAAGTTGCTAATCTCTAGTGTCTATAAAAAAAGTTAAAATAGAAATTTAGACTATCAGTTGGGGGAGATCATGAATAAGAAGAAAAAAAGAAATAAGAAAATTCCTGCACTAATAACAGCTATTGCCGTACTTGCTTTTGGTGGTTATGAAGTAGCAAACACTGAGGGAATACTACCGAGTACTACGAGTCCTACAGTTGAAATAGAAAATGGTCAATCAACTAACCTAGCAGGTAATGAAATAGATAGTAGTGTCTATCAACAGCTATCCGCACTTGATTTTTCTAGTGGTGATTCAGCAGTCATTGAGGTTAACAATGGACTGAGTACGCTAGATACGAATGAATGGACAGAAAATCGTGTCTACTATGGTGATTTAGATAATTTGAATCGAACGACCACAGTTACTGCCTATATTGATAAGAACAACCTTGGGAAATCTGAAGGACGTTCACGCCAAGTATGGCAACCAACAGGTTGGAATCAAAAAACAATTGATGGCGAGACCATTCATAATCGAGGGCACCTACTTTCGTATACGTCGAGTTTCAATTTTGATTCAGATGGAAACTATGTACAAGGTGAAGATGGTAGCGAAGATAATCCTAAAAATTTAGCAACACAAACAGCTTATTCAAATCAAAAAGTACAAACAAAGTATGAAGAAATGGTTCGTAATGCACAAAAAATGAATGAAAACAAAATTGTTTATCAAATTACTACCATTTTTCGTGGGGATGAGTTGATGCCAAGAGGTTATTGGCTACAAGCAAAAGATACAAACGGAACATTGGACTTTAATGTCTATGAGTTTAACGTACAACCTAAAGTAATATTTGATTATGCAACAGGAAAAGCAACAATTGATCGTCAACTCGTAGTAAATTAACGTCTAATACACAAAAATAATTTTTATTAAGCAGAGAATTGAATAATTCACTGCTTTTTTTATTTGCAAAAATAAGGGTAGCTGACCCATATATATTAAAAATTTTAGATGAAAAAGACGCTAAGTGGTAACTATGCTAACGACAGATATTACCAACTGAAAGGAGATAGAAAATGGAGCAAATTATAAAAGGGTGGGTAAGGATTTCTAATAATTTAGATGAAGAGGAAGTCTTTTTACTTAAACGTGATTCTACCGATGTTGAAAGGGAAGATGACGGACGTCAATTGCGGATACTGATATGTAATGCATTGGAAAAGTTAGGCTTTCGTGATTCTAATAATGATGAAGATTATGAACGTGGTATTTCAGAAAAATATATCGTAGAGGGAGTAAAGCTGCAACTATTTGCCTCAAATAAAAGAGCAAAATTTGAAGAGATAAAGGAAAACGTGTTGCTTGATGCTATGGGAATGTTGGAATTTCAAGAAAATTGGTATGGATATTCATCATGGACTATCGAGGGATTCAATACAGAAACATTTAAGTTGGGCGGTCATGATATTCTTTCCATTCTTGAGCAACACGAGGGGAAATATGTTTATCTGATAATTGATAAAGTCAGCCATCCACCAAAATATTGTGTAGATGTGAAATAAAAAAGAGGTAGCAGACCACTCGCTACCTAACAGAATATTGAAGAATGGAGTTGCCTGTTTCCGTCAAGCAACTCCGCCTGCATATGGTAATGAATGTATACATTCATTATCCAACGAGTTTACCATAAACGAATGGAATAAAAAATAAATCTGATGTTTAGTCATATTCAAGGAGGATAAGATGAAAGAAACATCAATGTTACTGGCAAGAAAAGCGATTGGAAAAGATACAGAGGTTCTATTCATGCAACAAGGGAAGGAATTTGTAGTGAGTATCTGTATTACTAAACTTCAAAAACCTTACTACTGCAATCAACTCTATAAATATTTTGAACTAAAAGAACAAGCAGAACAATTCTTTGAAGAGGTAATGACGATGACAGAACAAGGAGAGGTTTAGTGAAAAATAAGCGAGGTACTGCAATTAAATGAAGAAAGGAGAATAGTATGAACTACGAAGTAAAAGAAATTGTATGTGATTGGGGAATTTTTATAGATAGTGAACTCTATCCACATATGATATTTAATAGTAAATCAAATGCAGAAGAAGTGAAGAGAATTTTAGAACTTGATTGTCAGCATAGACGATTTGATGAGTCTCACTTAGATGAGGTAAATAGATGGAATTGATAGGGATAATATTAATTGTAATGTTGATAATACTTATGTGTGCCGTTTTGGTTATCGTCCTGGCTAATTTTTTTCAGGAGTCAAACAGGAGAAAAAAAATTCTTTATGTATGCGATAAAATTGTTGGCGTTATTTTCGTTATAATGTGTCTTTTGGTTATTGGATTACTAGTTGAATTAGGTATCGAACTCTATGCTCACTTTATTTACTCTAAATAATGAATTTGCGTAGAGGTGAAATAAAAATATTACTAAGAAAAAAGGCGGAGAATCAATCATTCACTGCTTTTTTATTTGCAAGGAGGAACACATGACAGATGAGTGTAACATTCGTATTCGTGGTGATCCATGAATCAAAAAATAAATAGGTAAAACACAAGGGGCATGAATTTCATGTCCTTTTTTATATAGATAAAAATAATTTGGTTTAGAAAGAGGATGGAAAATGAGTAAATTAAGCAATAAACAAAAAAAGGTATGGAAAAAAAGACTTGCTGCGACAATGGTGTTAGGTGCGACTGTGGCAGGTGTTGCTACAACAAGTACTATTGTACTTGCAGAAAAAGGCAATGAGCAAAAAGTAGAAAGTCCAACGAAATATGAAAAAGCACTAGGAAAATCAGATGCAAAAAAAGCAATCAGTTCGTTTGCTTCAAGTGATTATGTTTCTGTACTCGATGATCCAGAGTCTACGATTGTAGATGATAAAACAATCATTTCTTCTGATTATGATTTCTCGGCTGGATTCATTGAAGGAAAAACAACCGTTGAAACGATTGGTGCTGGATGGGAAGATGGCCTACGACAGCCAGATGGTTCTTTGAGTAGTCGTGGAATTCATATTTCTGAAAAGGATATTGTCAAAGGTGAGACAGGAGTTATTTACCATCATGTTTCAGCTAACGGACAAGATGTTGATATGAAAATGACGGTAAAAGATTTCACTGGCTACGATCAAGGTCAAATTGGTACTTTAGCGATGAATGTACAAGATCAAATCGGTTCATGGATCAATCGTATGGTTGATATTACGTTTGATATTGAATTTTTAAAAGCTGGTACAAATGAACAAATTCCGCTTACTGGCTACTATACATGGTCTGATATTGATTGGTTACAATCTGTTACGATCAATAAAGATATGGTTGATAAATCCGATGGTATTTTAGTTTCTTCAGACAGCTGGTTACAAACAAAAACTTTGGAAGATGGCTCGAAAAAGTTTGCTGAAGTGAACAATGAAGGTAGTGACGATTTGGATCCATGGGCCATGTTTACGGTGTTATTCCGAGATGTATCTGATTTTAGTTATACATTCAGCACAAATGCTGATCCCGCAAAAGAATGGACAGAGGAAAATGATTGGGAATATGCTTGGCAAGGAAATACGGCAGTAAAACCTGCACAATCAGAAGTGCCAGCTCCAACTAAATTAGTTTCTGATTCAGATGAATTAGATGTAACGAGTAACACTTTAGATGAAATGAAAGAAGTGTATCACTATAAAATCAATCAAATTATTCCCGGTGAGCTTGAAAAATTCTATCACAAATCATATGAATTATTCGATTCAGTCATTCCTGAGCTAGAACGTGTTTCAGATGTCACTATTGTAGATGAAACAGGAACAGATCGTTCAAGCTGGTTTAATGATCTATCAAAAGGAAATGAGATTCATGTTGTTGCAAAAGATGATGCAATGAGTGATTCAGAATTCTATGCTCACACATACAGCTTTGAATTTGATGCACAAGTAAAAGTTGGTGCAGATTTGTCTAAATATTTAAATGAGGATGGCTTCTATCACTTCCCGAATGAAGCAAAGGCAATTATCGATGGTGAAGAAAAGACAACACCACCAACTGACACAATCGTGAAAGACTACGATTCTGATCCACAAAAGTATAATGTTGACGAAAATGGTGAAGAAACAACTGATGCGTTACAAGGAAAAAAAGGTGATAGCGTAAGCTATTCTATTCGTAATCAAGCACCGTATTCAATCGTTGGAAAAGAGTTTTCATTAACAGATAATGTTTCAGATTATGTTGATATTGATTCTGATTCCGTCAAAGTAGAAATGACCGATGACAACGTGTCTGAAAGCAACAGCAATGTAGATAACTCAACGACTGATGTAGAAGATGAAGATTTAAAAGTTACGCTGAACAAATGGATCGTTAAAGCAGAAGAATATCTTGCTGATTCAGAGAACTATGACGAAACAGCAATTGCGACACTACAAGAGTTCACAGACACAGCAAAAGAAGATTTAGCGAAAGAAGATGTATCAGATAAAGTTCTACAAACAGATATTGATGCGTTGATTTCAGCAATTAAAGTTTTAGATGAAGACGTTGATTCTGAAAATGATAAAGATACGTCTACTAACAAAGAAACAGTTGATGTGAAAGATGCGAAATGGACAGATATTACGTCTGAAGGGTCATTAACTGCAGACAGTAAAACAGGACAGATCAAGTGGACGTTATCGAAAGAAAAAAGTTCACTATTAGCAGGCAAACACTATCGTTTAACATTTAGCGGAACATTAAGCAAAGATTTAGACTACTCATTACTTGAACAAGAAGATGGGTATGCGATTGTACCAAACGTCGCAACTGAAACAATTGGCGATGAAGAAAAAGACACAAACGAAGTGGATCGTTTAGTTCCGGAAGGCGAAAAACCAGTAACGCCAACTGATCCAGAAACGCCTAAAAAACCTGAAACGACGCCTTCTGAAACACCAAAAGAATCCGTTGTTGAAGAAGACACTGGCGCAAAAGTCTTACCAACAACATTACCTAAAACAGGAGTAGATGCGAGTACAGAAACGAAAGCTGAAACTTCAGGAAATGGTGTGTTGAAAGCAGTTGCGGCTGCTACTGGTACAACCGTTTCATTATTTGGTTTTGCTAAATTTTTCAAGAAATAAAGCAATGAAATAAAACAGGAAGAAGAAGGAGTAATTATTCCTTCTTCTTCTATTTTTAAGGAGAATATATGAAAAAATTTTTAAAAACAAAAAAGGGAAAAGTTTTAACACTTATTGCTTTGATTAGTATTTTTGGAGTAAGTATTTTTTTAGGTTATCAAACACTAACAGATTCTAACAACGTTCAAGTAACAGAAGAAACAGTATCTAGTAAAGCAGTAGAAGTACTAAAAACAAGAAAAGATATGAATACAGATGAGCGCATTCAATTAGCGAATGATGTAAGTGAGTTAGACGAGAATGGCTTTGCTGATTACGAAGCTATGAATCGCCCAACATTAGAAGAAATTGAAGAAGCGCAAGCGCACGTAGATGATCTGAATTCGATGTATGTTGGAACTGTTGAAATTCCTTCGATTAACCTTAATATCAACATTTTGGAAGGTACAACATACGAAAGAATGTTGTATGCAGCAACAACAATTTTTCCTAATTCTGTGATGGGTAAAGGAAACTATGCATTAGCTAGTCATAACATGGGTCAAGAAGGACTAATGTTTACTTCACTTTATAAGGTAAAAGAAGGCGATGATATTTATTTGAAAAATAATGAATCTGGAAAAACATTTCATTATCAAACAACGTCTGTAGATATTGTGAATTATAAGGATGCTTCTCTTTTAGAAGATCAAGACGAGGCAGTCGTTACATTAATTACATGTGAAAATATTTATGACACGACAAATCGAGTAGTTGTACAAGGCTCTTTAGTCGATTGATTGCAATAAAATAAGTCAATAAAGGCAGATGCAAATTTTAATCGGAAGGAAAAAGTATATGGAAAAAGAAGACAGAAGGGCAAAAATTCTTTATTTGACAATTGGCAAGGAAGTCAAATTGAATTTTGATCCACAAGATAATCTATATAGCATTCGTTTATCTATAAATAAGATTGCAGAATTATTTAGCAATAAATTATTGACGGAAGAGAGCATATTTGAAGTATCTGTGATTGGGCTTATCACTAAAAGCAACTTTAAGACTTATATTAGTGTAGTTGGAGGAAAACAGGTAATCAATGGGGATACGAAATATAAAAAAGTATCGATTAGTCAAGAAAAAACTCATGATAAAAAAGGCAATAAAAATGTCTATCAACAAGGTTTTTTTGAGTTTTTTGTATCGGATGAAGAGAAAGTCCCCAAGAATAAGTTAATTATTCCACGTAATGTTTAAGAAGAGTGAGTGGAAATAGAGGTTCATAGGAGAGGTAATAAATTTGACAAAGGATCAACTAAAAGATAAATAGGAGTGGAAAAATGCTAATTATTGGAATACTTATAGGGTTATCGATAGGTTGTTTGCTAACAAACTTTATTAATAATAGTGAATCTAGAAAAAATCATTTAATTTATCGGGCTATAGAAAAGAACTTTCAAGTAAAGAGAAATCAATTTAGCCTGGAGTATATACCCGATGAAAATGGGTATCTTGTATCAATGAAAGATACAGAGTATCTAGTGAAATTAACCAATCGAAAACCATACAAAGTCGTATACAAGGTTAAATTACAATCATAAAGGAGTTAACTAATGAAGATTAAATTTATAACTACAGATAATGTGGATTTACCGTTAGATAAAGAATTTAACATTGATAAAGCATTAGAACTATTTCAACGTGCAAATGCAGAACTAACAGAAGAAGGATTAGAAAGCGAAATTCAGTATCAATTAATTGATGAAGGTGACGTGATTGTTGAATCATCAACGGATCTTCCAAAACAAGAGTTTAATTTACTTGAAGAAATTGATGAAACAATTCGACAAGAAGTTGATATGGAAGAAGAAGGCGCACAAGAGTTTTTGGATTCTATTCACGAAGCTTTTCCGAAAAATAAAAATAGCCAAACAAGGGAAAGAAAATCTCAGACACAGAAAAAGAAGACACAAGAGGAAGAGACACAGAATCAGTCGTTACTTACCCCAAAAAAGAAAAAACAAACATTGAAAAATCCCTTACAGTCAACAAAAAAAGAGAAGAAAATTTTACCTGAAGGACAGTTTGGCCAATTATCTCTTGAAAAAATAGAAATATGGCGATCCATGTTTGTCTCTTTTGTGTCTGTTTTGTGTCTATGTATTCTTACATTTGTATCTGCGACGTCAATCTATCAGGTAGTAGAAAATTTTAAACCTAGTCAACGAATTACAGAGACTACACAAAATGAAGTACAAGCTTTTTCTGAAGTGTTCTTATCAAAATATTATGCAAAAGTAGACAATAAGAAGGACTTTAAGAAACAATTAACGAATTATGTGGCAGAAGGCACGTTGGATAAATTAGAATCCCCTGACAACGATGCAACAGATTTTTATTTATTGTCTAGTGAACCATCAGACTCAGGATACAACATGAGCTATCTTGTTTTAAATTCAAAAGGAAATACTGAAAATATAAGCTTTAAAGTAAAAGAAACCGCAGTTAGTCGTTACCAAGTTTCAAGTGATATAAATGTATCTAATATGGCACTAACAACGAATAAGTAAGGAGACCACAATGAAAAAGAAAGTGGTCTTTTTTTCGTTCTTCAGCAGTTTATTTTCGCCACTAGTACTAGTACTATTCATTGCGATATTTGCTGGTGGTGCGATTGGCGCTATTTTAGGACAAGAAGACGAAACGAGTTGTGTTGATACAGGATCAACGATTACTGTGAATGTTGACTCAAAATCAACGGAAGAAAATGCGAAGGCAATGTTTGCGCACTGGAAAGAGAAATATAATGCCACACCACAAGCAGGTAGTGGCATTTTAGGAACGTTACAAATGGAGTCACAATTAGATCCAGCTGCAGTAAATGCAAGCTCTGGTGCAACAGGATTCGCGCAGTGGTTAGGTAACCGTAAAACAAATTTAGAAGCGTTAGCAAGTGAAAAAGGAAAAGAAGTCACTAACTTGGGGTTGCAGTTAGAATATTTGGATCAGGAACTGGCAAGTAGTTACTATGCGAGTAGTAAAGAGATTTTTCAACTAACAGATGTGCATGAAGCTGCAAAAGAATGGTTAATGAAATTTGAAGGAATGTCTCAAAATCCAGAACAGTGGTTTTTAGATCAACGTTATGCCTATGCAGACCATTGGTATTCAGTCATTGGCTCGGGTGATTTAATATCTAATGGAATTTTAGATAATGCGGTTTCTAATGAGGCAAATGCGGTAACGTGTGGAACGACTAGTACTATTGCGGATGGGGAAGTATTAGATGTGGCCAAAAGCCTGATTGGTTATTTTACTTACTCTCAACCAAAACGCACACAATTTGGCACGGTAGAATATATAGATAAATATGGATATGCAGATTGTTCTAGCTTTGTATGGTTAGTATTAGCTAAAGCAGGCTATAGTGTACCTGAAAATGTAGGGTGGTTCACTGGTAGTATGACAGCAGATGCTAGAGGGAGTCATGAATGGCTGGAAGAAGTAGCAGAATCAAGTGCAAAAGCTGGTGACATTATTATTGTGAATCAAGGTGCAGGAGTGGGTAATAATGGTCATACAGCGATATTAGCAGAAGATTGGCATGGAGAAACGACAAAAATCATTGAACAAGGTGGTATGCAAAAAAATGGTGTAGGAGAAGGACAAATTAACCTTTCTTTTGGCTCGTTACTCAGTGGGGGAGATATTTGTTATGCCAGACCAGTAAAAAAGGTGGAAAGTAAAAAATGAAATCAATCAAAACCATAGGTGCATTGATTGTCACAATTAGTCTGCTTGCTTTAGCAGGTATGGGAGGACTTTATTTTCAAGAAAAGGCAACAAACTATCAATTAACAGCCGAAAATAAGAAGCAAAATCAACTCATTCAATCATATGAAACGAAAATTAAAAAATTGGAAACACAATCAAGAGATTTAGAAACGCAAATCAATGAATTAGAAACAAAAGAATCAATAGTGAGTAGTGAACGTTCAAGTGACCAAGAAGCAAAAGAACACGAAAGTACAGCTGAAACTGACAATCAGGTAAGTACTACAACTGATTTTCAAGAAATAGTGACAGAGGTGTTTACTACGTTGTACGATTTTACGCCTAAAACGTTCAAGGATCGGCAAGAAGAGTTAGTTACTCATTTTTCTAAAGAGCTAGTGGATAAATTCTTTAATGAAACAGGTGATTACACAGATTCTAACGGAGTGACGTCTGAAATAGAAGATATTAACATCTACGTAGGAACAGAGGAAGAAAGTATCCTAGAAGGACTTGTTCACGTTAAATATAAAAGTAAGTTAACTGAAGGAGAGTGGAATAGCGCGATTGATTTGCTTCGAGTTAGCTACAATACGAAAGATAAACAGATTGTTTCTTTAGAAACGGTGATTGTAGGAATTAAAGATGAATAAGACTAAGAAACTTTTACTTATTTTAGTAGCAGTAGTACTTGGGTTTTGCTTTACTTTTGGGGAAAAAGCAGTCATACGCCATATAAGAGAAGAACAAATAACCATTACCAGTGCACAAACAGATGGTAAGATCATCGTCTTTTATAAAGATGATTGTTCAGATTGTCAACAAGTGTTTCCTATGCTGTTTCGGCAAAAGCTTAGGTATCATGACCTTGTTTTTGTCAATCTGAATCAAGTACAAAATAGACACTTCATTCAAGAGTATCAGTTAACAGAAGTACCAACTATTGTGAAGCAAGAGCAACAATATACTGGCACGAAAAAAATAGAAATTCAACAATTTTTAAGCAAAATAAGAAAAGAGGGGTAAGGATGGTAGATTACCAACAAGATTTAAACTCAAAAAAAGAATACACAACAAACTTCAGCCAAGAGCGCCCTGCAATTCAGGTGGCGCTTTTTATTTTATGGCGTATCTATAATAAGCACTACGTGATCGGCAGTCGTTTGTTTAAGTCAGAAATTATAGGTGTGTTGAGGTTGAAAGATCAAAACTATAAAGAAGCACTCCTATTTTTGGAAGGCGCAGGAGCGGTTGTTAACGAGGTCATTATCATAGAAACGTTGCCTAAACATTTAATCGAACGGTATGGGATCAATCATGAGTAAGGTGTCGGTTAAGGTCAAACAAAAAGCGCCACGGAAATCTATTCTAAAAAAGGGGAAAAAAGCAAGTCGCGAACAAATAGAATTGGAAGGACAAGTTCGGACGATTCGTTTTGCGAAGAAATCAGTCGAAAATAAGTTGACGCTCTTTTTTTATGTTGTCTTAGCCTGTCTATTATTTTTCTTAATCATGTTGTTTGGTCGATTAGATACGATTGCGCGTGCAAGTCACGC